>JAKJFO010000258.1 GCA_022704885.1 Candidatus Rifleibacteriota bacterium | reverse complement strand
CAGGCTGGAACGACCCACGCATGCCAACTATTTCAGGCATGCGCCGCCGCGGATACCCGGCAGCAGCTCTGCGCGATTTCTGCGACCGCATTGGTGTTGCCAAGGCCAACAGCACGGTCGAATTCGCTCTGCTCGAAAACTGCGTGCGTGATGACCTCAACCGCAATGCACTTCGCTTCATGGCGGTTCTGCGCCCGGTCAAACTTGTCATTACCAACTATCCTGCCGACCTCGTCGAAGTGTTCGATGCCGACAACAATCCCGAAGATCCGAATGCCGGCACCCGCAAGGTCGCTTTTACCCGCGAACTCTACATCGAAGCAGAAGACTTCATGGAAGACCCACCGAAAAAATACTTCAGATTGTCTCCAGGTGCCGAAGTTCGCCTGAAGCACGCATATTACGTGACCTGCCGCAGTGTCGTCAAAGACGCTGCCGGAAAGGTCGTCGAAGTTCACTGCGAATACGACCCGGCCAGCCGCGGCGGCGCTTCTCCAGATGGCCGCAGAGTCAAGGGCACGCTGCATTGGGTTTCGGCCACTCTGGGCCGTAAAGCTGAAATTCGCCTTTACGACCATCTCTTCAACCAGGAAAACCCTGACAAGGTTGAAGAGGGTGAAGACTTCATCAGCAGAATGAATCCGGATTCGCTCGAAGTGCTTACTGACAGCGTGGTTGAACCGGCTCTGGCCGATGTCGCGGTTGGCGCACCACTGCAGTTTCTGCGCATGGGTTACTTCTGCAAGGATGCTGATTCAACCGGCGATCATCTCATCTTCAACCGCACCGTCTCGCTCAAAGATGGCTGGGCCAAAGTCCAGAAAAACCAGCCAGATTGATATCAGTTTAAAATAAAACGCCGCACCGGCAATATAACCGGCGCGGCGTTTTTGTTGCTGTTTTATTCGAGATAGGTGTAGCCGTAGAGGCCCGAGCGGTAGATGGCGAGAAATTCTTTGCCTTCGGTAATCGTGATCTTGCCTTCTTTAACCGAAGAGGCCACCCATGATTCCATGGTGCGCACCAGTTTTTTTGCGTTGAACTGCACGTAGTCGAGCACGTCGGCCACGGTTTCGCCGTCGATGATCTTGTCGATCTGATAGCTGCCATCATCGTTAACCGTTATATGCACGGCGTTGGTATCGCCGAACAGGTTGTGCAGATCGCCGAGAATCTCCTGATACGCGCCAACCATGAACACCCCGAGATAATAGGGTTCATAGGTTTTTAGATTGTGCAACGGCAGGCAGGGATTGAAATTGCGGTTGCCGATGAAGCGGTCGATCTTACCATCTGAATCGCAGGTGATATCCTGAATTGTTGCTGAATGCGTCGGTTTTTCTCCGAGGCGGTGCAAAGGCATGATCGGGAAAAGCTGGTCAACGGCCCAGGCGTCGGGCAATGACTGGAACAGCGAGAAGTTGCAGAAATATTTTTCGGCGAGTATTTTGTCGAGCTGGCGCAGCTCTTCGGCCGAATGCTTCAGCTGGCTCGCCAGTTCTCTGACTTCGTGGGCGATTGCCCAGAACAGGCGTTCTGCTTTGGCGCGAGACTTGAGATCGAGCATGCCGAGGTTGAAGAGGTCGAGTGCTTCTTCGCGCAGCTGCTGTGCGTCGTGCCAGGCTTCGATCATGGTCAGGTCAGTAAGAGAATCGAAGATGGTGTGCATGTCGCGCACCAGTTCGTGATCTTTTTTGGTGAGTTCGAGTTCTTCGAAATCAGCACGGGGTGGCGAAGTGGTTTCGAGCACGTTGAACACCAGTATCGAGTGGTGGGCGGTCAATGCCCGGCCTGACTCGGTGATCAGGTGCGGGTGAGGCAGGCCGTTTTTGTCGGCGGCATCCTGAAGGGCAGATACTGCGTCGTTGGCGTATTCCTGAATCGAATAGTTGATGCTGCTCGAAATCGTCGTGCGGGTGCCGTCGTAATCGACGCCAAGGCCGCCGCCGATGTCGACGTATTCAAGGTTACAGCCGAGTTTGTGCAGCTGAACATAGAACTGAGAAGCTTCTTTGAGTCCGCGTTTTATTTTGCGGATATTGGTGATCTGGCTGCCGAGATGGCAGTGTATGAGCTTGATGCAGTCGATGAGTTCTTCTTCTTTAACGTATTCGACGGCCTCGATCAGTTCGGTCGGGGTTAGGCCGAACTTGCTCTTGTCGCCGCCTGAGTCTTCCCATTTGCCGCTGCCGAATGCGGCCAGTTTGATGCGCATGCCGATGTTCGGGCGGACTTTGTGGGTTTTGGCGAGTTTACAGATGAGCTTGAGTTCGTTGAACTTTTCGGCGACGATAAAAATTTTCTTTCCCATTTTCTGGGCCAACAGAGCGAGTTCTATGAATTCTTCATCTTTATAGCCGTTGCAGATGATAATCGCGTCCGGGTTGTCCATCAGCGCCAGAACCGCGTGCAGTTCTGGCTTAGAGCCAGCTTCGATGCCGATGTTGAACTTCTGGCCATACTGCACGATTTCTTCGACGACCGGGCGCTGCTGATTCACCTTGATCGGGTAGACCGTGTAGTAGTTTCCGCCAAAATTGTATTCTTCAGATGCGCTTTTAAAGCAGTTAGAGATGGTTTCGATACGCTCGTCGAGGATGTCGGGGAATCTCAGTAATACCGGAAACGACACGTCCTTGAGCGAGAGTTCGTCGAGAATTTCTTTTATGTCGACTGCCTGTTTCGGGTTGCGATGCGGCATGACAGTAACATTTCCGGCTTTGTTGACCCCAAAATAACCAATTCCCCAGCCTTCAATGTTGTAGAGTTCAGCAGAATCTTCCGGACGCCATTTTCGCATCGCAAACCTCCTTGAATTAAAAATTTGTAAGGGGTTATATTAGATGTAAAATCGTACATTCGCAAGCATTTTATACTTGTTTCTATTTGCTGGCAGGAGTATACTCAAAAGCTCATTCGGTCGACAGGTTCGGCTTGTCCCAGTGGCAGGAGAAAATCATGAAAGAAGAACTTATAACAGGCCGCAACGACCTTTGTCCATGCGGCAGCGGGCTCAAATACAAAAGATGCTGCATGATCAGTCAGTCTGCTCATACTCTTAGCGTAGCCGATCTCTACCTGAGGAATTACCGTATAAAACTCAAGACACCAAAAGACATCGCCGGAATCAGAAAAGCCGGCAAGCTTGTAGTAGATACTCTCTGGCTCGCAAAAGAATTTATCCGGCCTGGAGTGACCACCAACGATATCAATCGTCTCGTGCATGATTATACGATCAAAAACGGAGCGCGCCCGGCACCGCTGAATTATCGGGGTTTTCCAAAAAGCATCTGTACTTCGGTGAATGAGGTCATCTGCCACGGAATCCCGTCTGACCGTGTTCTGATCGAAGGCGACATCGTAAACGTCGATGTCACTTCGATTCTTGATGATTATTATGCTGATGCCAATATGACTTTTTTCGTTGGCGAATGTGGAGCAGACGCGCACAAGATCGTCAATATCGCACGTGAGTCGCTCAAGCGTGGCCTGACTGCCGTTAAGCCTGACAACACAATCGGCGATATCGGTCATGAAATTCAGCAGTATGCCGAAGGCGAAGGAGCCTCAGTAGTTCGTGAATTCATCGGCCACGGCATTGGCAAGGTTTTTCATGAGCCACCCGATATACCTCATTTTGGCAAGCCCCACACCGGGATCACCATGGTTCCTGGCATGGTGTTCACGGTCGAACCAATGGTCAATCTTGGCAAACGCTTTCTGCGCGTGCTCGACGACCAGTGGACAGCAGTGACTCGCGATGGCTCTCTTTCCGCACAATTCGAACAGACCGTCGTAGTGACTGAAAACGGTTACGAAAGCCTGACCCCTTACGATCTCTGAAACTGATTTTCTGGAGGAAAAATGGAAGAACTTCTGCTGGACTACCTGAGATTTATCGAAGACGAAGCTGACAGTGACAAGGAATTCGACCCTGATCGCAAGATCAGCGAACAGTTTAACGAAGTTCTCGATGAAATGGATTTTCGAATTGCGACCATCAAGTTTGAGATGCATGCCATGGTCGATATTCCGCGCACGCCAAAGAACTATGAACTGACGCTGCGCGAGCTTGTCGAAAAGATAAGCGAGCTGTCGAAGGTCAGCAAGGCCAATGTACCGACGTTTCTGAAAAAGAAAAAGGGTGAGCTGGCCCGCATCGCACGCGAAATGGCGGCAGAACTCAACAGCATGTTCGGCTGACCTCTGGACACATTGTCATAATTTCCTTAGGATGAGAGTATACGTTCTCAGACGGAGGAAGTTATGAACAGAATAATAGTGATTCTGGTGCTTGCAAGCCTGATCGGCAGTGCGCCGGTCATGGCCTTTGACGAAAATAATTTCCGGTCGGTGCTTGAAGGGTACAGCAAAATAGTCACAAAACTGGCTGAACTTGCCAATAATGGTAACCCTGATCAGTCTGATAAAACCGGTAAAGGCAATCCTTCTGACGAGGACTTTGTCTGGCTGAAAGCCGACAAAATCAATGCCCAGCTCGAAACCATGATTCGTGGCATCGAGACCGCCAAAGGTGTTGCTACCGCACTTGCAATCATCATAAATCTCTATGAAGGCGGCAATATCACTATAGATGTAGCCTATGCCTCGATCAAGATGCTGCGGGAGCGTGCAGTTTTTCTGAGAGTTTTCATCACCAACGGTGATTCAGAACTTGAGATTCTGATACACATTCTCAACGAGCACGAAAGTGAATTTGGCAAAATGGCTCAGGCCAACCCCGGCAAAAAAGTTAACATAGAAGCCACTGGCAAAATCAAACACCCGGCCCCTGCCCAGAAGTAATCTTAATCAAATAAACAAGGCTGCCTCATTAGCTATGGCAGCCTTGTTCATGTACGCTTTCGCAAATATCAGAACATATGGCAGTGGTATGCAAATTCTGCTATATTCACTCTATAATACTCCAGGCGAGGTGGCAAAATTGTTGCGGTCAAACGACACGAAGAAAGCTTTTGCTTTCACGTTGCTTATCGCCGTTTTTGCCGTGTTGTTACAGGGAGTCATTCACGAAATCTGCCATGAATCACATGACTGCAGTCACCAGAGCTCAGCCATGTATACCTCGGCCGATCATGCAGACGAATGTCACTCTCAGCATCAGACATGTTCAAGCCTTTCCTGCTCGCATGGTTCGCTCTTTATTGCCGAAACAACCTTCAGCTGGCAGGCCGACCAGCTTG
>JAKJFO010000257.1 GCA_022704885.1 Candidatus Rifleibacteriota bacterium | reverse complement strand
GTATACTCCGGCACTCTCAAGGCCGGCGATCAGGTTTATAACGTCACGCGCGGCAGCAAAGAGCGCATCGGCCGCATTCTGCAGATGCACGCAAATCAGCGCACCGACCTCGAAGAAGTTCAGGCCGGCGATATCGTCGCAATTGTAGGGCCAAAGCGAATGGGAACCGGCGATACGCTGGCATTCAGTAAAGATGCGCCAGTTCTCGAAAAGATCACCTTTCCCGAAACTGTCATCTCGGTTGCGATTGAACCTGAGTCAAAAAGCGAATTGACGAAGCTGAGCACGGTTCTGCACACCCTGATGGATGAAGACCCGACATTCAAAGCCTCGATGGATCAGGATACCGGCGAAACCATCATCTCTGGAATGGGTGAACTGCACCTCGAAATTATTGTCGATCGCATCGTTCGCGAGTTCAATGTGCGGGCAAAAGTGGGAATTCCGCAGGTTGCCTATAAAGAGGGAATCCGCCGCATGGTGCACAGTGAAGGCAAATGCGCCAAGCAGACAGGCGGGCGTGGTCAGTATGGCCATGTCATCATGGACATCGAACCGCTCGAGCGCGGCGGCGGCTTCGTATTCGACACGCAGATAAAGGGCGGCACCGTACCTTCTGTCTACTTTCCCGGCATCGAGC
Source organism: Candidatus Rifleibacteriota bacterium (assembly GCA_022704885.1). Next base: position 4,593 of record JAKJFO010000257.1, on the reverse strand, counting down.
AGGGCGTGCGTGAAGCGCTCAGTGAAGGCCCCATGGCCAAATACCCCGTCGTTGATGTCAAGGTTACACTGCTCGACGGTTCTTATCACGAAGTCGACAGCAGCCTGATCGCATTCAAAACCGCAGCTGTGGAAGCAATGCGCGAAGGTCTGGCCCAGGCACAACCAGTGCTGCTCGAACCAGAAATGCGGGTCGAAATTGAAACACCCGAGCAGTATATGGGCGATATCATCGGCCACATAAACTCACGCCGCGGCAGGGTCGTAAACATGGAAATGCGCAACGATCTACGCATCATCGAATGCCATGTACCTCTCGCCGAAATGTTCAATTACTCGACACATCTGCGAACTCTTTCGCAGGGCCGCGCCTGCTACAGCATGGAAGTATTGCACTACTCCGAAGTGCCTGAAAGTGTTGCCACAAAAATTCTGCATCCGATCCGCACCGGCAAACGCTGAGTATGATCAGTTCAAGCATTTAACGCTGTTGCAAAGTTCGCCAATTTGATAGACAATACATTTATAAAATCTACAGATTGTTGAGGACATGCAATGAGAAATTCAGTTGCGCTGCTGATTGCGGCCGTTCTGCTCTGCTGCCTGATCGAAACTCCCGCCGAAGCCCTGTTCAAACGCCGTCACCGCCGCAGTGGTGAAGAAAACTGTCAGCTCATTATCAAGAGCATGAAAGAAAAAGACCCCGGCATTCAAAAAGTATTCGACAAAGCTGTTGCCTGGGCAGTTTTTCCGCGCATCAGCAAAGCCGGTATCGGCATTGGCGGCGCCGGCGGCAATGGCCGCGTTTATCAGAAAGGCAAGTTCATCGGCACCACCACCATGACTCAGGTTTCTATCGGCTTTCAGCTTGGTGGGCAGGTTTACAGCGAAATCATTTTCTTTCAGGATGAATTTACTCTCGAAAAATTCAAGAACGGTAAGTTTGAGCTCGGCGCCAATATATCGGCCATCGTTTTTGATGTCGGTGCTGCTGAGACAGCAGGCTTCAAAGATGGCACCATGGTTTTCGTCATCCCCGACGCGGGCCTGATGTATGAAGCGACGCTCAGCGGGCAAAAATTCACCTTCAAAGCCGCAAAATAGCTGGAGCGAATAACCTTCTCATGTTTCCCGGCAATAGCGATTGCCAAATGACACTATATTAGTTATATTTGTAGCATGAGGCTACAGCCATGGATATAATCACACAGGGTTTACTGGGTTCTACAGCAGCACAGGCCGGCTACAGCGACAAAATAGGCAGGAAAAGTGCTGTTTATGGTTTTATAATCGGCCTGCTGCCAGACTTCGACATTATTGCCGGTCTGCTTGGCCCCTGGGCGTCAATGAAGTTCCATCGCGGGCCAACTCACTCATTTTTTCTGCTGACGATCATGGCCGTCCCAATCGGCATTTTGTGCAAAAAACTCGCACGCTCTGATCTCGACCAGAAGCATTGGATCGGCATGGCTTTTTTGAGCCTGATCACCCACCCGGTCATCGACTGGTTCACTGCCTACGGCACCAGCCTCTGGTGGCCTTTCAGCGACCGACGTCTCGCGGCCGACGCACTTTCGATCATCGACCCGATCTATTCGTTTCCGTTGCTGGTGGCGACATTAGCAGGAATTTTCATGTTCACGACTCCGCTGCGCCTAAAAAAACTGGCCGTGGCAGCACTGGCGATAACCTCTCTTTATGCGGGTTACGGCTATTATAATTCGCAAAAAATGATAGCGCTCGGCAACGAAATGTTCAGAGCCAAAGGGTTTGAACCAGTCGAAACCCGTGCCAATCCTACTTTCATGAATATATCGGTATTTCGCGTTGTCGCCCGCGATGCCAGCAACCGTTACATGGTCACTTATCTCAAAACCGCATCGAAAAACCCGTTGACGCCAATAGTCCTGCATGAATCCGATACTGATGAATACGCGTTAAAGGCCATGCAGCACGAGCACGCGCAGCTCTTCAAATGGTTCGCTATGAATATGCTGCAGGTAAAAAGCGTGATCGACGAGAACGGCCAGCGCCGTGTCATGCTTAACGATATGCGCTACGGACTGCTGACCGACCCGGAAAAGCCACTCTTTGCTGCCGAAGTCGAGTTCGATGCGGCCGGCAACGTAACTCGCGTGCAGCGCCGGCACCGGCGCGGCTCGGCTGACATGAAAAGTGAGTTCAACAAGACAATGGCGCATGTTTTCTCGGGCGAATTTCAGACGGTCGATGCCGCCTGGCCAGCAGACAAGCAATGAACATCATACTCGCGAAAACATCAGGATTCTGCATGGGCGTCAAACGCGCCATGCAGATTGCCATCGATACCGCCGCAAAATCAAACGAACCGGTTTATACCTGCGGCCCGCTGATCCACAACCCACAGGCCGTCGAATATCTGCAGAAACACGGTGTCGATTCAGTTAACGACTGGCAAACCGTCGAAAAAGGCACGATCATTATCCGTGCACATGGTATGCCCGATGGCAGCATTGCCAGCATCAAGGAAAAAAATCTCGGGGTCGTCGATGCCACCTGCCCGCATGTCGTCACCAGCCAGCGCCAGATCAGAAAATACAGCGAGCAGGGCTACTTCATCTACATCATCGGTGACCCCCGCCACCCTGAGATTTTGAGCCTTCAGAGCTTCGCCCACGGTAATCACCGGCTGATCGCTGACTATGCCGATGCCGAAAAGGAACAGCCGCCTGACAAAATCATGATCATCGCGCAGACCACCTACAACGCCTCTGAATTCAATAAAATAGCACAACTGCTCAAATCGCGCGCCAGAGAAGCAGTTATCAGCGATTCAATCTGCCAGGCCACCTCTGAGCGCCAGGAAGAAATCAAACGCCTGGCTGCCGATGCCGACGCGGTTGTCATCGTCGGCGGCAAATCGAGCGCAAACACCCGCCGTCTCGCCGAAATCGCGCGTGCCCTCTGCCCACGAACGTTTCACGTCGAAACCGAGGCAGAGCTAGATCCGAGCCAGTTCACCGGCGTAGACCGGCTCGTTGTCTCGGCCGGCGCCTCGACCCCAGACTTCATCACCAGCAGAGTGATCGACTTTCTCAAATCGCTCTGAACTAAACTCTACCCTGATTGCCTTCCCCAGGTAACAAATAAGACTGCCAGCTTCGGCAATTTTAACTTAACCTTCTGACGCAGCTTCTCTGCATGACTCAGGAGAGCTGGCGATGCGCAACAACAGAATTGCCCGCCGAATGAACGGCGGGCAATTTTCATAACTTAAACCAGTTTGACCGTTAAACGCTTTCGACAGCCGGCTCTTTTATGTCCTTTTCGTCAAGTACGGCATAACGCTTCTCAAGCAAACCGAAAATTACGGGAACCACATATAGCGTCAGCAATGTCGACGAAATCAGACCGCCATTCACAACCAGCGCGAGCGGTTGCTGAATATCTGCACCTGATCCATTTGACAGCAGCATCGGAACGTGACCGATGAAAGACGTCAGAGTCGTCATCATGATGGCACGATAACGCAGGGCACAAGCCTGCCTTATCGCGACCGGCAGAGCTTTGCCTTCTTCGATCAGCTGACGCATGAATGAGATCAGCAGAACGCCGTCCTGAACGGCAACACCGAGCAAGACGATGAATGCGACTGCGGCAGAGACCGAGAAGGTCATATTCCACAGCCACAGGGCGATAATTCCTCCTACCAGCGCAAACGGCAGAATAGCTATGACGAGAAGTGCGTCACGCAATTTTCCCAGCGCCATTACCAGAAGGATCAGAATGAACAGCAATACGACCGGAACAACCAGAGCGAGTCTGCTCATAGCTCTTTGCTGGTTTTCGAACTGACCACCGATACTTAAGAAATATCCGGTCGGAAGTTTTGCTTCCAACGGCTCCAGGCGTTTCTGCAAGTCGCTGACAAAACTGCCGAGATCGCGGTTGCGCACGTTTGCTTCGACGACAAGGCTTCTGAGGCCATTTTCGCGTTTTACTTCGATCGGAATTTCGACCTGCTTTATCGTAGCTATCTGCCGTAACGGAATCAGCTGATCGCCAGGGGTGCGAATGCGAAGATTCATGATGTCTTCCTGGTTCTTGCGGATATTTTCGGGATAACGAATCTGCAGATCAAAACGTCGCTGGCCCTCTATTATCGTGGTGGCAACTTTGCCGCCGACTGCGGTTTCGATCAGTTCATTTACATCTACGGAATTGAGGCCGTATCTTGCCGCAGCTGCCCGATCGATCTGAATGTCGAGCTGCTGCATGCCCGAGAGCTGAGCCGATTTGCTGTCGCTGGAGCCAGGAGTGGCTGCCAGAATAGCCGATACTTCAACTGCGTATTTGGCCAGCAGATCAAGATCGTCACCGAAGATTTTTACGGCGACATCGCTCTTTATTCCCGAAATCAGCTCGTTTACGCGCAATGCGATCGGCTGCGAGAATGAATGTCTGAGTCCGGGAACCTGGCTCAAAACCTGTCTGATATGCTCGGTTACCTCTGCCTTGGATCGCCCCTGCGGAAAATCATGGCGTGATTTGAGCATGATGACGAAGTCAGTCTGTTCCGGACCCATAGGATCTTCAGAAATCTCGGCCCGGCCGG
>JAKJFO010000256.1:4988-5363 GCA_022704885.1 Candidatus Rifleibacteriota bacterium | reverse complement strand
AGTAAAGGCAGATTTTCTATTCTGGCCGGAAACCAGCCGTTTCGCTGCAAAAATAATATGAAAAAGATCAGCAGCAGCAGCCCAGCGACGACAATTCTACCCGGGCGCATCTGTTTGTCTGAAAGTTGGTAAGTGATGAGAACCCATGAGTTTATACCAGTTTGCGCTCTACTGAAGAGTTTGTTTTCATATTCGATGAATTCATGCGCCGGCTGTTGCAACAGTTTTTGATAAGCAATACGTGACGTTGCAGAGTGCCGGTCGAAGTCCTGTTCGCTTTCAGAAAAGCTTTCAAATTGCGTTTTTTCAGGATCGAGTGTGCTTATAAAGGCTTTCAGACCGGTCTTCTTTTGTAGTTCCTTTGTGGAAATTCTC
>JAKJFO010000256.1:0-4977 GCA_022704885.1 Candidatus Rifleibacteriota bacterium | reverse complement strand
GGCTGTTTTTCGCCAGCCAGCAGCGATAGAGGTCTTTCTCAAAATCGTTTTGATAAAGAATGTTACAGGAATTAAATTCTGGGTTATCTGTGGTTGGAACGAAGAGATTGCGCCCCATGACAGGTCGTAATCTATCGACAGCTTCATAGTATTTTGGCGAAACAGCAGTTGTCATGGCAGTCTGCAGCGATATGCCAGCTTCATCCCATTTTGTGCGTTCTGCCGGGTCTAGGATAAAATTATCGCTGACCAGTCGAGAATGCTTGTCGTATACGGCAAATACTACTTCTGACTGATAACGGCTGAGAAATTCCTTCAGTCGGTCTGCGAATTGCAGAGGTGATTCAGCCTCGGAGAACCAGGTCTTCAGCTGGTTGACCCAGAACTTCTGCTGGTCGGCGTGCAGCTGAAGATCGTTTCTGATTCCGGTCAGTTCTCGAGCTGCACTGCTGATTTCTATTTTTTTGCGATTTTCGGCAAAGTACTTCAAGCCTTCGTTGATCCCTGCTGCAGGAATCAAAAGAAGCGTCAGTATAAGATAAAACTGTACAAAAATGCTTTTCTGTTTCATTGAAAACTCAACACAATCATGGTGCAGTCATCCTGAAGTTGTGCTGACAGACTTTCAAGTCTCTGGAAAATGTTGGCAATATGGCTATCTGAGGTCTGTCCGGCTGTCGCTGAGATTATTTTTGCAAGGCCGTCAAAGCCGATCTGTTGGCCGCTTTTGTCCTGACACTCGACAAATCCATCGGTAAACAGAAACAGCCTGTCGCCTGGTTGCAACATAAATTCCGACGCCTGATAGTGAATTTTTGCGTCGAATCCGGGTGGCAAAGCATTTATCTCTGAAAGAATTCTGGTTTCGCCAGTATTTTGCCTGAAGATAATCGGATAGCAATGCCCGGCATTTATGGCACGACCGCTACCGCTTGTGCTATCAAGCTCTATGCAGAGTGCAGTCATGTAATCTTTGCTGCCATGCCGGCGGAGGTTTCCAAAAACCTGATTTACCTGCTGCATGAGTTTCTCGGCAGTCAGGCCAAGATGGTTTTCATGAATCAAAATCGACTTGGCCATGGCCATACTCAAGGCAGCCGGAATCCCATGCCCGGTTGCATCTCCAATGAACAGCAGAACTTTGCTGCTGCCGAGAGGAATCATGTCGTAATAATCGCCGCCGAGATTTGTCATAATTCTGGTTTTTGCAACGATCTGGCAGCGATTGCTGGTAAGGGCGTTTTCGGGGAGCAGGCTTTCCTGGACTATTCTAGCTACTTCGAGTTCCTGAAGAGTTTCGAGTGAATGATTGAAAGCTGTCATGAGTTCGCCAAATTCATTGTGGCAGACAATTTCAAGGCGCTTGTGAAAATCTCTTTTCGCGATAGCATCGATCCCGGTTTTGAGCTCGTGTAACGGTCTGAACAGCCATTTTCTGAGAAGGTAAAGCGTTGCCATGGCAAGCAGGCATAGAGACAATACCAGAGCCTTGGCCCGGTTGATGATAATTTCTCGCTGTTTTTTTACCTTCTCCAAGGGTAGAAAGGCCGCCAGTATCATGCGGTTCAGCTGTCTTCCGGGCATTGCTACAGCAATGTGTTCTTTTCCATTGAGACTAAGCCGATCTACTTGAGTTATCTTACGGTTAACCGACATTTTCAGAAGGTTTATTAAACGCGGCTGGCTGGTATTCGGTGCCAGGAAAAGATCTTCTCCAGTTCTACAATAGGCGGCTATCTGCAGGTCGCCGTTTTCTGCCAAATCATGCAGGCAGTAATTTTCTATATGATCGCGCTGCAATTCATGCAGGCGCCAGGAAACGACTGACAGCAGCATAGCGTCTCTGCACTTCCCCTTTGGCTGCAAAAGTCGGTAATAGTTGCCCATTTCGAAGTCGCCGATACCGAAATAGGAGATGTCATTCTGATGTTCGTAAATTCCGGTGTAAAACAGCATGTCGAAAATGCTGGTCGTGGGGCCTTTGTCTGCGATATATCCTGAAATCAGGGTTTTGAGGGCATTGCTGGCCGCTGAACACATTGGTGCTCTGTCACGGGTAATTCTTCTGGAAATTCCCAGCAGGTAATCTGTGCCGTGTTTGTCTGTAATCATCACTTCGCCAGGGTTCGCGACAGGTATGAGATTATCGAAAAATCTTCGCAACGACTCTTTTTGTTGAAGTGTTTCCGGGTGATGCTCAATATTGGCGATAAGATAGCTGGTTAAAGCGTTTGCGCGCTTTTTGAGAAACCATTCATAATTACCATCAAGCTTTTCGATTGCATGACAGGCTTCATTTTTAAGATCGTTCATCATTTCTGTCTCGGTCTGACGAACGTATTCCATGGTCTGGGTAAAAATGACCAGAATGGGAAGAATGACTGCAAATGCGAAGAACGCCGATATTTTGAGCTTTACTGTCATTGAAAAAGGGTGCTTAAGCTGGTAGACAAAAAGCACAAAGCACAAAACAAAAAGGTATTTGACGACAGTAGCGGTAAATGCCGCTTTGATAACTGCCGGGTCGGTCTGCGTATTGTGTCGGAACAGAGCGAATCCACGCCAATACTGGTTTAAGAAACGACACGAAATCGCTTGCCAGGCATTGTCGGATTCTTCAGGAGCAATGTTCATTTCTTCATGACTGGCCAGGGCCATGGTGACTTTTGCTGCAAGTTCTTTTGCCAGCACAGGTATGAAGCTGTTCTGGTCAGGAGGATAACTGGAAAAGCCGGCGATAGTTTCAGAATTGCTACGGTTAAGCCTGCTGGTTATCCAGCGCAGACCTGTGTCGCCTCTGATGAAATCACGGCTTATATAGACCAGCAGTTTCAGGTTGCCGCCGTGACCATGCCAAAGATGAAACCGGTTCTTGTTGCCAGAAGCCAGAAGCGATCGTCCATATCTGTTTTTGTGCAATGGCATGGTCAAATGGTCTGGCTTGATAAGATCTCCGAGAAGCGGTTTGAGCCTGTTGAAACGGGTTGAGAAGTCTGGTATCGCCGCATATTCTTTATTGCGCTTGAAAGCGTCACTGACGTTGGAAAGCAGCTCGACCGCCTGGCGATACATATATGAATAGCTTGTTTCGTCAGAGATTGTCGGCAGTAGATTGCCGGCTTTGTCGGCAACTATGAAGGTAAAAGCCCCGGGAAAGCTGTTTTTAAGTTTGCGAATTTCAGATTTGAGCTTGTTTTGAGGATCGGTGGCATTGTCGAGTTCAGAGCAAAGAGAACGAAGAATGAAGTGTGCGAATCTGTCATTTTCAGAAAAGAATTCGAGTTGATCGAGCAATTCCTGCTTTTTTTGTTCCGCCTGCTGCTTTCTTGCAGATGCCTCAATATCGATAATCCCATCAATTCCACGAAAAATGATGAGACCTGGCAGGACAAAAAAGCATATAAAACCAAGCAGCAGATTCAGAATTTTGAGCTGCTGGCCCTTTTGATTCCTGAGAAGCACTTTCAACATCGATATTGCTACCTGTTGTCCAAGGTTATTGAAACATTCATACGTATCAGACCTGGTATCGGTAACAAATAATTCGATGCTGGTTTCTTATCCAGGAATCTCTTTCAGTCTTTTTTGCGCACATGCTGTTCCGTTATGCTATGGCAAAATACCCTGCCTGATTTGAGGATAGCCATGTCTGGTGATTAATATGTGCAATGTCAGAGCACTTTGCCGCAACAGAAGTTGTTGCTTTCGGCAATTAAGACTGTTGATGTAGATCGATTACAGGCGGCTTCCCGTCCGATCGAAAATATAACACGTGCCCGTCTAAAACTCCACTGACTTAGCCTGCTGCTCATAATCTGGTTAAAAGTAATACTGGCAGCGCATTTCGATGCGGTCGGAACTCAATTTCTGGCCATATTCGCTGTTATGGTTGCCGAGGTTAGTGGTCAGGCGCAGCGTGAAGATGTAGTTGGTCAGGCCGGTGTAGCTTACTTCGACCGTATTTGAATGGCTTTTATCAGCTAGATTGACAACCGAAAAGAAGGCGCCGTTCATATACAGATGCCCGAACAGTTCAGGCTTTGACGCCTTGAAATAGAGATAGTCGCGCATCGCGAACTGACGGTTGATGTATTGCGTGTAATTCTGCGCGGCCTGGCGCATCGCCGCTTTGTTGCCGGTTGCCAGCGCGAGGTCGGCGGCGGCGTAGTGGTTTTCCATCTCTGACTGGTGCAGGCCGCCGCCGTTGTGCAGGTATTCGAGAATGTAGGTGATATCTCGGTGGTCGAGATAGCGGGTACCGGCGAGAAAGCTGGCCCGTGCCTGCTGGTCGGCCATTGCGCTGCCGTTCGGGTTGATCTGCCAGCCCCGCTGTTCGCGTTCGTAAGCGAGCTCGGCGTGAATCTCATGGTTGCTGCTCAGATTTTTGCTGAAATCGGCGCCGATCTTATGGTTGCCAGACGTGCCGGCCATCAGGTAGAGATCGACATCGGTGTCGCCGAGCAGCATGTAATACTGCGAAATAAAGTTCAGGCTGTCATTTTCGCTGAAGTCGTCGTTCAGGCCTTTGGTCACCGGCAATAAAGCCATGGTCAGCGTCGTGTTCGAGAGATGCCCCGAAAGGTTACGGGTAAACTGTGTGAACAGCATGCTGTAGCCGGCCAGCGCGAGATCTATGTCATTGAGATCTTTCTGGCGGCCGCCGAAGTTAACCGGGTTCCAGGCGTAGCCTTTGCCCCATTTAAAGGTCTTTTTGCCGATGCCGGCCTGCAGGTCGTTGTTGATGTCGAAACGCAGCCAGGCTTCATTTAAAACCTGCGTATCACGTGTCTGGTCGAGAAAACGGCTGGCCGTCAGCAACCCGTCAAAAAGCAGGGTCGAGTTGTAGCCGGCTTTATAGCTGCCGTAAGTGGCGGCCATCAGCGTTGTGTTATTCTGATGACGGCGCCAGCCTTTATCGGCGAGAGTCAGGCGATACTGCCGGCTGTCTTTTTCGAGATAGCTGAAGCCGGGGCGCAG
>JAKJFO010000255.1 GCA_022704885.1 Candidatus Rifleibacteriota bacterium | reverse complement strand
AGTCTTGCAAGAACATCATCGCCAGACCTGACATGAGAACTTCGGGCAAAGGGAAAGCAAAAGCACTGCTTTCGGGAGATCGACGGTCTGGAATCTTGCAAAACTCTTCCCGAATTGCACTTAGAAGGTTTGATAAGCGAAGACTTTCCATTGTTAATTTGGGCATACTTTAAAAATGCACGTTTTTTTAAAATGTACAAGCACCAAATTAACAAAAATAGTCAGAAAATACTCATCAATAATCAAATGGAGAATTACTGTCTTTCTTTACGCAAATCGGTGTCGCAGTCGGGTTCGATGTCTTCGTGTCTCTGCGCCTTTGTGCGAAAATCTTCTTCTCCGGCCTGCGTCTCTGCGGCTCGGCGTGAGCTCTTTTCGATTACGATAACGATTACGAGCACGAAAATGAGAACGACAATCAAATGACGGGATGACAGAACAATCGATATTTTTGTTGTTAAAAGAAGTTAAAGCTGTGCCGATACTGGCAGCATGATAAGTCGCAAACCTTTAATCTGTACCGCCACCGCAATCTTGCTGTCAGTTGCCAGCAGCGGTTTTGCTCTCGATCTTGGCAGATTTCAGGCATTCATGTCGAACCCGCGCCGGCAGGAGGTCAAACCGGCCCCGAAGGTTCAGGATATACAGGTGCCTGCTTATTCAAGCCCTTACGAGAGCTCCGAAGCTGATGCATACTACGTTCACAGCCAGCCCGGGCAGTTCGTTCCGCTCGGTTCGGCGCAATCGCAGCGCGATGGAGAGCATTACCTGCTGCCTCCGCAGACCCGGGTTCCGGGTGAACTGCGGCCGCTGTTGACCGAAAGGCTGACACCACGGCAGGGACTCGCGATGGCCGGCGGAACAGGCGCGACACTGATTCCCTCTCCCGGCGTACTGGAGCCCGGTAAAATGGCTGTCGGGGTACACGTGCAGCCGTTCAAGCTTTATAATATCAATGGTACAAGGTATCGCGACGAAGATTATTTCGACACCAACGTCAGTCTGGCCTGGGGCGTCGAAGACGGCATCGAGGTTTCGGTCGACAAGCCTTTTGCCAATCAGGACCGGTTCGATATCGCCGAACCGCTGTATTTCAACTTCAAGTATCAGGTGCCGGGCAACGTTACGCTCGGCGGCAGTTTTACCGGCAACGAAGGCTACCAGTCGGTCTGGGTTGCGGCCGGGGTGCCGGTGGCCTGGGTCGGAGTCGGCATGAATTTTGGTGAAGACGATTACAAATTTTACTACAACGGCTGGGAAAAGCTGCGCCGATCACGTTTTGGCGGTTATAACTACACCTACGACAAGGGTGAGGGTTATGCCGACATGTTTTTCTTCATGATTGGCGGCGCCGTGCCGGTCAACGATCATCTGCGCTTCGTCTACGACTTCAACGGTGACAAGTTCAGTCTCGGATTCAGGTTCAATTACCAGAATTCGTTCTATCTGAACGCCGCCTACGTTTCTGACGGCGACTACGAAAACCTGCCGTCACCAATCGCGCCCAAACAGAGCGAAAACTTCATCTTCGGCGCCACCATCGCCTTCTAGAAGGCAAAGCACATCCGCAGATTTCACCGATTACACAGATGAAAACGCAGGTTTAAGCAGACTCGGCCTGCTCACCCGGCGAAGCCGGCCAGTCCTAAAAAATCTGCGCAAATCTGCGGACGCTCTTCTCTTCTTTCTTTGCGGCTCTGCGTCTTTGTGCGAGGAATTCGTCTTCTTCAGCCGAAACGCTGGCGACGGCAGCGCAGGGTGCGCAGGTAAGCCTGTTTGAGCTGCTGGTAATCACGACTGCTGGGGCTGATCGAACCAAAATTGTAGCATACTTCCCGGTCAGGGCAGTTTGAGCATTGCATATCTTTCTCCTGTCTTTGCGACTTCTTCATGCAATATCTATCGGCACTCTCGCTTCGTAATCGTAATCGTTATCGTTGTCGTAATCGTTATCGCGTGCCGCGGCGTAGCCTTAGCGAAGCCGGGTTATCGGTATCGAAAAAAATCGTGCAGAAACCGCCGATTGCGCCGATTACTCAGATAAACAGAAGGCTTAAGCAGACCCTGCCAAACCAATTACTGCAGCTGAAATCCCGCCTAAAAAAATCTGTGGCGTCTACAGACAAATTCTTCTCTTGCAGCCTGGCCTCAGCTCCAGACCGCTCATTCTCTCAGACAATCTTAAAGCTAGGCCAGCCCTCAAAAAATCGGCGACAATCTGCGTCATCGGCGGATAATATTCTTCACTTTCCTGACGGGATCGTCGAAAAGGCGGTTTCCAGCTCGTTGAGCAGCACTCTGGCGCGCGCGACCAGCATTGGCATGGTCGACAGCAGCTCGGGCGAGTTCTGCGACAGCCACATGCCGGTATTGTATTGCAGGCCTTTGATCTGATCGAAGAAAGTGCCGGCCTTGCCAAGCCAGGCTTTGCCGGCGTCGCTGCTCATTGCGGCAGGCAGGCGAAAGTCGATGATCAGCTGGTTGTTGGTCAGATACAGCGGCCCGATCGCGGGAAACTGCAACCCGTTATCGCGGGCAGCGATATAGATGCGCTCAAAGTTGAGATGAATCTGCCGCAGCTGCTGCATACTCAGCGTCGCGCTGGCGAGACCAGTATCGATTTCGATTTCCTCGGGTGGTGGGGCGACACTGAACTGACGGTCGGCATCGCGCCCGTCAGAGCGCTCGATAACGACGCTTTCCGGCACAGTTTCTATTACTGCCGACGACTTTTTTTGCTTCGGGTCACTGCGAAACGAAGGAATAAAGCCCTTTTTGGCACTGTCTCGATACTTTTCCGGCACGCGTTCGAGACTGTCGACCACTATCGTCTGACCAAGGTCGTCCTGATACGAATACAGCGTCAGACCGGTCGCAGCAAGTTCCCCGGCCAACAGAACCATTACCAGACACAACATCAAACACAAATCTCTCATTAACAGCCCTTTGTCACATTTGAATGTGTGCTTAAAAATTGTCATTGCGAGGAGTGTAGCGACGAAGCAATCTCTATGACGATGGGATTAGCCTCAGAGCTGGGCTTATGCCTTCGGCAGACCGCTTCGTCGGGCTGACGCCATCCTCGCAATGACAGTAAACCCTACAACTCTTATGTGACAAGGATGTGCCTCTTGTCAAGATGCTTTGCGGGATTCGAGCAGGGCGGTTTTGATGGCGGCGAGTTCGCTCAGAAGGCCCTTCAGATCGTCGAGCGGTAGAATGTTGTCGGCGTCGGACGGCGATTTTTCGGGCTCGGGGTGAACTTCGACGAACAGGCCATCGACATCGCCGGTGGCCATGGCCGCGCGTGCCAGCGTCGCGATGAACTCGCGCTGCCCGCCGGTTTTCGCGCCGCCGGAGCTTGGCAGCTGCAGCGAATGGGTGGCGTCATAGACAACGCCGTCACAGTATTCCCGCATGATCGGAAACGAGCGCATATCGACGACGAGGCTGCCATAGCCGAACGAAGCGCCACGTTCGGTCAGCAATACTTCCCCGCTGCCGGCAACGCTGCGAACCTTGTCGGCCAGATACTTTGTCGCCCAGGGCGAGAGAAACTGCCCCTTCTTGATATTGACGACCTTTCCGGTCTTGGCAGCGGCGATCAAGAGGTCGGTCTGGCGACAGAGAAACGCCGGAATCTGCAGAATCTCACAGACTCTGGCGACTTCGGCACACTGCTGCGGCTCGTGCACGTCGGTCAGCGCCGGCATGCCGGTTTTGGCCTTAACCGAAGCGAGAATTTCGAGGCCCTTCGCGAGCCCGGGCCCTCGAAACGAGCTTCCGGCAGTGCGATTAGCCTTGTCGAAACTCGCCTTGAAAATCGCCGGAATCTTGAGTTCTTCGGCGATCGCCTTGACGTTCTGCGCGATGTAAAGACAGATATCTTCAGATTCGATGACGCAGGGCCCGGCAATAAGAAAGAACGGCGCCCCGGCCGCAAAGTTTTTGACCGAAAAAGCCATCGACTGCCTCCTGTTTTTACGCTATTATATCATAACTGATTGTGAGATTGTTGCCGGAAGATGAAGGATTTGTGATGAAAAAGATTCTGATTGTGGGAATGGGTGGGCAGCTTGGCTTTGAGCTGAAACGCAGCTGCCCGGGCGACTGCTGTCTGGTTGCGCCGACCGAAGCCGAACTCGACATTACCGACCGCGCCGCGGTCATCAAATGCATCGCCGCCGAAAAGCCGGCGGCAGTAATTAACTGCGCAGCCTACACGGCAGTCGACAAGGCTGAAAGTGACAGAGACAAAGCGTTTGCCGTCAACCAGACCGGCCCGCAATACCTGGCTGAAGCAGCCAAAGCAGTCGATGCACTGCTTGTGCATATTTCGACTGATTTCGTTTTTTCGGGCAATCAGAGCCGACCATACCGTCCAGATGACCGGCCTGAACCGCTGAGCGTCTACGGCAAAAGCAAACTGGCCGGCGAAAAGGCTGTACTTGCCAGCGACGCGCGCGCAGCGATCATAAGAACCTCCTGGCTTTACAGTGTGCACGGCAATAATTTTGTTAAAACGATGCTGCGCCTGATGAACGAACGTGACAGTCTCGGCGTCGTTGCCGATCAGACCGGTACGCCAACCTGGGCCGCATCGCTGGCCGAGCTGATCTGGCGCCTCATCGATAAAAATATTACCGGCATCTTTCACTGGTCAGACGCCGGCACCGCCAGCTGGTACGATTTTGCCGTGGCGATCTACGAAGAAGCAACAACCCTCGGCCTGCTCAGCCGTCAGGTTCAGATCAAACCGATCGCCACCACCGACTACCCCACCCCGGCCACGCGCCCGGCTTTCAGCGTTCTCGATAAAAGCGCCTCTTACTCAGCATCCGGTATGTCGCCGGTGCACTGGCGCGCTAACCTGCGCAAAATGCTGACCGAGCTCAAACCCGCCTGATCTTAAGCATAATATATTGATAATCCGCCGGGGTTCAACATATTGAACCCCTACGCATGATTGCCACATATCCGTCCACTTCGCTTATCGGTATCGGGATCGTTCTCGGCACCAATCAGGCTTACCTCGGCTGCTCAAACTGAAACAATCGGCGCCATCTGCGTAATCCGCGAATATCCTCTTTCTCCGGCCCTCTCCGCGCCTCTGCGTGAGTCTCTTCCTCTTCCTCTTCTTCTTCTTCTTCTTCTTCTTCTTCTTCTTCTTCTTCTTCTTCTTCTTCTTCTTCGTGTCTTAGCGGCTTTGTGCGAGGCTCTTCTTCAGGCAAACAGTTCGGCTGCGTTGAACGCCTTGCCATTGCGGTCTTTTGCCGACAGGATCAGCTGCGACGGGTCGTTGACCGGCCAGTCGATCGCGAGATCGGGGTCGTTGAAAGCGATGCAGCGCTCGGCAGCGGGGTTGTAGTAATCGG
>JAKJFO010000254.1 GCA_022704885.1 Candidatus Rifleibacteriota bacterium | reverse complement strand
GCGATGGTTTCCATATCAGTTCTACGTTATCGCGAACCAGATGTTGCAGCAGCGGCATCATGTTACTTATTGTCGCATCGAGATCCTGGATCTTCGCGGTGACCGGCTGACGACGGGCAAATACCAGCAGCTGCCTGACCAGATCGCTCGATTGCTCGGCCGCTTTGTAGATTTCCTGCAGGTTTTCATAGAGATGATGTGATGAGTCGATCCAGCTCAAGGCTATTTCGGCATGTCCAAGAATCACACTGAGCATGTTGCTCAAATCATCAGCAACACTCCCCGCCAGCCGTCCGACCATTTCGGTCTTCTGCAGACGCTCAAGCTCTGCCAGCAGTTCAGGCGTGCCGGCAGCCTTATCGGCGACTTCTCTCGGATTCTTTTCATGCCGCAGGTTATCGTTATCAGCTGTGTTTAATGTGATCTTCTCTGTCACCTTACCATACCCATTTTCTCAATATTTCATCGGACCATCAGTATCTTAATGAAGTATATCAGAAATCACTAAAGACAACATTACTAAAAACAGCAGATATTTCCATTATCGGTGACACGGCTTTAAAATTCGGCCTTTGCCTGCAATGATGAGTCGTGTTAAACTCTGACCGATCCGCTGAAGCGTTTCGAGATTGAAAGCCGATGGCGGCTTGCAGGCATCAGGCATTTATAAATTAGTTCGGGAGGTCACGCATGCAGATAATTCTGGAGTCTTCGAGCAGACTGGCGAAGGTGTCGAGACGGGCGGCAGAAGCCTATGACGCCCGCAAGGGATTACTTGCCGAAAACGTCAATCTGGCGATGGCCGGGCGCGAGGATCTGACAGAGCTTATCGGCGGCAACACCAACATCGAACTGATGCACAGCAATCACCACAATCATGTACAGTTTCTGACGACGGTGCTCTATTTGAATGGCTTTCGGCTGCTGGCTTCAGTCGTTCCCTGGGTTTATCACACATACCGACAACATGGCTTTTCGTTCGAATATTTTCCGGTCGCACTCACCGCCTGGAAACAGGCGGTCAACAAGGAAATCCAACCGGAACTCGCAGCTGAAATCATTCCTGTTTACGACTGGATGATAAATCAGCATGAGAAAATAATCAGCCTGCTGCACTCTCTTGCAGCCGGCAAAGAGCAGGAACTGCCTGATTCTGCCAGCTCATTTCTGCACAGTCTTTTAAAGAGAGACACAGCAGAGGCAGTTGCGATGGCCACACAAAAAACACATTCTGAAGAAGAACTGAGAAACTTTTACAACGGGACCCTGCACCCGGCTATGTATGAAGTCGGCGACAAATGGGCGCGTTGCGAAATATCGGTAGCCGAAGAACACATGGCCACGGCGGTGGCGCAAAACGTCATTGCAACTCTTCAGACAAAAGCGACAAACAAGACCGGCCAGCGTGGCCGGGCAATCATAACGGCCGCGACTAACGAGCAACATGAACTTGGTTCGCGCATTGCGGCACACGTTTTCGAAAACGACGGCTGGGAAGTGCTTTATCTGGGCGCCAACATGCCGCTTTCGGATCTCACTCATCTGGCGCGCCGGGTGAAACCCAGATTCATCGGAATTTCAGTTGCAATGCCATATCACCTGCAACATGTAAAACGTGTCGAAGAAATTTTCAAATCTGATGCTGAGCTGGCACAGATCAAGATCATGGTCAGTGGTATAGTGTTCAGGCTGTTTCCGGAAGCGGCCGCATGTCTCGACGGCATGACGATTATCGACAACCTCGACGAAGCGGTTGCCATGGCACGGAGATGGTCGAGTGGCTGAGTCGTCAAATCTCTGCAACAAAATGCCAGAGGGTCTGCAAAGCCTGCTGAAGCTTTCGGAAAGAGTGTTTTATTGCGAAGTTTCAGAGAGTGGCGCTATCGCAGCATGCAGCGACAGCCTTCGTCGAATTCTTGCTATGCCCGAGCCTCCGATCGGCAATTTGATCGAAGAAATCTTTCTTCCTGCCGTACCTGGAGATAACCGTCTGGCTATAACTGATTTTACTGCTGCAAGCGACATAACCCCCCTGCTGGCAAGGCTCGTCATGACCAACCGCCCATGCCGTCTGCTGATAATAAGCCAGAAGAATGGCTTTTTCTGCTGGGGCGAAGTCATTGGCGACAAAAGCACGACCGGCCTCAATGAAGTCAGCAACCTGACCGGTCAGATTCAGGAACTGTTGAAGCAGATAAAAAAGCAGCATGATGAGCTGCAGCAGGGTTTAAAAACTGCGGCCTGGCTGCAACATCGATTTTTGCCAACTGCCAGAAAGTATGGCGACGTAAGCGCAGCCTGGCATTTCAGGCCCTGCGAAAAAATCGGCGGCGACTACTTCAATATTTTCATAAAAAGAGATGGCAGTCTGGCGGCCTACCTGCTCGACGTCTCAGGGCACGGCATGGCATCGGCAATGCTGGGAATCGCAGCTACTCAGTATATCAGGCAGACCATCGATGGTTTTGAAAACGACGATCTGCAGGTTTCTATAATGCCTCAGCTGCTGGCGAAACTCGAGCAGGAGTTTCCGCTAGAACGGTTCAATCTGTATTTCAGCATGATCTACCTCGAAATCGACCATGAGTGTCGCCAGATGAAATGGATAAATGCCGGGCATCCCGATCCTATACTGTTGCGCAATGGTGAGGCACCGATTCTGCTCAAAGGTGGCGGGCCTTTTGTCGGCCTCGATCAGGCGGAACTGGTAGACGAGCAGCAGATAGAGCTTAAACCAGGAGATAGAATATATCTCTATTCAGACGGAATTACCGAACGCCGCAGCCAGGACGGCGGCTTCTTCGGCGAAAAACTGCTCATGGAATCACTGGCCCGCGAAAATCAGCAGCCTCTGCAAAAGCAGACCGACGCTGTCATTGCCGACAACGACACTTATGGCGCTCCCCTGCCCCCCCAGGACGACATCACTCTGGTCGGCCTCGAAATCGTGGCGGCCTTATAGTTTCAGCGCGCCCTGGCGGAGTATCAGCGGGGGGGTGACGGTGAAATCGGCTACGGTTGAAGGCAGCGAGGGTTTGAGCACGCCGCCGTCGATGAGCCAGTCGATTTCGCCGGCGAATTCGGCGGCCAGCTTGTCGGGGTCGCAGTCTGAAGGCTCGCCCGAGCGATTGGCGCTGGTAGTCAGAAGTTTATGGTGATAGCCGGTAAGCAGCTTGAGAAGTTGTTCATGTGCCGGAATGCGTACGCCGAGTTTTGCAAAAGAGAATGCGCAGAAATGCTGATTTTCAGGTTTATGTAAAATTGCCGTCAGCGCGCCGGGCCAGTGCTTCTGCAAAGTCTCCAGCAAGCCAGACGAAACGTCGAAACCGTTCTGTGCAAGCTCTTCTATTGCGTTCAAGAACAGAATCAGCGGTTTGCGGGCATCACGGTTCTTGATCGCGTATATTCGCGCTACGGCATCCGGCAGATGTGCCGCGACCGCGAAGCCGTACAATGTATCGGTCGGTATTATCGCGACCGCGCCGGCATCGAGATCGTCATAAAACTGCCCGAGCATGGAGCTGTCGGCCAGCAACTGCGCTATATTTACACGTTTCATCATCAACTCCTGGTGAGAATAAAATAGCGTTCGCGGCCGCTCAGGTCGTCGCCGGCATGCCACGAAGACCAGTCTTTGCCGATGAGTTCTTTTATTGCGGCGCGCTGACCGTGGCCATGTTCGAAAATCAGCAGACCTGCGGGCAACAATTTTTCGGCAGCCTGTACAATCAGAAGTTCAATCAGATCGAGCCCGGATGTACCGCCATCGAGCGCAAGCAGAGGCTCATGCTCGCTCACCTCGGGCATCAGCGCGGCAATATCGCCGCGGTTTACATAAGGCGGATTCGAAATTATCACATGCTGGCTTGCTGGCTGTACCGCTTCGAGAAGATTTGACCGTACAACGCCGACTCTTCTGTACACATCTTTGTACGCAAAGAGATTTTCGGCGGCTACCTCGATAGCCGCTTCTGAAATATCGATAAGCAGTCCGTGCGCTTCGGTAAAGCGGCGGGCCATGGCCAGTCCAAGAGCGCCGGTGCCGGTCCCGACGTCGGCGAATCTGAAGTTGTACGGTATTCGACCGGCGCTGATCGACTCTTCGATTGCCTTTGCGGCCGCCATAAAAACTTCTTCGGTTTCGGGCCGCGGAATCAACGCGCCCGACCGGGTCACCAGAGTCATATCGAGAAAGCTCCAGCTGCGCAGAATATACTGCAGCGGCTCATGCGCACAACGTCGGCGCACCATCTCATCGAGGCGCACGACAAAATCGGCGCCGGCCATTTCCTGCCAATGCAGCGGCAACTGCCCGATATCGACGCCAAGTATAGCCGCCGCCATGCAGTTAACGTTGAACGCGGCATCATCAATGCCTGCCTCTTCGAGCCGCCCCCGCGCCTGAACCATCACAAACTTGACTGTCTCAATCTCATTCAACATGAAATACATCTTAGCGCAAGCTACTCAAGTTGCAATGCTTTTAAGCCGAAGTGCTGCTCTATCGGAATAAAATCTCTGTCGTTATGCAGCAATGAGACATCATGTTCGATAGCAACAGACGCAATCAGGCAATCAGCAGTATTTCTTATTGTAATACCATTCTTACGCAGACCTCGATAGATTTCCGCCGATCTCAGAAAAACAGAATACGGCATAGGGAGGAAAACCAGATTTTCCAACAAAGCTTTAACCTTTGCGAATTCTTTGTCCTCTCTAACGCCTCTCAGAATCTCGGCAGCGATAATGCCACAGGTACAAATGTCTTCTCTTCTTGAAATCATTAATTCAAGAGCACTTACATGCGGCATGGAACTCCCGGCAAAGAAGTCAATCCACACAGTTGTGTCGACCAGAACCATCATAAACTCCGGTCCTGACGCCACTCGTCGAGATTACCTTCCCAGCTGATGTTTCCCTTTAATTTGAGCAGCTCCAACTGCCTTTCATGTCTCAACAGTTCGCGCAAAGCATGGTCTATCAACGCCTTACGGGTTTTTATGCCAGTGAGCTTAACGCAGTCATTCACTAGATTTTCATCAAGTTCAACATTTGTGCGTTTCATAACTGCACCTCCGCATACACATAATATACACTTTTTTGTGTATTGCAAGGTTAATCGTAAGAGAAGATGAACTTGTTAAAACAATTAAATGTGGGATTCGTCTTCTGCGAGTTTGCGCAGATTGTCGGCTTCGATGAGGGCTGAGATGATCTCTTCGAGGTCGCCGTCGACGATTTCGGTCAAACGGTAGAGGGTCAGGCCGATGCGGTGATCGGTAAGACGCTGCTGCGGGAAGTTGTAGGTGCGGATGCGCTCGGAGCGGTCGACGGTGCGTACCTGCGACTTGCGGCTGGCGGAGGCCTCCGCGGCCTTCTTCTCCTCTTCCAGGGCGATCAGGCGC
>JAKJFO010000253.1 GCA_022704885.1 Candidatus Rifleibacteriota bacterium | reverse complement strand
AAAACGCGGGCAAGGCGATCGAGCCTTATCTCGAAGAAGGCTGCCTCGTGCTCACCGATATAATGGGCGGCAGCGCCACCAATATCTGTGTCGAGTTCATGAAGAACGAAAAGGTCGAGGTCATCACCGGCGCCAATCTGCCGATGCTGCTCGACGCCATCGGTCGGCGTGAAGTCGCCGAGATCAAAGAACTTGCCCGCAAGGTTCAGGAAAGCGGCTGCAAAAGCATTATCAATCTCAAAGAATTTTTCGAAAAAAGAGCAGCAAAAAAAGCATGACGAAACCCGCCGCATTTTTACGCATCGACGACCGTCTGATTCACGGCCAGGTCATTGTAGGCTGGCTGCCTGAAGTCAGGCCCGATCGCCTGCTGGTGATCAACGACAAGATCAGCGAAGACATCATGCGCCAGGAACTCATGGCGCTGAGCGTTCCACCTGAAATCGAGCTCAAATTCTTTTCGACCGGCGAAATCGCCGCCGAAGAGGTTTCTGAACAATCTTTCATTCTAGTGGCTTCGCCGCGCGACGCCTGGGCATGCCTGCAGAAAGGCATCACGCCGCATCGCTTCAACGTCGGCGGCATGCATTCACGCGACGACAAAGAGGAGATCTTCGAAGCTCTGCACGTCGATAACGAAGATCGCCGTTATTTCAACATGATCCTGGACATGGGCGTAGCGCCGGTGTTCCAGCCGACACCCCAGAACGAACCACTGCCGTTAGGTGATATACTGTAAAGCGAGGATAAAACATGGCTTCCATTCTGTTTTCCAAGGTAGTTAAGACTTACGAAGGCGCCAAAGAGGCGACTGTTAAGGGAATCGACCTCAAGATCGAAGATCGCGAGTTCGTCGTGCTGGTTGGTCCGTCTGGTTGCGGCAAAAGCACGAGTCTGCGCATGGTCGCCGGCCTCGAAGACATCACTGACGGCGAAATCAGAATTGGCGACGTTGTAGTCAACAATCTGCCGCCAAAAGACCGCGATATCGCCATGGTTTTTCAGAACTACGCTCTTTATCCGCACATGAACGTGCGTGATAACCTGTCGTTCGGCCTCAAACTGCGCAAGTTTCCGGTTGAAGAAATCAACCGCCGCGTCGAAGAAGCCGCCAGTATTCTCGGTCTGCGCGAATACCTCGATCGTCTGCCCAAACAGCTTTCCGGTGGTCAGCGCCAGCGCGTCGCCCTCGGCCGCGCCATCGTGCGCGAACCCAAAGTCTTTCTCATGGACGAACCGCTCTCCAACCTCGATGCCAAGCTGCGCGTGCAGATGCGCGCCGAGATCAAGAAGCTGCATCAGCGCCTCAAAACCACCTTCGTCTACGTAACCCACGATCAGGTCGAAGCCATGACTATGGCCGACCGCATCGTTCTGCTGCACGAAGGCATCATTCAGCAATACGACGTGCCCGGCGTTATCTACGACCGCCCGGCCAACGTGTTCGTCGCGACTTTCATCGGTTCGCCGCCGATGAACATTCTCAAGGTCAAACGCACCGACAAAGGCCTCGAACTGCCGTTCAAAGACGACAAGGGTAACGCCCACCCCTGGCAGATCAAGCTCGACGAGCATTTCGTCAGCGATTTCGAAGACAACATGTATCTCGGCATCCGCCCTGAGCACATTACCCTCGAAAACCCCGAAAACCTGCCGACCCTGCAACTGCCCTGCCGCGTCGATCTGATCGAGCCGATGGGCGCCGAAACCTACCTCTACCTGGTTGGCAACGGGCACAGCATCAATGCCCGCGTCGAACCGTCGGTCAAGGTCGAAGTCGGTCAGCAGGTCACCGCGCACGTTCCGGTGAAATGCTTCCACCTCTTCAAGCAGTCAGACACCACGAGAATCAAGCGCAAGAACGACTGACACCCGCGCGGCATGCCGCATAGCTATCGACTGAATGAAGGAGGGAGCTCTCGCCCTCCTTTTCCGATTTTATGAAGACAGGCCAGAATAAGGGAATAAGAAGTGCGTGGCCGCTCGCTATCAGCGGGCTGCTGCTATCTCTCTGCCTGATTGTCGGCTGCTGCGGCAGTGGCGGTCAGGCCGGCGGCGGCAGTGGCGGCCGTATTCACCTCGAATTCTGGAACACCATGGAAGGGGCGGAAGCCCGGATAATGCCCGATCTGCTGCGCGATTTCATGGTTGCCAACCCTGATATCGAAGTCAACGAAGTCAGCGTCGATTTTTACAAGGCGCGTGAAAAGTTTATTCAGGGCGTCAGTGAAGGCGCCGGGCCCGATGTCATGCGTGCTGACCGTTTCTGGCTGACCGAGTTCGTGGCAAAACAGCTGGTGCGCGAACTGGGTGAGGCACAGATCAAAGACGAACTCGCCGATATGGTGCCGATTGCGCGCGGTGTTATCACTCACAATGAAAAATACTGGGCGATACCAATCTCGGTAGACTGTCTCGGCCTGTTCTATAACAAAAAGCACCTGGCCGAAAAGGGTGTCAGCGTTCCGAAGAATTTCGATGAATTTGCCGCCGCCGCTGAGAAGCTCACCGATTCGAACCTTGGCCGTTACGGCTTTTTCATCTACCCGAACGGCTGGTATTTCGAGCCGTTTCTTTTCGGTTTTGGCGGCCAGTATTTCGCACCCGACGGCAGTCTGGCGATAAATTCAGACGAAACCCGCAAGGCCATGCAGTTTCTGCAGCATCTCAAAGATGGCCTCAAAGCAGTGCCGCCGGTCAGTCTACGCGCCAACGCCTATCAGACCATGATGCACAGTTTCGGCAGCGGCCAGGTCAGCATGATGTTTTCAGGCCCCTGGGCGATCAGAAGCGTGCTGGCCGGCTCGGCGTTCAAAGACGATACCAGCAATCTCGGTATTTCAGAGCTGCCCGAGGGGCCACAGGGTTCTTATTCGCCGACCGGTTGTCAAACTCTGGTTATTAATAAGAACAGCCGTTCATCAGAAGCAGCGCTGCGTTTTATCAAATACATGTACAGTGTCGAAGTGCAAAAGCAGCTGTCGATGGTGAATTTTGGCCTGCCGGCGCGCCGTGCCGTTTTTGCTTTGCCTGAACTCAAGCGCGATCCTTACCTGCAGACCTTCATTCGACAGCTGCAGATGAGCCGCAAGATTATCAGCAGTCCGCGCCGCGGTGAGATTTATGCGCCGCTCGGTGATAAGCTCAAGGCTGTGTTGAACGGCGATATCACACCGGAATACGCGCTCAACGATTTCGAAACCGAATGGAACAACCGCCGCTGAACTGGAGACGCCGATGCCCGAACATCTCACTGCCTCGCTGCTGATCGCCCTTATCGGCGGCATCGTCGATCTCGATTCGACGGCGACCTGGCAGTTCATGATTTCGCAGCCGATCGTGGCGGCGCCGCTGACCGGTCTGTTTCTCGGCAACATGTTCGGCGAAGCTGCGGCCGGCCTCAAACTCGGCCTGATGGTCGGCACCATTCTCCAGCTGATCTGGATCGAACAGCTGCCGCTCGGCATGAACGTGCCGCCTGATGCGGCGCTGGCTTCGGTGCTTTCGGTTGCCCTCGGCTTCATCGCCGGGCACGGTTACGAAAGCTACTCAGAGCGTGAAGTCTGCTACACCATCGCGCTGCTGCTCGCCGTTGCGCTCGGCCTGCTCGGGCGCAGTCTCGACATGTTCGTGCGCCGCCTCAACACTGGCATCGATGCATGGGTCAGTCAGAAGGTCGAAAACAACCAGCTCTGGGCCATCGCTTTCGGGCACACTCTCGGCGGTATGTTCACCTTTACCAAGGCCTTCATTTTCTGCTTTCTCGTGGTCTGGCTCGGGGTCGAGCCGCTGCGCTACTTCACCAGCACGCTGAGCTTCAAACACGCCAGCGGCTTTATCGTGGTGCAGGGCCTGCTGCCGGCGGTTGGCTTTTCGGTGCTGGCCAGCATGTGCATCAAAGACCGTCGTGAAATGCGTCTGTTCATCGGCGCTATCATCGTTTTTACGCTGCTGCCGGCTAAAATCTGGCTGGGAATTGGCGCGGCGCTGCTGGTGATCTACCGCTACGGCTGGAGGAGCGCTGCCAAATGAGAAATCTGCCACGCTTCATGCTCGCCAAAATCGCCTTTCGCAGCTTCTTTCTACAGTCATCCTGGAACTACCGGGGTATGATGAACATGGGCTTTCTTTACGCGATCAGCCCGGCGCTCGATCGTCTGCATGCACCCGGGCCGGCACGAGAAGCCGCTTATCTGCGGCATCTTGAGTATTTCAATACCAACCCGTATTTCGCCTCGATCGTCATGGGCGTGACGCTGGCGCTCGAAGAACGCCTCAGCCGCGGCGAAATCACGGAAGACATCATTCACGACACCAAAGAAGGCCTGATGACTGCCTGTGCGGCGATCGGTGACGGCCTCTTCTGGGACAGCTGGCGCCCATTCGTGGCGGCGGCGGCGCTGGCGTTCGCTTTCGGCAACTACCTGCTGACGCCGCTGATATTTCTCGCGCTCTACAACCTGCCGCACCTGTATTTCAGGTTCTTCGGCATCTTCTGGGGCTATCGCGAAGGCACGCACATCATCAGGTCGCTGCGTCAGTTCCAGTTCCCGCAGATTCGGCAGAGTCTGCGCTATGGCACGCTGGTACTGCTGGCCTACCTGGTGCCGAATCACGTCAACCTCCATACGCCCTTCCTTCTCACCAATCTGCCGATTGAATATTTTTATTTCGGGGAAAAAGTCGTTCAGGGAATCGGCGCGCTGGTGCTGGTCTCGCTTGGCACGGTTGCCTATCGGGCCCGCATCGATGTGCTGCTGATTTCTTTTTTGTTGATGGTTTGCGCCCTGGTGCTTTACCACTGGGGTATTCTGATCTGAGGAACTAGCATGAAGCGTAAAGAAGTCGAAATTCGCAACAAGCTCGGGCTGCACGCGCGCCCGGCTTCACTGGTGGTCAAGCTGGCCGGCAAGTTCGAGTCGGAAATTCAGCTGATCAAGGAAGACACCGAGATCAATGCCAAGAGCATTCTCGGCGTAATGATGCTCGCCGCCGGCCCGGGACAGCGTGTCACCATCACGGCTGACGGCAGCGACGAACTCGAAGCCGTTGACGCGCTGGCGTCGCTGATTGAAAGCGGCTTCGGCGAGGAAATGGCGTGACATGACGGAAACGGCAGAAAAGCAGTCGGTCATTCTCAAAGGCATTATCGGCTCGCCCGGCGCCTGCCTGGCACGGGCCTATGTGTTTCGCAAACGCATCGAAGTCAAACGCGTTGAAATCGCGCCCGATCAGGTCGATGCCGAGCTCGAGCGTTACAACGCGGCGGTGCGCATGACCGCGACTGATATTCAGAACCTGCGGCGCAAGGCCGAAGAGCGGCATGGAGAAAAATACGCCGCCATCTTCGACTCGCATCTGCTGATGCTCGAAGACCCGCAGTTCGGGCCGAAACTCGTTGCTCGCCTGAAAAAAGAGCTGGTCAACGTTGAAAGCATCGTGCGCGACACCG
>JAKJFO010000252.1 GCA_022704885.1 Candidatus Rifleibacteriota bacterium | reverse complement strand
CCAGCCAGATAACGCCCTCAGCGACATTTTTCTGCTGCAGTGCCTGCATGTTGCCACTTGAATAATGCTTTTTAACAAACGGGCAGTCGTAATTCGTCCATTCAAGCACCACATATTTGCCCTTGAATGATGCCAGCGAGACCGGTTTGCCATCCAGATCGTTCAACTCGAACAGCGGCGCAGGCTCACCCAGGGCCGGACCGACCGGCTCAGAAGCGGCATCCTTTAACGGCTCAGCCGGTTTATCCTGCGCCGACAGGCCAAAACCGACCAGCAGTGCCAGAACTACCATAAAAACGAGAGAATTACGGATTTTCATATTTCCTCCTTAAAAATTTCTGTCAAAAAATCATTCGCTCAACCACGCCGTCGAAACCTGCAGTATCTGGCGTTCAGAGCCATTCTCTACCAGAAGAATCCCTATCAGCACAGGTTCGAGTTTGAGACCGGTGCGCGGCATGGTCGCGACTATTTTACCATTTTCAACCAGCGTTCTGCTGCCGCCGGTTCTGAAAACTCCCTGCTGGGCCGGGAAAAAGCTGACGCGGGTCGTTTCGTCCAACCGACCCGCCAGCTTCGGCACTGCTTCGAGTCTGGCGCTGCGGCCGCTGAAGGTTGCCCTGAATTCCCAGTCTTCAGTAATAACCGGCAGATTTGCCGAGGTTTGGGCAAACAAACTGGCGTAAGTCTTATTTTTAGCTGACTCTCCTGCAACTACCGGCAATTGCAGTTTGAGAACGCCATCCTGGGCAATGCAGATTTCTTTGCACACCAGCCATGAAACTTCGGCTTCGAAGGTCAGCATGACACCAGCCGCAAGAGCATCCGGAACACTGACCTGATGCGCCAGCAGCAATTCATTCTCATGGCCGAAAGTAGCGAACGGCGGCTTGTCAAAGCGTTGTGGCAGCGGCCATTCGGGTGCACCGACCGTGAAACCGTCCGGAAGCTTCCAGGTTATCTGCGGTTCGGTGCCAGAATCTCCAGGATTCAGCCAATAAACGTGCCAGCCATCGATCATCTTGAAATGCACCGCAAGTTTGAAAGGTCGGCCCGGAACAACCGCAGACACATCAGCAACCAGAAGGGCTTCAGAAGGTTTTTCTTCAGGTTCGACTGCAGCGACGTCAGTAGCGGCCAACACGCTTTCGGCTGCGGCTTTCACACGCTCAATTCTGGCCAGCATCTCTTCGGGAGTTACGAAGCCGACCACCCTTTCAGATTTTACTTCCTGGCCGGCGGCGTTAACGAATACAAGCGTAGGAACCCCGGCAATCCGGTATTTTTCGCGCAGCTTCCGTGATTCGGGCGAGTCGAATTGCGACAGATCGACCTTGAAATGCTTTACCTGCGACAATGCAGCAATCACGCCTGCATCGGTAAACGTGCGGCGATCGAGTTCAAGACACGGAATACACCAGCTGGCAGAAAAATATACCACCGCCGGGCCAGTCAACCCAGCTTCTGTAGCCGCGTATTTCTGCCAGTCAAGCGACGGCACCTGACCAGCCCGGAAGATCAGCACGGCCAGCACCGTCAGCAGAATTCCCGCAAACTTTTTGAAACCGGCGAAAAGTCGCGATGTGGTCGGTGAATTCTCGAAAAAACCAAGATAAATACCACCAAGTAAAAGGGTCAGCGGAATAAGAACGAAGGTCAGAGCCGGGTTTATCGCCAGTGACAGATAGAAGCATCCGACCGCCACCAGAATCGTGCCCAGCAGCTTTTTTACCCAATTCATCCAGGCACCAGAGCGCGGCAGCCGGTTTAAAAGCCCGGAAAATGTACCAAGAATCAGATAAGGAAAACCAAGGCCAAGACTGAGCACAAAGAAAACCAGAAAGCCAAAAACCGGGTCGCCACGGTGCCCGACCAGAGTCAGCAAACCGATAACCGGCGGCCCGACACAGGGCGCCGCAAATACACCGACGAAAAGACCCGAAAGATAAGTGCCGATAAAACTCGCCGAACGGGCGCCGCCGATGCGGTTCAGCAGCGATGAAGGCATCTGCAGTTCATAGAGACCAAACATGCTCAGCGACAGGCCGAAAAATAGAGCGCTGATCAGCAGAAGCACCAGCGGCGACTGCAGCACACTGCCGAACAGCCCACCTGTCAGTGCCGCAAAAAGACCGAGAATGCTGTACATCGTCGCCATGCCGAGAATATAGACAACTGCCCTGAGAAAAACCGCAAAGGGTTTCGCCTCTGACTGCTGCCCGAAAATCGAAACGGTGATCGCCAGCATCGGGTAAACGCAGGGCGTGAGATTCAACGCCAGCCCGATCAGAAAGATCCCCAGGAAGGTCAGAAACAGGTTCTCACCCGCGCCGCCAGCCCCGCCGGGTCCACTGCCCGTATCGGCAAAGCCGTCTACAAATTCTTTGCCTGAACCACCAGTGCCAACTCCGATGAGGTCGGTTACGCCGCCAGAACCAATACTGTCTTCCAGGGCAGGCCCGGTCGCAGCGCCGCCAGTACCCGCATTGCTTTCCAGGACAGGCCCGGTTGCAACACCGGCAACTGGCGAAACTGGTATGGCCGATGCTGACTGAGTCACAAATATTATCAGTATAAGAAAAATGAGCCCGAGTGTTTGCCCTGATTTCATCGTCTGCTCCGTCTTATTGTGTTGTACACCGTCACGCGGTGACCTTATCATCAGCAGTTTGTCGCGTCACTGCTGCCATATCTGTTCCGGTAAAGGCGAGACGCGGCAATATTCTATTTTATGACCAGAGAATTTCTGCCACGCCCTATATAAATGTTCACGAAAATCTCAAAAAGTCAAAGCAAAGTTACCCGTTGCTAACTAAAAAGCATGGGTGTTTTTATCTGTGTTTATCCGTGTTCGTCCGCGGCAGGAGCTTATCCGTATCCATCAGTGGCAGGAGTTTCTGTGTCTATCTGTGGCACGAAATGGCAGAATCAGCTTTCTTTTTCCGGTTGGGCGCCTTCGGGCAGCGCCGGTCTGACTTTGAGAACCTTTTCGTTCTTGATGTACACTGTGCCATCTTTTACGCCGCCCGGTTTGCTGACAAATTTGGCCTTCGTCATCGAAACGGCAGTCACGCCACCATTGCGGGCCTTGCTGTGCCAGGCGGCCACGGCGGCAGCGGTTTCCTGCAGGCGTTTGTCGGGTTCCTGACCATTCAGTGAACGCAACAGCACATGACTGCCCGGCATGCCGCGCACATGAAACCAGTAATCTTCGGGGGCCGCGACTTTGACGCTGATAAAATCGTTGTCTTTGCTGGTTCGACCGGCGATAATGACGAACCCGTCGACAGGCTCATAAATAAAAGCGTTGCGCCGGATCGTATCAAGATCAGCTATCATTCAGGGTCCCCCGTATGCCAATTCTTAAGCTCAATAATAGCAAAACGATAAACAGCATTCCAGACAAAAGTTCATCGAAAAACTTATTACATGCCTTTAATTTCGCTACTTCAACAAGCCTGGTTCTCTATAAAATAAGAATTACTACACTTTGCCTCTTTATTGAACGCAATATGCCACAAAAAACCGGCGTCAGAGGTATCGGGCCGAAACTCATTCATCACCAGGCTCTTTACAGAGTCGATGCGCCGGTGCGCTAACCGTCAGATTTTATTCGGGGGCTCTGCAATTTGCCAGGCAAATATGATAACCTTGCAAAAAAAAACGGGAGTCGGCAATGAAAATAGTCACCTTCAACGTCAACGGCATACGCTCACGCCTGCACCAGATCAAACAGCTGATCGACGTGCATCAGCCCGACATCATCGGGATTCAGGAAATCAAGTGCGTCGACGACGCTTTTCCGCTCAATGACATTACTGCAATGGGCTACCATGCCGAAAGCTTCGGGCAGAAAGGCCATTATGGCGTCGCATTTCTGTCGAAGCAGAAGCCGGTCGACATTCGCCGCGGTCTGCCCGGTGACGGGAAAGATGCCCAGCGCCGCCTGATCGTCGGAACCTGGCTCGACGCGCAGAAGCGACCGCTCGTCGTCATTAACGGCTATTTTCCTCAGGGCGAAAGTCGCGAGCACCCCGAAAAATTCCCGGCCAAGCAAAAATTCTATGCCGGACTCGCCGACTACCTTGCTTCAGACTTCCGCACCGATGACAACCTGGTCATTCTCGGCGACATGAACGTCGCTCCGACCGATCTCGACGTCGGCATCGGCGAAAAAAACGCCCAGCGCTGGCTTAAAACCGGCAAATGCTGCTTTCTGCCCGAAGAACGCGAATGGCTGCAGCGTCTGCTCGCCTGGGGAACACACGATCTGTACCGTGAACTTCACCCGGGCGACAACAGCCTCTACAGCTGGTTCGACTACCGTACCGGCGGTTTCGAAGATCAGCCGCAGCGTGGGCTGCGCATCGACCTGCTGCTCGGCACCAGATCGGTTATGCAGCGCTGCACCGCCAGCGGCATCGACTACCTGATCCGCGGCATGGAAAAACCCTCAGACCACGCCCCGGTATGGATCGAACTCAAATAAACGGCAGTCAGTCAGGGTTCGAGAAGTTTAAGATCAGGTATTTCCGGTTCGGCAGCGTCGCCGGCGTCAGAATCTGAGTCATCTGATTCTGTGTCATCATCTGAATCGGCCTCGTCATCGTCATAAGACGGAACGCTGCGCTTGAGTCGGTTTTTAAGATCGGAAACCGAGGGCACATTCAGCTGCGGCGGGTTGAAACCGCTGCTTTCGCCGCCAGTTCCTGGCAGGTCGATCTCTTCATCGACAATGGTGGTGCTGTGTTCGACATGGGCACCGCGACTGCTGACCGATTCACCAAAATGCTGCGCCATTTTTTCGTGATGCTGGCTGAGAAGATCGGCATACTTTCGAGCGGCGCCATTCAGGGCCGTTGTCGAGCTCGCCGAATTCTGTTCGAAGAAGCCTGAATCGTCATCGCCGCCTGACAGCTGAGTTTTCTGGTAAAAGTCCATTTCGTCCATGGCAGCCTTGAGCTTGATCTGGTATTTCTCCCAGGCTTCCTGCAGGTGCAGCAGAACCTCTTCCTGGCGCAACTGCAGATACTGGCGGCGGTATTCGATTCTTGGCTTTTCGTAATCTTTCAGCCCCGGTTCGGCAGCTTTCTTTTCAACTCCCTGCGCAATTCTTTCGAGGCCCTGCTTATATCCATCGAGATACTTTTTCTGCATATCATAATTCGCCTGGTGTTCGCTGCTGACACGGGCGCGCGCCTGCTCGATCACCGACTGAGCCTCGGCGTCAGAAAGCCCGAGCAGCGAAGCCCGGTTCAGGCCAAACACTGGCGATGCCGGCGGCGGCGTGATCGGCCCGGTCAGAAAAACCGAATCGGGGCCAGCAATATCAAGATCACTGAAAACGTTTCTGACCGTCATTTTGCCGCCCTTGCCGGGGGTGCCGGCTTCTGTCGGCTCGGGTTTGTGAACGGTCATGGTCGGGGCGGTGTAATAACCTTTTCCCTGATCTTTGAAGCCTTTCAGGCTGCTGGTGATTTCGATTTCACGCCTGGTTCCGTCACGTTCGGGTTTCGGGGTCGTATAGCTCAGCTGATAATAGCG
>JAKJFO010000251.1:322-5548 GCA_022704885.1 Candidatus Rifleibacteriota bacterium | reverse complement strand
CCCTTCGGCCCTGCATTTTGCCACGGCAAAAGGCCGCAATCTGAATCTGCTCGAAAAGATCGATAAGCATCTGAAGCTTCTCAAGCAGGATCACCAGTCAGAATATTATCAGTCGCTCAAGCGCTGGACCTCTGACAAAGTAAGTTTCCAGATTCCGCAGGAAATAAAAATCATCGCCCTGGTTCTGCTTGGCTTCCTGTTCATGAGCATTCTCGGCAGTCTGATGCTTAAACATCAGGTCAATCTGCGCACCGCCGAACTGCAGCAGAGTCATGCGGAACTCGAACACCGGGTGCTCGAGCGCACTGCCGAACTGGCAGCTCCTATGGAGAGGGCAGAAGCGGCTGATCGCATCAAATCAGCTTTTCTTGCCAGCATGTCGCATGAATTGCGTACACCGCTCAATTCAATAATCGGCTTTACCGGTATATTGCTGCAGGGCCTGGCAGGGCCGCTCAATGATGAACAGAACAAGCAGCTTGGCATGGTTCAAAAAAGCGCCCGCCACCTGCTTTCGCTGATCAATGACGTTCTCGATATTTCAAAGATCGAAGCCGGGCAGCTCGAGCTGGCACCAAACAGCTTTGCGTTAAGGCCTTCGCTCGAAAAGATTCTGATGCTGCTGACGCCGATGGCAAAGGATAAAGGCCTCGAGTTGCGCTCTCAGATCGCTGATGACGTTGGCCAGGTCACGACCGACCAGAGGCGCTTCGAACAGATCATCATCAATCTTCTCAACAATGCGGTCAAATTTACCGAAAAGGGCTTTGTCAGCCTGGCATGCCGCATCGAGAACGGCAGGTGTCTGATCGAAGTCGCTGATTCGGGCATTGGCATGGAAGAATCAGCGTTGCAGACGATTTTCGAGCCGTTTCGGCAGATCGACTCCGGTCTGGCGCGCAAACACGAGGGCACCGGTCTTGGCCTGTCGATTTGTCGCAAGCTGCTTGAAATGATGGGTGGAAGCATTGACGTAAAAAGCCGGCCGGGGCAGGGCAGCACCTTTTACGTTTCCTTCCCGGTAAATAAGGAGGCAGAGCATGGCAAAAACACTGCTGATAATTGAAGACAACGAGCAGAATTTCTATATGATGCGCTTTCTGCTCGAAAAAAAGGGTTTCAAAGTGCTTGGTGCAGAAAATGGCCGGTTGGGCGTGCAGATGGCGCTCGAGCATATCCCCGATGCCATTCTGCTCGATATCCAGCTGCCGGAAATGGATGGCTATGCCGTAGCCGCCGAGCTTAAAAAACATCACGAACTTGACCACGTACCGATTATTGCGGTAACCTCTTATGCAATGGTGGGTGACCGCGAACAGATACTGGCGGCAGGCGCCAACGGTTACATAGAAAAGCCGATCAATCCTGACACCTTTGTCGATGAAATCACGCAGTTTTTGGGTCAGTAGATCTTAAGAGAGGTACTCGATGCATATACTCATTGTCGATGACCGCGAAGACAATCTTTATTTTCTCCAGGCGCTGCTTAGCGGAAACGGTTATACGGTCAATGCCTGCGCCAACGGCGAAGACGCTTTGGCATATCTGCAGAGAGAAAAAGTTGATCTGATCATCAGTGATATTCTAATGCCAATCATGGACGGCTTTCAGCTTTGTCGCAAGATTAAGGCGGATCCGAAGACGGCTGCCATACCGGTAATTTTCTACACGGCGACCTACACCGGTACACAGGACGAAGAGCTGGCCATGAAAGTAGGTGCCAGTCGCTTTGTCGTCAAGCCGTGCGAGCCTGAGCTGATGATCAGAACGATAAAAGAAGTCGCTCAAGAGGCACGTAAAGGCGAGACCGCGAAGATTGCTCAACCGGCCAGCGAAGAAGAAGTATTCAAACTTTACAGTGAGCGGCTGGTGCGCAAACTCGAGCAGAAGATGCTCGAACTCGAAAAGGAAGTTGCTGCCCGCAAGGAGACCGAGAAGGTTCTGGCCAGCAGCGAGCGGCGATATCGCCAGCTCTATAACAGTATTCGCGATGCCATTCTGGTTACCGATACCAGTCGTCACATCACCGACTGGAACCCTGCCTTCGAAAAGATGTTCGGTCATGCCGGCAATAAAATACTCGGACAAAGTACCCGCATCATCTATGGCGCCGATGAAGACTTCGATAAGATGGGCAGAGTGCTTGAGGGATTGTATGATTCTCAGAGTTCTCTGCAGCAGCTGAGTTTCAAACGCGGCGATGGCAGCGTGTTTCCCGGCGAATCCAGCGTATTTTGTCTGCGCAGCGACGAAGACGCACTGCTTGGCTATATCTGCGTGATCAGAGACATAACCGAGCGTCTCGAGTCTGAAAAACAGAACAGAATGCTCGAAGAACAGCTGCAGCACAGCCAGAAAATGGAGTCTCTCGGCCGTCTTGCCGGCGGCATCGCGCATGATTTCAATAACCTGCTGTCGGTCATTCTTGGATATTCTGAGATCATGGTCTCGCGCAATCACAATGACAGTAAACAGCACGATTTTGCCAACGAAATCTATCAGGCCGGCCTGCGTGCACGTGGCCTGACCAGACAACTGCTGGCCTTCAGCCGTAAACAGGTTCTAGAAATGCGTCACCTTGATGTGAATACCGTGGTAGAAGGCTTTAAAAGCCTGCTGGCACGTATGATTGGCGAAGACATCAAACTCGAAGTGCAGCTGTCAGAAAAGCCACTGCCGATTATTGCCGACATCGGCCAGATCGAACAGGTGTTGATGAATCTGGCTGTCAACGCACGCGATGCCATGCCGGGCGGTGGCATAATCAGCATAGGCATTTCACAGGTTGATTTTGACGACACCTGTGTCAGGCAGGTTCCTGACCTGATACCAGGGGCATACGTTCTCATTTCGTTCCGCGACAGCGGCATGGGCATCGATAAGCAGACGCTTACGCATATTTTTGAGCCGTTTTTCACCACCAAGGGTCGTGAGAATGGAACTGGCCTGGGCCTGGCAACATCTTACGGCATAGTCAAGCAGCACGGCGGTTCAATATGGGCCTACAGCGAGCCTGGCAGCGGCACGATTTTTCATATTTACCTGCCGCTGAGCAAGGAACAGTTTTTGCCAGTCGCTGAGCCGCCTTCAGAGCCGCCACCCGCATTTGCTGCGACGGTAATGGTGGTCGAAGACGACAAGGCGGTTCTTGGTCTGGTCTGCGAGGTTCTCAGCCGTTCCGGCTATTTCGTCATCGAAAGTTCGAACCCGATAGAAGCGGTTGAGCGTGCGGCAGCTTTCAAAGATCCGATTCATCTGATCATTTCAGATCTTGTCATGCCGGAAATGCGCGGCCCGGAAGTCTGTGCCAAAGTGCGCGATCTGCACCCCGAAACTTCGGTAATCTATATGTCGGGTTACCCTGAGAATGACCTGGCCAGCAAAAACCAGAAGGTCGGCAATTTCCTGTTTCTACAGAAACCG
Organism: Candidatus Rifleibacteriota bacterium; assembly: GCA_022704885.1. The sequence continues at coordinate 2,125 of JAKJFO010000251.1, read as the reverse complement.
GTAACGGTTAAAACGCTTCTGGCTACATGCCGGCAGGCGTTGCAGGCTTCCGGACGTGGTCGCAGTCTTGCCAGATGAGTGCACTCTTGCATGCCGGGCGATGAGCGATTAGAATGGTTCGATAAATGACAGCGCACCAGGAAAATAAGGAGTCACCATGAAAGTATTAGCGATCAACGGAAGTCCCAGACCGAATGGCAACACGGCGTTGCTCATCGATACCATGTTTGCCGAGCTGCACGATGAAGGTATCGAGACCGAAGTGGTCAATCTCGGGGGAAACTCGGTGCGCGGCTGTCTGGCGTGTCGGCAGTGCTTTGAGAACAAAGATGGCAAGTGCACGATCGAAACCGACATGATCAACAAGGTAATTGCGAAAATGGCAGCGGCTGACGGCATTGTCATCGGTTCGCCGACTTATTTCGCCAATGTCACTACTGAAGTCAAGGCTTTGATCGATCGCGCCGGCTACGTTGGCATTGCTAACGGTCACCTGTTCAAGCGCAAGGTTGGCGCCGCCGTGGTAGCGGTTCGTCGCGCCGGTTCCTGTAACGTGTTCGACGCGATCAACAAGTTCTTTTTCATTCAGCAGATGATCGTGCCCGGTTCGGTTTACTGGAACCTCGGCGTTGGTCGCGCCGAGCGGCAGGTCAGTGAAGACGAAGAAGGCCTCAATACTATGCGCATTCTCGGCAAAAACATGGCCTGGCTGCTCAAGAAGATTAAAGAATAAACTACTCATCTGTCAAAGTTGAATACATGTTTAAAAACTGTCATTGCGAGGAGTGAAGCGACGAAGCAATCTCACAGGCAGAAGGATTGCTTCGCTTCGCTCGCAATGACAAATACAATCCATATTCAATCGTGACGGAGGACTATTTGGTTTTGAGGCTGTAGCTGCCGTCCCAGTCCTCTGGGGGCGGGGTCAGTTTAAAATGTTGGCAACGCTCGATGTACATTTCGGTCGGGCCGTCACCAGGGTAGAGTTTCAGTACATTTTCGAACGACTCGATGGCTTCGTTCCAGTTGCGGGCGAGATATTTTTCGAGAGCTCTCTGGTAAATCGGTTCTGCTTCGAGCCAGGCTGCGCTTTCGTCGCGGCGGTAACCCCTGACCTCAAACACCTCGATTGGCTTGAGCTTGCCTTTGACTGTGAGATAGTCGAGAAAGCGCGTGCTGATAAGATCGCGGTCAATCTGCTTGTGCACTGAATCAGAGATCATGATATAGGTTCCGTAAGCCTTGTTGGCACCCTCCAGGCGTGACGCGAGATTTACGCCGTCACCGAGGCAGGTAAAGTTCATCTGTATCTCGCTGCCGATAAATCCGACCATGCAGACCGCTGCATTGATGCCAGCCCTGACTTCGACCTTCGGCAGACCGCGCTTCAGCCATTTTTCTCGCAGTTCAGCCAGTTTAACCTGCATGGCCATCGCGCATTCGGTTGCGCGCTGTGCATGGTCGGGCTGTGGGCGGGGGTGGTTCCAGAAGCCCATGATTGCGTCACCAATATACTTGTCAAGAGTTCCGCCGAATTTGAAGAGAATGCGCGTCATTTCGTCGAGGTATTCGTTCATCAGTTCGGTCAGTTGCTCGGGTTCGAGCTTCTCTGAGATCGTGGTGAAACCGGCAAGATCGGTGAAGATGACGCTGAGCTCCTTCTTTTCGCTGCCGGTCTTGAGACCACCGGGCGTTCTCAGAATTTCATCGACGACTGCTGCTGAAATGAAGCGGCCGAAAGTCTGGCGGGTCTGTCGCTCCTGCTGTCGCGCAATGGCCCAGGCAATATAACCTCTGACGACA
>JAKJFO010000251.1:0-312 GCA_022704885.1 Candidatus Rifleibacteriota bacterium | reverse complement strand
TGTGGCGGCAATAAGCCAGACGCATGCTGAGCCAACCACGCAGATGCCGCCGCGTATCGCACCGAATCTGATGAATACCTGATTCAGCAATAGAAGCAGCGGCAGCAGCAGCAATAACTGGACGACCGGCCAGTAACGGGGCAGGATATCTGAATGAAAAAAAACGGCGCGCAGAAAACTCTGGCGTTTGAGGGCTGAAAATAGCGTGGCGTGCAGGTTTACACCAGGTATGTTCCCTATGCTTAAATCCATGAACTTGATCGGAGTGATGACGAAGTCCTGATCGTCAGCCTGCGATGTGCCTATAAATAC
>JAKJFO010000250.1 GCA_022704885.1 Candidatus Rifleibacteriota bacterium | reverse complement strand
AGTTAGACCGGGCCGAGAAGTTTTACGAAGAAGCCATTCGCAGTAATCCGCCCAACATCGTCTTTTTAATGGATCAGGGTGGCAACTTCGTCGTTCAGGGAAAATTGCGCGAAGCCATCAACGCCTGGAAAGCCGCGCTCGCGATCGACCCCGACTTCGAACCGGCAAAACGCAGCATCGCCGAAGCCGAAGCCGACCTCGCCGCGAAAAAAGCCGCAATTCTCGGCGGCCAGAAATAAAAAAAAGCAGCCGCTCCGGCTGCTTTTTTTTATTTCTGGCTCCTGGCTACATCACTGTTCGCCGAATACGGGAGTGCCGTCGATGATCAGTTCAAAAAGACTGTTCTGACCGACCTGGTAGCCGATCTGTCTGAATGAATTCAGAGCAAACAGAGCCAGATCGGTTCTGCGGCCGACTTCGATCGCGCCGATTTCATTGCCGAGAGCGAGTGCGTGCGCGGCATGCAGAGTGCCGGCAATCAGGGCTTCTGAGGCGCTCATTTTCAGCTGCAGCATTGCCAGCGACTGAATGATATTGGCACCGAGAAACTGGCAGCTGCCCGGGTTGTGGTCAGAAGCGATCGCCAGTGGCAGACCGGCCTCGATCATCTTGCGCGCTGCCGCGTGGTGTGATTCCATCAGATAGGTCGAAGTCCCGGGCAGAACGGTCGGGATCACGCCGCTGCCGGCAAGTTTTTTAATGCCGTCAGTGCCAGTCATCAGCAGATGATCGGCACTGACGGCACCGAGCTCAACCGCCAGATCGACGCCGCCGAGCACGTTGACCTCATCGGCATGAATCTTGGCTTTAAGACCGTGTTTAAGGCCAGCTTCGAGAATTCGGCGCGACTGAGCGACCGAAAAAGCCTTGTTCTCGGTAAAAACATCGTTGAATTCGGCCAGACCCGAACGGGCAACTTCTGGTATCCAGACATTGCAGATCTCGTCGACGAAAGCGTCGGGATCGGCGCGGCGATCGGCCGGCACGGCATGTGCTCCCATGAAGGTGGCAACGATACGCACCGGGTAAGCAGCCTTGAGCTGATCGATAACCCGCAGCATCTTCATTTCGTTTTCGAGATCGAGGCCGTAACCGGTCTTGATTTCTACGGTAGTGACGCCGGTTTTCATGACCTGTTCAAGACGCTGCGCTGACTTAACGAACAACTCTTCTTCGCTCAGCCCGCGCACCGCATTGGTGGTGCGCAGAATGCCGCCGCCGGCGGCAAGAATGTCGAGGTAACTGCGACCCTGCACCCGCATTTCGAATTCATCACTGCGGTCACCGGCATAAACCAGATGGGTATGCGAATCGACAAAACCCGGCACAGCCAGAAGTCCTTCACCATTGTAAAAGCGGGCAGAACCTTCGATTGTCACATTCTGGCCGAGTTCAGCCGCCGGGCCAACCCAGACGATGCGGCCATCTCTGGAGGCGATCGAAACGTGCTGCAGCTCTTCAGTCTGCCAGTTTACCGCGGTTTTACCACCACGGTATGGCTTCGGAAAAATTACGGCCGAATCGAGATTATGAACGATAAAGTCGGCCATTGGCCGGTTTGCATGCTGTTTGTTACTCATGACTGCGCCTCAGACAATTTTAACCACTTTGCTGACACGGTCAAGCAAAGAGCTGTTCCAGAGAAGATCTTTGGCAATGCGCAGATCAGGAGCAAGAATGCGGTCTTCGCCGAGGGCCGGCACATGCTCTCGCAGCAGCTCATAAGCAATGGCGCTGCCTTTTCCGAGGCGCAGCGGTTTGACGAATTCATAGGCCTGAGCGGCGCTGACCCATTCAATCGCGAGAACCTGAGCGGTGTGTTCGAGAATCTTGCCGGCCTTGCGGGCAGCAATCGTGCCCATGCTCACGTGGTCTTCCTGGTAGGCTGAGGTCGGGATCGAATCGACCGAAGCCGGGTGTGCCAGAATCTTGTTCTCGCTGACAAGTGAGGCGGCAGTGTATTGAATGATCATCAGGCCAGAGTTGACGCCGGGGTCGACCGACAGAAACGGCTTGGTTTCGTTGATGAGCGGGTTGAGCAGGCGGTCGATGCGTCTTTCGCTGATATTGGCAAGTTCGGCCATGACGATACCAAGAAAATCGCCGGCAAAGGCCATCGGCTGCCCGTGAAAATGGCCGCCCGAGATGATTTTGTCTTCGCTGAGAATAATCGGGTTATCGGTGACCGAGTTCAACTCGATGGTCACCTGATCGACAAGGTGGTTGAGATTTTCACGGGTCGCACCATGCACCTGCGGAATGCAGCGCAGACTGTAGGCATCCTGAACGCGAGTGCAGCCAATATGGCTGTCTCTGACTTCAGAATCGTCGACACAGGCGAGAACATTGGCCGCAACCTGCTTGAGACCGGGGTATGGGCGCAGGGCGATAAAATCAGGGTCGAATGGTTTGGTCGAGCCTTTGACCATTTCGACGGTCATGCTGGCAATGATATCGGCAGACTTTGACATGTGCAGCGAGCGATAAAGAGACAGAGCCATCACCCCGGTCATTACCGAAGTACCGTTGATAAGAGCCAGGCCTTCTTTGGCCTGCAGCTGAATCGGTTTCAGGCCAGCTTTTTCGAGAGCAGGCAGGGCCGGATGACGCTGACAGCACTCGCCGCCGAGCACTTCGCCTTCGCCCATCAGAACCAGCATAATATGCGACAACGGTGCAAGGTCGCCTGAACAGCCGACTGAACCCTGCTGCGGCACCCACGGAATAACATCTTTGTTGAGAAGGTCTGCCAGAGCATTGATCAGTTCGGGGCGAACACCGCTGACACCGTGCAGAAGAGAGTTGATGCGAATCGCGATCATGGCCCGCACCGCATCTCTGGCGAATGGTTCGCCAACCCCGGTGGCATGGCTGCGAATCAGGTTGGTCTGCAGTCTTTCAAGATCTGACTTGTTAATGCGGGTATTACAGAGGTGACCAAACCCGGTGGTGATGCCATAAACAACGCGGTTCTGTTCGACCAGACGTTCGACGATCTGACGTGAGGCTTTTACACGCTGCATGGCATCGGCGGCAATGCCAACCTTTTCGCCACATGCAATCTGCCAGACTTTTTCAATGGTCAGGTCTTTACCGTTAAGTTCAATCATTTCCTTGTCTTCCTTTATGCTTCAGGTGTTTTGTCATGTCTGCCGGCAGAATGCTGCTCGTATGGCAGACAGGTGATAGCGTGACATGGGCAGTTCTTTTCACAGACAGTGCAGCCGATGCAGTTTTTAGCATTGACCGGCTCTACCGTTCCTTTAACCGTGCGGCGAAACACTCCGCCGGGGCAGAGTCTGACGCAGAGGCAGCACTGGCTGCACAATTTCTGGTCGAGAGCATGAATAAAACGGGGAACCCATTCGAGGCCCCCGAGGGTGTGATTAACTTGTGCAGAACGGTTCATGGGTCGAATTATACCACAACCCATGCGCAAACCCAAGAAAGCCGGTCAGGCGAAAAGCTCTGTCAAATTCGCTTTTCCAGCAGATGGCCGAATTCCTTGTCGAGATCTTCGAAGGCATCTACCAGTAGTTTGAGAGACAGGCGACAGACATCGCCAATCGTCGGAAACCAGCGTTTCATCAGCTTTATTCCCTGTAATTTGCAACGTTTCGGGTCCTGGCAGAGGGTTGGCAGTTCGTTGAAATCCATTTCGAATTTGACGATGATCATCTGCACGATATGCATCAGATACAGGGCAAAATATTTGCCGAAGGTGATTATTTTACTGCGCGCCATCGTCATTTCGCCGTGAATCTTGTCGAGATCCGCATCGGGAAACCTGGCGAGAAAATCTTCGATCTGGCTGAAAGACTCACGTTCGAGCCGTTCCTCAAAGTCTCTGACGAGCTTTTCGCCTTTGTCGCAGTAGTCGATGACACCCTCAACCTCTTTGCGGGTTTCGAGAATGATTTTGCGAAAATTGCGCCATTCGCGGGTGATATCACCATCGGTCGGGTAGCGAAGATGCTTTTTAATCAGATCGAGGGTCGCGATCGGGCGGGTGCAGTATTTGTCGATCGATTCCTTCAAAGGCATCAGGGTCGTGCCTTCGATATAAGCGCCACCCTCGGTAGAATTGATACAGGTGCCGCGATACTGGGCGAGGTCGGTGACAAAACCGCGCCTGAACAGATCATAAATCTAGTTAATATAAACAAACTCTTCATAATTACCTTTAACCTTGATCAGATCTTTTTCTTTCAGCTTCAGGTTGGTAACGCTGGGCGCATCGTCGGCGTGGGTTTTTTCGGCGCTTTTGAAGGCGCAGTCCTGACCGACGAGAATGATCGGGTCGCAGCCAAGGGCTTCGAGAATCTTGAATGCCATGTTCGAGCACGAGGGCCCGACCTGCAGAGTTCCCTTCGGCATGTTGATCCAGTCAAAGTGTGCAAAGGCGCGATAAACCATAAAGGTCGGCCCCGGCCAGGCTTCGTATGATTCACGCCTGATTACCGGGCAGGCCGCCAGATAAATCTGTTTTTTGTAATCGTCGGGCAGTTCTTTGAACATCGTGGCGACATGCATAATGCGTTCGAGACTGACAGCGGCGTGCGGCACAATATCGTGCTTCAGCAGACTCTTGAGCGCTGAGTCCGCGGCGATCATCACACAGTTGCCGACTGCCCGTTTCAACTCTCTGACGTTCTTGTCGAGCGATGGCCCGGTCGAAACGATAATGCCGGGCTTGCCCTTGAAAGCCCCGTAAAGATCTTTAACACCAGGGTTTCTGATGATGGTGGCGAGGTTTTTCATGATGTTCTCGACACCGATCATCGAATCTTCGGGGCAGTTGCCGTAATTGAAGATAATCGCGTGTGCAGCCTCGCGAAAGCATTTGAGCATGTGCTTATGATAGTTGCCATGCACCTTGTCGATAACCGGGTGGTCGAAAACCTGCAGGGTCTTGAGAAACAGCTGCAGCGCGATACCGGCATTCTTGATCATATCGTTGAGAACCGCATAACCCTCTTCTTCCGGCACACCGACAACCCAGCGAATCTTCTCTGATTCGAGCAAATCGGTCATATCGACGGTTTCAAGGGCCACCCGCAGCGCATCGACGTCTTTTTCGATGAGAACTATAAAATGATTTTTCTCTTTAAGCTGCTCAAGACAGGCCCTGAGATGATAACCAAGCCCAAGCCCGAGCACCAGCAGCAGTTTTGGATTGATCAGTTTAGAATTTTCGATCTGCTGAGTCGCTTCACGCTGGGGATTGTATTTGCTGTGAACCTGATAAACCTTGTCATCTCTTTTGATGGCAAGGGTCATCGACCCGTCTTTGGCCTCTTCGACGATATATTCGCACCCTGAAGGGGGTATCATTTCCATGGCTTTGGCCAGCACCGGCATACGGCGGCGCAGCACTTTCATGTTCCGTGCATAGACATTGGCTTTCATCGGCAGGGTTCCTTTATGTTGATTCGCAACGAATATATAACAATACAGGGCACGAGGTAAAGCCCTCCCCGCGCAGGGAAAAAGCAGTCAGGCCCAGGTAATCGCATGATGCAGCGCTGCCGCTGTCTGGGCCACTGCCACCGCAATGGTTC
>JAKJFO010000024.1 GCA_022704885.1 Candidatus Rifleibacteriota bacterium | reverse complement strand
CCGCCGCATTTCGTCTCTTGCGTCTCGTTTTGCAATGGCTGCTGCGGTAGTGTCATAACTCTGGTTTTTGCTTGAAGCGGTTGGTTTGTTCATGCTCTCGCTCCTTTGTTCGCACGCTCAGCCGGAGTTTGCGGCCTTGTTCCCAAAAAGCGCCTGATTACCAGGTTGTGATCTGCGGTCATAGCAGCGGTTTTTGCATCAAAGTAGGCGCGCTGAAGCTCTACATGTCTTTCGAGCAGATCAACATAGGCCACTTCGGTGACTTTGAGCAATTCATCAAGCCGACGATTATCGGTGTCAAGGCCTTTGATGGTGTTAAGAAGATAACGTTCGTTTTCTGTTAGTTGCGGCGATTTTTGATCGACGCCAGGCAGATCGGGCTGGGTGGGTTGAGAAGCTGGTGATTCAGAGCGTTTTGCACTGCCTTTTGTCCAGTAGTTCCAGAGGGCGTCATCGCACTCGTTCTGATACTGAATAATTTTTGGTCGAAGCTCTTCGCGAACTCTGGAGGGGGTAATAGTAGCCAGGAACCCGGCAAGTTTTCTGACCGGCATGCAGAGGGTCTTTTGCAGGCCACCTACCGAAGGTATATCGATTATCGATACACCCCATCGAGAATGATTTTTGGAAAGCTTTTGCTGTTGAGCACCCCATTCGAGCCCCATGTTTTCAATGATTGGCTTTATCGGCGCGAAGGGCTCGCCCTGGTGATCGACAACGAAAATTGTGTCGCCGTGAAACAGAACCGGAGAAAGAGATTGTGATACTGGCATAAATGCCTCCTGAAAGTTTTTCTAAGACTTCTGCGCTAAAAGCAAAAGCCGGGAGCTAGAAACCGCTTTCAGACGGTCAGGCCTATTCCCCCGAAGGGTTTTGTATTAGCCTACTCCCGGCAAACTTTGCCTAAAACACAAATTCACTTCTGACGTGAGTGATTACCGCTGAAAGAAAGGTGTTTCTAGTCACCTGTTTCCTTTATACGGCTTTTCACCCCGTTTGTCAACCCACTATTTTCGTATAGTCAAATCATCTGTCCTTTGTGCCGGCATCTTTTTTTGCCAGGCCAGGCGGTTTGTATTGGGGTCATAAACAAAGTCCCTGTTACGGCCAACTTCTGGCGCTTTGGGGCCAGTGTTTTTTATTAGATGCCAGTAGACACGATGGCTCTTTTTAGCGCATACTTTCGCATACCCTGCATTGGCCAGGGCTCGAATATACTTTTGAGTCGTGCTCAAGCCAGTATCGGCAGTTGCCATAATGTTTTCAACTGTGAAAGTCTGAAGACAGCGCATGCTTTGCCACATTCTATGCCGGGTTGATTTATTGGGAGCACGCATTCTTGGGGTTTCAATAAACTTTTCAAGCTTTTGTTGGAGAGCAGCAACATTTCTTGGTTGACTATTCGGCCTTCTAAGCCATGTTCTTGCTGTCAGTCGAGGAACCTCAAGTATTTCGGCAAGTTCAATGAGCGAGTCTTGTGTTTTTTGGTAAACAGCCGTTAACAGCCCATACCATTCTGACGAACCAGATCGCTTTGATACCCGCATTGTTAGTAACTGCCTCTCTTCTTGTTCTTGGGAGAATCTGAGAAGAAAAATGAAGATGCTCCCCACTCTTCTGAACCGATTAAACTTACGCCGATCGTTCTGGCCCTGCGTTCAATTGCGTCGAGACCGATAACAAGAAGTCTAATAACTCCATTCGAAGCATGGTAAAGCTTTTTCAGCAGCTCATCCTTGATTCCGACCTCACACATTGAGTCAGATAAGTATCGACAATCTTCATAGTCAGCAGGCTTAAACTCAACCCACTGTGCAACCCGGTTTACAAATTGCTCTCTGAGTTGCACTTTTCGCTGAACACCTTCCATGCCAACAAGCACAATTGGAGCGGAAGACAGATCGTGAATGTCACGCAAGGTTTCTGTCATGCGCTTGTTTTCTATTATGTAATCGAATTCATCAATAAACAGGGGTCTCCCAGTTTCTTTTAATGCATTAACAATTCTTGTTACCATTGATGAACAGCGGCCAGTGGTTGCCATTTCAAGTTCAGTCAGTATGGCTTGCAGCATTGCTGTTGGAGTCCAACTGGCAAGCCCGCGCACATAGATGCCATTGCATTGGTTAACAAACCAGGCTGTAGCAGTGGTTTTTCCCAGGCCGGATTTGCCAAAAATCAGGCCCATGCCTGGGGTTCCAATTGTTCTTGTTAAAAGCGCATCGCTGGCTTCTGCCAACCTTGCAATGTTTTTCACCGGAACAACTATTTGTTTCATGTTTAACTCCAATCGAATTAACCGATCTGTTCAGTTTTTGCGCCCCTCACATCATTGCTTTTGGCCTATCTTGGCGTTTTGTTCATGCAGCTTTTTTAATCGAATGTGTGTGCGGCCCTCTGGAGTTTCTTCCCAAGCTTTTCGCCAGACATTATCTTCTTCTGATATGCCCTGAAAGTTTTTGGCCAGAAGGTCTTCATATCGAGTAATTCTAAGCTTTTTATCAACCTCTTCTTGATTTTGGGCGCGGTCGCGCATCATCTCAAGGTTAACGATCTGCGTCAGCTTTTTTTCGGCTTCAGGCGAGATTGGTTCGGCCCGTGTCATCATATCGAGCTCTTTAAAGCTTTTTGGCGCTGCGGTGTCTTGAAGTGCTACTGCTTCAGCAGCCGATTCTAGTGCTGGGGTTGTGTGGTTAATGTGTTTGCCTGGTAAGGCAAGAATTTTGCCGTTGGTTTCTGCAGAATGATTCAGAATCTCGGTCACAATGTTTTTGGTATTTGATTTGCGTGAGACAGCTTTTAGCCTGGCTTTTTCTTTTGAAATGCGTTCTTTACTGATCTTTGTCGCCTTTGCGGCAACCTCTGCTCTTGTGACACCTTCAAGGCCCATAAGGTCACAACAGATGGCTTCACAAATTAGCTTCATTTCTGGGGTGTAAACAACAATTCTGGAAACATCAAGCGGATTATATCTTACAGCAACCCTTTCACCGATATGGAGCGCAAGTTCTGAGTCTTGGTATTCGAGACTGTCAAGTGAAATTCCTTTTTTCGTAACAGTTCTCATTCCGTTGCCATTTGGTGCAGGCGCAAGCAAAAGATCAAGTGCTCTGACGTTTTCAACGTATCTTATTTTGCCCTGCCAACTTCTCGCTTTGGCGAAAGGACTCATCTGGAGCTCGCTATGACTATCAAACATATAAATGTTGTTTGACCAGTCATCGCAAATGGCCTGAAACTCTTTGGATGTCAGTTTGACTTCTGTGGTCTCGCCCCGTTTCATGAGCCTATCAGCAAAACTTTTGCGCTCTCTAATTGCCTTTCCCTCGGCAACATTGTGCCCAATATAACCAGGAAGCAACTCAACAATATCTCTGGCAAACGTGCCGAAAGCCCTTTCAATATGAGGTTTTTTCTGCGGCTGAAAGGGCGGGCAAAGTTCGTGAGTAATACCGAGGGCTTCCAAAGTTCTGACGATATATCTGGATGTGTAGTCGGCGCCGTTGTCTGTTTTGATGCTTTCAGGAACCCCCCATTCCAGAATAGTATCTCTTATAAGTGCCGCAATTATTTCAGATTTACTGGTCTTTGTAACCAGCATTCTGAAACACCTTGACCAAACATCTATAACCCCGATTATGCTGTGTCTTCCGTCGACAAGCATTACGTCACCTGGGGTGCTATCCATTTCCCACAACTGATTTAGGCGGATAATGTTTTCTGAAGCATTGCCAAAAGCAGGCGTGTATTGATTTCTGAACTGATCAGGATTTTTCAACATTGCATACAGCTGCTTGTTTTGAGCTTTCCAGTGGCTAATCCAGCGACCAATCGTGCTTGCACTTGGAATGCCCGTTTTAAATCTGGCCAACATACCCTTGTAAACATGCCTGGCAGAACAATCTGGATGATCATGAATCATAGATTCAATAAAGTCTTTGTAATCAGGAGTTGTGTCAATAATGCCTGAGCCCTTGCGTTTGCCGTATGCGCCGCCCAAACGAGCTATGCCATCACGCTTTGCGGTTTTTAACCATCGCATCAGACTACCTTGTGAAATGGCTGGTTTTGCCTCTCTGATCCAGCCTGGTATTTCAATGGCCCCTTCGTTATATAAGCGGCAAAAGCTGAATTGCGCTGCGGTGGTTGCCTCAGAACTATTCTTTTTATAGCTTTCCCATAGAATTACTATCTCAAGCCTAATATCCATTCTGGTTTTGGCTTTTGGCTCAAGACCCTCTGATTTAATGAGGCTTTCTTGTCTTCTTCGGGCACAGATTTTCTCGCCCATTTCCTTTGGCAATCTCGCTTTTGCAGCTTCAGCCTTACCGGCTGAATGAGCAGAGGCTGCCGATTTCAGTTTATCGGCAGTCTCTTTTGCAAACAGCTCTTGCTGCACTTCTCCAGGAAAATTGCCAATGTGAAATTCACGACCACCGCCACGGCCCTTGCGGGGCTGCGATTTCCATTTTTCTCGTTCGGCTTTCTTATTAATGCCTCGAACAGATAAAGGAAGGCCGCTTAAACCAGCAAGCTCAACCGCTGAAAACCACACCTTCATTATGCTGCCTCTTTAATTAAAACCTTCTCTGGACACCCAAGATCCAGAAATACGCGCTTAATATTTGCACTCGTGCCTTTCCCTTGCACAAACAAAGAAACAGCTGACGAGCTTACCTTTGCTTTTTTAGCTATATCTGCCTGTTTGATGTTATTCTCAAATAACCATTTTTTAATTTCGCTTAATCGCCTGTTCATGGGGTTTCTCCTTTGTTGACAAAATATGAGTTTTTGATAGGATTGGTAAGTTAATTTTTTGAATTAACTTATCAATTATAATATTCAAGCTATTAACTAAAGTTGATTTTGTCAACTATGTTTTTCGGTCATACACGTTTTTACCTTTTTGATCGTCATGGGGTTACTTATGAAAATTGCCGCCAAACAGGAGAGCGCAGAGGTCAAGGAAAAGAAGGCTTCTGTTGATTCTGCCGCAGGCTCGGAAGCATTTGGTGCAAGACTATATAAAATTTTGAATGGTCAACCAGCAAGAACTTTCGCACTTAAAGCAAAGATAACTCCAGCCGCTTTCCACAAATATTTAAAGTGCCAAAGTGAACCCACCAGACCAGTTCTAAATACCATAGCTGAAGTTGCTGGAGTAAACCTTGAGTGGCTTTCAACCGGGAGAGGCCCAATGCGAAAAGAAGACGCACAACCTTTCCCTGATCCACAAACCATAAAGATAAAGGATTTAGAAGGGCAACAAGCAGAGTTCACTCTATCACCAGAGCTTTGCCACTGGCCGCTACTAGATATTCATTCTTCTGCTGCCTCTGTGAATCTCGGAGAAAAAGTTCTCGCCATTTTTTCTGCTTTCCCTGGTTGGATGGGACAAAAAACTGGCGCAAACCCGGAAAAGCTTGCATTTTTACTTATAGAAGATGATTCAATGAAAGACACTATAAAGCCTAAAGAAGTTGTTGTTATTGATCAATCTATGATCAACAACCCCTGTGATGGCGTATGGGTATTCTCTTTTGAGGCGAGAATTTTCATCAAGCGTCTGCAATTCATGCCAGGCAAGAAAATCAGGATAAATAGCGACAATTCAATATATGAAGCTTACAGCATAGCGCCTGATGATTCATTTCGCCTTCTGGGGCGGGTAGTTGCTACCATTCAATTAAAAGTGGTATAATCAAGCCTGCGGGTTTGAGCGTTTTTTGCCAGAGAAAATAGCCGGTTTGTTCCTAGTTTGTTAGTTCCTAGTTCGTGTGCCAAGAAGGTCAGTGTTACAAAGTATTATTGTTTTTAGATATAAACCTACTAAGTCATGATTGTAAAAGGGTTCTGTGGCAAATGAGGTTTGCGAAAGCGAGTTGATATTTACGTCCATGTTACAAAGTAACACTTTGTGAGCTAAAAATATAAATAGCGTGAATGGAAGCGGAATTTAATATTTTTTTTAGTCAAACCATGTGTCCAAAAATTTTTTCTAGGAACGATTTTTAGTCAAACCAAGTGTCCGGGTTGTAAATTCGGAAACCCTTCGAAAACCCGCACCAGTTAAAAATTTCCCGGCACTTCCCAACTCATCCCGCCTCTTCCCGGTTTAGTCAATCCATCTGTCCCCTCACAGGAGAACTTATTGCTTATTTAAACAGCAGCTTTAACGATCTGCATCGTCCTTCACAGGGGGTTGCAGAAGGCTATCTTCTCAGTTTTCCTCAGAACCACCGCCGCTTTCTGCCCTTTACGCTGAGCAGCACGACTTTTTTTGTCATATTATAACGCAGTGCGCAGCGGCATTGATAACAGATTTTCGCATCTTATTCAGCTGTTCTGGCACGAAAAGGACATGCATTTCGAGTTCTTCAGAAGGATAGCCGAAACCGCTGCCGCTGATGCTTCTCAGCGCCTGTTCATATCGTTTTCGGAAACCGGCAATACCTGGCCGCGTAATCACGACATACCTGGCTTATCGACCTTTTTTGAAAAAATCAGGCAGCACGGGCCTTCTTACGAAAAACTGGTAAGTCGTGATGGCAAGGCCTGGCTGGCCGTCGGCCAGGCGGGTATCAGTCTGAGTTCCGCTATTCTGGCTGTTTTGGTAGATAATGATCTTTTGCAAAGAAAAGTCAGCCACTTGAAGAATCGTATCTGGTCGCTCGTTGGCTGGAGTATTATCATCACCCTCAGTCTGCTGTATATTCTCAGCCATTATCTGATCATGCCGATCAAAGCCATGGCAGCCGGCGTCGAAACGGTCAGGAATAAAAACTACTCATATCGCATAAATCTGCCGATGGCTAATGAATTTGGCCGCCTCAGCCGTTCTATCGATGAATCACTGGAAAATCTGCAGGAACTCGAAATTGCGAAAACCGTTCAGGAAAGCCTGCTGCCGCAGGAATCACTCAATCTCGCCGGCTTTTTTGTAGTTGCCAGAACCCGCAGTATGACCAGTCTTGGCGGGGATTATTATGATTTTGTCGTCGATAACGACAAAAATGCGGCGATTCTGATGGCCGACGTGGCCGGCCACGGCATTCAGGCGGCCTTGCTGATGGCCATGGCGAAAAGCGCTCTGCTGCTCAATGATTCGGCCTGTGCCGAACCCGAAATTATTATGTCGGCTTTGAACCGCACTTTTTGCAATCTGCGCAAATCGAGTATTACAACGATGATGACCGGGCAGATCATCAGCATCTCCTGTTCTGGTCAGGTCTGTTTGCTCAATGCCGGACACTGTCCTCCCCTTGTTGTTGGCGGAACCAGTCGCACGGTTACGCCGATAAGCAGCGAAGCACTTCCCTTCGGGTTTTCACTCAGACGAAAATTCAGCCGGCTGCCGGTAAGCATGGCAGCAGGTGACACCATAATTCTCTACTCTGATGGTATTCTTGAGTGCGCAAACCGGCATGGTCAGATGCTCGGCGAAGAAGGTTTTGCCGAGCTGGCAAAAAATTGCTATGACGCAGACTGTAATCGTTATCTCGATAATCTTTTCAGCGCCTACGACAACTGGGCCGCTTCGCAGCAGGATGACATTACTTTCGTTATGATAAGGCGGCATGAAAACTGATATGACAGCCATTCAGCAAAAGTCGCCTCTGCCGTTCAAAGTCGCCATGTTTGCCGTCGCTTTTCTGATGCCGGTCATCGCATTTTCTCTGCTCGCCTCTTTCAGCTTTGAGCGCCACATGGAAAACGAACACCGGATTCTGGCAAATCTTGCCGATTCTTCGGCTCAGCAGTTGCAGTATGCGGCCAATAACCGGCGTTTCTGGTGTCACCAGCTCGACCGTGTGTTCACGGATTCTACAGGCATCGATGATCTGAATCGCTCGCTGCAAGGCCTTGCGCGCGAGCATGGCCAGAAGATGAGCTGGCTGATCTGGGACGACAAAAACAGGGTACGCATCAACAACCTGCCGAGTCGGCATGGAATCGATACCTGGGAGCGAGTTGCCAGAATTCTTCGAGTGTCGGCCGAAACCTGGTGGTTTGCTCTGTCCGCTGCCGATGACATTTTTATCCGCTCCGTGCTTGGTCGGCATTTTGAGAGCAAAACTTTGCAGCGGGGCGTTTTTCGAAGTGGTGCCGATCTCAGCGAACTCTCGTATTTTTCTCCAGCTGGCAGCTTATGGGCTGATTTTAACGATAAATGCATGCTTATGGTGCTTTTTCCGGCCGGTATCGAGAGCAAGGCACATGGTCTGCGTCATTTCATCGCAGCCGCTGACACTTCTGAGGCAGGTTTCGCGATACTCGGTGACAACTTTTTTTATGGCAGTGATGATCGCATGACGCGCGAAGAAATCGCAAAACAGCAGACCTTTTTCAGGCTTCATGCCCCTGCAATTTTTCAGAACGAACGTCAGATGTATACCGCCAGATATATCGACGAAAACCTGTTTTTATTCGTATTCAGGGAACGGCCCAATCCGGCGACGCCGGCGCGTAACAGCGCATTGTTCGCTCTTATGCTGGGGTTTTTCTGGTTGCTGGCTGTTCGCGAAACCCGGCTCAGTCGTTTTGGCAGCAGTCTAAGTATAAAGTATTTTGTTGTCGGCCTGATTGCCTGTGCCAACGTTTTTCCGCTGCTGATAATGAGCGTTCTTGGGCAACAGTATCTCGAACAGAAACGGCAGATACTGATCGAAGAACGACGTATCGAGTCGGTAAATTTTTTGAATCGCCTTGAGGGCGAATACATCTCTGAAACGCACAGAATCAAGAACTTTGCGATAAATCACATTCAGAGTCTCGGAAAAATTCTGAAAAAAGAAGAGCTCGGCGAAGAGAACACCCGCGCCTTTCGCCAGGTCATGGCTGGTGTCGCCGGAAAGTTCATGGTCATCGCCAGTACCACGGTGCCGACGATAAGCGACGTGGCGTTTCTCGGCCGTAATGAGTCTTATCTTCTCAACGCCTCCAACACCGGGCGTATCGAAAATATTCCATATCAGGAAGACAACCGCATTCAGCTCAATGAAACACTATGCAAGATTGGGGCAGCCTTCATTTCTTACTACAACGGCACCAGCATGTCAGAAAAAGTGCTTGCCGAGGTTGAGCTGATCATCGAGGCAGTCTTTCAGAGCCGTATCAATGCTACTTTTTACAAGTTTCTCAGAGTTTTTGAAACCGTCGAAAACATTGGCATGGGCATGGAAAAGCACCCGACCTTTATGCATTGTCTCTCGCTGAATGACAATAACCTGGCTGATTATCTGTTCATGTTCCATTTCGACCAGTCAGTTCAGGCGAAAAATTTCATGGCGGCGACAGACTCGATTCTGCAGGGCAACGCGTATGGGATCAAGGTTGTCTATGCATCTGGCAATAGTCTTAAAAACCTCATTATCAGGCCGTTTGACCAGCAGAGCGCTTTGCGTGATGTCTTTGCCAGGCTGACTCATTATCCGCAACCTTCGCCCGAGTTTGTCGAACTTTATGGCGAAACCTGGATCGCAGCAGGTTTTGTCAGCCGTATTATTGCCGACTTCTGTCTGGTTGCGCTGGCGCCGGTCAGCGAGATCGACCGCCGGCTGACCGGCGAAAAGCAGCAACTGCTGGGAATAATGCTGATAAATATTCTTCTGGTGGCCGGCATTGCACTGATTTTCGCGAATACCCTGCTGCGCCCGGTATCTCGACTGCAGGCCGCCACCCAGGCGATCAGGCAGCGTGATTTTTCGTTTCGTATCGGCGAACAGGGCAAAGATGAATTCGGCCAGATGTCACGAATATTCGACACTGCTCTGCGTGATCTCGAAGAGATGAGTATTGCGCGTGATGTTCAGCAGCAGCTGTTTCCGAAACAGCAGGTCGATACCGGCGACTATGACATGTTCTGCAAAACTGTTACCATGGCCGATCTTGGCGGCGATTACCTCGATGTTTTTCCGCTCGATGAACACAGGTTCGTCATGATCCTCGGCGATGTTGCCGGGCACGGTGTTGGCGCCGCCATGATCATGGCCATGGCCAAATCAGCGATGCTGAACTCGGTTGAACTGCTTGATCAGCCGAGCGAGTTGCTGACACGCCTGCATAATCTGATCTATCGCACCAAAACAAAGAAGCAGCGAAAGATCATGACTTTTCAATACATCATGGTCGACACGCTGGCGCATCGTGTGGTGTATTCCAACGCCGGCGGCTGCAACCCCTTCTTAATCAGGGCGGCGACCAGATCGGCTGAAGAAATCAAGGTTGTCGGTGCGGCTCTGGGTGCCTTTAAAAACAGCCGTTTCAGCCAGAGTGAGATAAATCTTGAACCGGGAGACACTCTGGTTCTTTATACCGACGGCCTGGTTGAATCACGTAACAACGCTGGTGAGGAGCTCGGTTTCGAGCGCTTCGGCGAGTCTCTGGCCGCCAGCCTGTGCGCCGGCAGTCAGGCATACTATGATGCCGTAATGGCGGCCAACCGCGCCTGGCGCCAGAATCAGCCGCGCCAGGACGACTTCAGCCTGATGATCCTGCAGCGCCGCATCTTTCCGACAGCAACCAGCAGTAGTCGGTGAGCAATAAAAACGGCGCCAACATGAGTGAGGTGCACAGACGATTCTTGTTTTGTGAGATCCACCGGCAGCGTGCAATGACGGCCAATCAATAACTATGCAAAATTGTGGGTTGAACTCCAATTTTTTTTATGCTATTATGACTGACCGTTCAGTCATTTTATAAAACACTTTGTTTAAAAGGGCTTTGTCGTAAAAGGAGGCGCCGTGGGCAGTCATAACAAAGATAAAAGAGAAAAAATAATCGACGCCGCAATAAAATTATTTACCCGGCTCGGTTATCACCAGACCAAACTCGATGAGGTTGCCAGGCAGGCTGAAATAGCAAAAGGTACGCTTTATCTTCATTTCAAGAGCAAAGAAGATCTTTTTGTAAAGTGCCTGCTCGATGGTTATGAAAAATCGCGGCAGAGAGCTGTGCAGATAATCGCCAGCCGCAAAAGCATAAAAGAGCGTCTGCTCGAACTGCTTGAACTGCAGGAAGAGATCTTTCGCCACAATGGCCCGTTAATTCAGCAGTTTATTCAAAGTGGCGTCACCATTGCCTCGAGTGAAGGTGCGCCTAAGAAAATTCTTGAAATGATGAAAGACAAGGTCGAGCTTTTTGCAGAATTTTTCAAAGAAGGCATCGAGAACGGCGAATTTTCTGACCGTCTGACACCGGTGCAGATGTCGTTGATTTTTCACCAGATCTTCGATCTCAATCTCAAGTTTCAGATGTTTCAGGCACCAACTGTTTCGCCGCAGAAGTGCTGCGAAATGCTTTCCTACATGTTCAGGGCCGATTGAATGCCAATGCTTACGGAGAACCAACCGATGAACGAAATCCGACGAACGCTGTTGCCGGGATTGTTATCTTTACTGGTTGTGCTGATGTTGACTGGCAGCGTAGCGCTTGCTCAGTCTGCAACGCCTGAATCCGCTGTTGCCCCAACGGTTGAAGAGCAATCAGTCGTTGCTGATGACAAAGGTTTGCAGATTGCCGACGAACCTGAATCAGAGTCGGTTTTTGCCGGCGACCCCTATGAAGTCGAAGCCAGACTTACCATCGAGGAATTCTGGAATAAGCAGAAAGAGTTGTCAAGAATCGACTATATCAGTTCAGAAGCCCTTCAGCTCAATGATACTCATCTTGGCGATGTGCTGTGGCTGGCATTAAATCGCAACCGTTCGATTGCCGGAGCCGAGCAGCAGATCGAAAGTGCCAATGCCGGAGTAATTCAAGCCAGATCGCTGCATGGCGCCAGACTCACCGGTAATTTCCGTTATACCAGGGTAGATGATGTCGCCAACCCGATGGTTGGCAAAGACTCGCAGTCAGCTTATCTCGAAATAACTCAGCCGCTGTTTTTGAGTGGCAAAGACCGGGCTGTGCTCAATCAGGCACGCTTTGGCCGTTCTACCGCCGATGCTGGCCTGATTCTCGCCAGACAGCATGTTTTATTAGATACCACTTTGAGATGGCTGGCATGGCAGTTTGCGGCCGAAGCCGAACGCGTCAGCGAAAAAGATCTTGAACTGGCAAAAGCACATCACGAGCTGGTAAGCACCAGATATAAGCACAAGCAGGTGTCGCAGTTCGAAGTACTTAGAGCTGAAGTCAGGCTGGCCAAGGCCGGCAGCGACCTGCGCAAGCAGATCAATGCCAGAGAACTGGCTGGTCTCGACCTGCTCAATGTTCTCGACTTGCCGCCAGAAACGCCAATCTCGACGCAGGATCGCATGAAAATGCTCGAACTGCCGGTAAACTACAGCGAAGACGCTTCTGCTGCCATGCAGTTGCGCGAAGATCTGCGAATGAAGCGGCTCGAAGTCGAAATCGCCAGACAGGGCCTTTCAGGTGCCCGGGCTGAAAATCAGCCGGTAGTAAGCCTGTTCGGTCAGAAAGGTGTTGCCGACCCGGCCGCCAAATCAAGAACTTTCGATCGCGAAAGCTACTGGAACGCCGGGGTTGTTGCGAATTTTACTCTAGGCGATGGTGGCATGCGCAAAGGCAAAATCAAAGACGCCCATGCAAAACTGGCCCTGGCCGATAACGCCCTTAAACAGGCCGAAGAAAAAGCCCGCATTGAAATCAAGCAGGCTTACCTCAATGTCGAGACAGCGAAAGAAGTCATTGCTGCGCAGCGCAAGGCGTTGAAACAGGCCGAAGAAGCTTTGCGCCTGGCCGGCGTCAGATACACCAACGGCCTGTTCACTCAGGTCGAACTGTTCGACGCTGAAAATGCTTATCTTGCCACCCGTCTGCAGTATCTGCAGGCCATTCTCAGTTACCATCAGGCTTATGCTTCTTACCGGCTCTCGACCGGCCAGCTCGGTCGCCGGCTTCTTGACCGGTTAACCGCCAGACAGGAGAAATAAAACATATGCAGAACTCATTTTTATGGTTGGAACCTTCAGAATTCAATAAAGCGCTTTGCCCGTTGCTGGTAATGCTGCTGATTGTTGCGTTTTTATCTGCAGCAAATTCAGCACAGGCTCAGGCGCCTGACGATGCAAAGATACTCCCGGTTATTGTGCAGAAGGCTGTTGCCAGTAATATCAGCGCGCAGTTGCTTACTTCTGGCGAAATTCTGCCATTTCTCGGTGCTGACATCAACCCTAAGACCGGCGGCGAAATTATTAAAGTCAATGTTAGCGAAGGCTCTCAGGTCGCTCCTGGTGATCTGCTCGCCGAAATCGATCATCGCATTCTCGATGCTCAGCTCGAGCAGGCGAAGGCTGCGGTGACCGTTGCCCGATCAGCTCTCGATGCTCAGGCGGTTCTGGTAAAAACCTCGCAGTCCAGCCTGGTTTCGGCAAAAGCCCAGGTGTCAGCGGTAAAAGCACAGGCAAACAATTTGACTGCCACCCAAAAACGTTATCAGGAACTGTTCCGTGAAGGTGCGGTTTCTGAACAGCAGCTCGACGACGTAACCGCTCAGCACGACGCGGCGCAGGCGCAGCTGGTGGCAGCCGAATCTGGCGTGCGTCAGGCTGAAGATGGTATTCAGACGAATCAGGTTAATCTCAAAATGAGACAGGCTCAGCTTCTGCAGGCTGAAGCCAACCTGCATGCCGTCGAAGTGCAGCGCGAAAACGCCTTTGTCAGAGCGCCTTTTGCCGGCATCATCACCCGGCGCATGCTCGATCATGGTGCCATGGCCAATGTCGGCCAACCAATATTTCGACTTGAACAGATGAACCCGGTGAAAGTGATCGGAAGCCTGGTCGAAAAAGACCTGATGCTGCTGAAACCCAAAAAGACCGGAGCTACCATTAAAGTTGCCAGCGTAAATCGTGACTTCAACGGCGTTGTCGATAAACTTTATCCGGCAATAGCCGCCAAAACCCGCACTGGCGAATTCGAAATTATTCTTGAAAACCCTGAAATGGTGCTGCGTTCAGGCATGTACGCCGGCATCGCTCTTGAACTCGATACCGCGAAAGACGCGGTTGTAATCAGCCGCGACGCTCTGCTTACGCATGGCAGTGACATGGCCGTCATTCGCGTCGACAGCAATGGTCTGGCTGAAAGAATTCCAGTCAAAGTCGGCATCATTCAGGGCACCCGCGCTCAGATTCTTGAAGGACTCAAAGCTGGCGACATGATCGTCGGTCAGGGTGGAGAACTGGTCAAGACCGGCTCATACGTCAAACCGATTCTGGCGGAGGATGCAAAATGAATCTTTCCGTATTCGGAGTTAAATGGCCGGTCACTACCAGTATGATCTTTCTGGCCGCCATTCTGGTGGGCGCCTTTGCCTGGACTCAGCTGGGCGTTGATCTGATGCCCGATTTCGAAATTCCTGTCGTTTCGATTATCACTACTTATTCCGGCTGTGGCCCGCAGGAAATGGAGACGAGTGTTACCGAGCCCATCGAAGAGAGCGTGTCTACCGTCGAAAACGTCGATGAAATAACCTCGACGTCGCTTGAAGGCATCTCGATGGTTACCGTTAAATTCGACTGGGGGGTTGACCTGGCAGACGTTACCAACGACATTCGCGACAAACTCGATCTCGTTGCCCGTCGTCTGCCTGATAATGCCGATAAACCATACATCTTCAAGTTCAATACTTCGATGATTCCTGTCTGCATGATGTCGGTATCGGCAGAAGAAAGCTGGGACAAGCTCGATAAGATTACCGATCGCAAGATCATCGATGCTCTCAAGCGTATCAACGGGGTTGCCACTGCCATTCAGATCGGTGGCGACAAGCGCGGTGTGCTTGTCGATCTCGACCGCGAACGACTGCAGGCTACCGGTATAACCGGCAATCAGATCGTCAACGCCCTGTACCGGCAGAATATCGATAACCCGGGCGGTACTATCAAACAGGGGCAGTTCGAATATCTCTGCCGGACTCCCGGCAAATTCACCCGTGTCGATGACCTTAAATCGGTAGTTCTCGCGACTAAACCAGGGGTAGTAAGGCTGGGAGACGTCGCCGAAGTCAAAGATGGCTATCTTGAGAAAAGTACCGAGTTTTTCATCAATGGCAAACGCGGAATTGGCATCATGGTGCAGAAGCAGTCTGGCGCAAACACGGTCACGGTTGCTGACCGGGTCAAAAAGGCATTGCCGGCTATTCAGGCCGATCTGCCGCCCGATGTAAAAGTCGAAATCATCATGGATACCTCTGACTTCATCAAAAGCACGATCAAAAACCTTACTAATGCAGTTCTGCTTGGCGGCGTCGCGGTTTTTGTCGTGATTTTCTTCTTTTTGCGCGATATTAGAGGCAGTTTCATCATCTGTACGACTATTCCGACTTCGCTGATTCTGACTTTTCTTTTGATGTACATGGCAGGTTATACACTAAACCAGATCTCGCTGTCGAGCCTTGCCATAGCGATCGGCATGGTTGTCGACAATGCCATCGTCATTCTCGACAACATCAAACGTTACCTTGAACGCGGAGTTTCATCGCGTGAAAGCGCGATATCAGGCGCTGTCGAAATGGGTACCTCGGTCATGGCTTCGACCATGACGACGATCGTTATCTTTTTGCCGATCATCTTTACAACAGGTATTACCAACATTATGTTCGGTCAGCTGGCAATGATCATTACCATGGCTCTCTCAGCATCACTGATTTCGGCTCTGATGCTGACTCCGATGCTATGCTCTCGCCTGCTCAAACCGTCTGCTGTCGGCAGTTCGGGTGTGGCTGTCGCCAGACCAGGCTTTCTCGACCGGGTAGAAGGTCTTTATGAGAAGGCACTTAAAAAAATCATCGCTAAACGCTGGACGGCTGTTGGCGGTCTGGTCGTTGTTTTTGTGCTTTCGTTCGGCCTGATGAAACTTGTTGGTGTAGACTACATGCCGGTTCAAGATCAGGGTCGCATTACCATTAAATATGAACTGCCGGTTGGAACACGCTTCGAAGTTACCGGTGACTTTGGCAGAAAGATTGAAGCGATAGTCAAAGAGAGAGTACCAGAGCTAAAGACCCTTGTGCTTCGCTACGGTAAAGCTACTGGACAGGGCGGCGCCATGTCAGGCTCGCGTAACTTCTCTTATACCGGTCAGGTAAGTATTGCGCTGGTTCCCAAAGATCAGCGGCAGCGTGGCGTAAAGGAAATTATCGAAGATATCCGCCCCGAAATCGAAAAAATTCCCGGCATCATTGTCAACTTCGATTCCGGCGATCCGATGGCGAACATGATGGGTGGTGGCGGTGCCGGTTTTACCCTGAATCTCTATGGCTACGATCTTAAAACCGGTATGGAATGGGCTAACCAGCTTAAACAGGCTCTTATCAATGTGCCGGGCCTGAAAGACCTCGAAATCAACCAGGATCTTGCACAGCCGGAACTGCAGGTTATCGTCGATCGAGAAAAAGCTTCTGCTCTTGGTTTTAACATATCAGACATTGGCAGTACGATCGAAACCTACATCAGCGGTAACTCAACGGTCAAGTATCAGGAGGGCGGCGATGAATATGACGTCGTCGTGCGTCTGCGCCCGGAAGATCGTGATAAAATTACGGATCTCAGTCAGATTCCGTTGATCAGCCCGACCGGTCAGGTTGTCAGACTCGAAAACGTCGCTGCAATCAAGAATGAATTTGGCCCTACCAGTGTCGCTCGCAGCGAACAGGAACGCTACATTCAGATCACCGGCCAGATTTACGGCCGCGGTTCGGGTGACATCGCCGATGACGCGGCAAAGGTTGTCGAATCGATACCGGTTCCGCCTGGTTTCACCTGGCGCTTTGCCGGTAATGAAGAGCAGCGCCGTGAGTCTTTTCTGGTGCTGTTTCAGGCCGCGCTTCTTGGCTGTATTCTTGTTTTCATGGTTATGGCCTCGCAATTTGAATCTTTGCTGGCACCTTTTATCATCGCTTTCAGCATTCCGTTCGGGTTTATCGGTGCAATATTGCTGCTGATTCTGGTGGGTTCGCGCGTGTCGATCGTTTCGCTGCTGGCTTTTCTGATTCTGATCGGTATCGTTGTTAACAACGGTATCGTTCTGATCAGCTATATCAATACCCTGATCAGAAGAAAAGTTCCACTCAACGAAGCTTTGCTTATGGCCGGAAAAAGCCGCCTGCGGCCGATTCTGTCGACAACTGCCACGACGATTCTCGGTATGATGCCGATGGCTCTTTCAACCGGCGAAGGCTCAGAAGTGTGGGTTCCCATGGGTATGAGTGTTATCGGCGGTCTGCTGGTATCGACGTTGATGACCCTCTTTCTCATGCCGGTGCTTTATTCACTTTTCAGCCGCTGGCTTGTTCCGGCTAAACAGATTTCCAGACTGGAGGTCAATTGATGGAATTCCTCATCATAGTATGCAGTGCAACCCTGCAGGATGAAATTACCATGCTTCTTGAACGTCTCGACATAACCGGATTCACCCATCTGCCTCAGGCAACCGGAGCCGGCAAAGGCGGCGGTATCAGACTCAACGATGAAGTCTGGCCCGGCGAAAACAGTATTTACATGCTCGCCGTCGATAAGCAGCAGTCTGCTGCTGTTAAAGACTGGGTCAGACGCTACCGTCAGGAGGCTCTGCGCGAAGGACTCAAGCTATTTTCGCTTCCGCTCAATGAAATAATCTGACGCTGTTAAGCTGGCGATGGCTTTCTGATGTGGCGGGCGAGCAGGGTCGCCAGTTCGTTTTTGCGGAAAGGTTTGTTGAGACGGTCAGTGAACCCGTATTGTTGCGGGCGTGCCATGACCGGGTCTTCGGAATAGCCGCTTGAGACAATGACCGGCAGATCGGGAAACTGTTTGCGCACCTGTATTATTGCATCTTTTCCGCCCATGCCGCCCTGAATCGTCAGGTCGAAAATCGCCGCATCGATGGGAACAGCAGTCTCGCTGAGCTGTTTGATGGCTTCTTCACCGCTTTTCGCTTCGACAACGCAGTAGCCCATGCCACTCAGAAGATCTTTGAGCAGCTTGCGTACAAAGGCCTCGTCATCCATTATCAATATATTGCCTTTACCGCTATGGTTCGACGATACTGGCACGTCATCGCGTTCTGGAATACGTGGCGAAGCGGGAAGCAGAATATGAAAAGTAGAGCCTTTTCCGACGGCCGATTCAACATCGATCATGCCGGCGTGCTTGTGAATTATTGCGTAACAGGTGGTCAGGCCAAGGCCATTACCTTTTTGTCGCGTAGTGAAGAACGGGTCGAATACGCGCTGAAGAATGTCTGGCGTCATGCCGGTGCCGGTATCGGTAATCGAAATTCTGATGAAATTTCCGGGTTTTAGCAAAGGGTGGTCGCCGTCGCGCAATTCCAGATTTGTTGCTGTCAGACTGATTTTGCCACCAGTCGGCATCGCCTGCTGAGCATTGATAACGATGTTGTCAATGACCTGCTCGATCTGACCCTTGTCAAAGTCGGCGGCCCACAAGTTTTCGGCGATATTGAATTCACACGTAATCGCAGAGCCTGAAAGAGCGAACAAGACAGCGTCACGGATGACCGGTTCGAGATAACCGGTTTTGCGCATTGGCGCGCCGCCCTTGGCGAAGGCAAGAAGTTGCCGCGTCAGATTTTTTGCACGTTCAAACGCGATAAGAGCTTGATCGAGATAGGTTGCGATCTTTTTAACATCGTCAGTCATGCGTGCCAGTTCAATAAAGCCGAAAATTCCCGAAAGCAGGTTATTGAAGTCGTGTGCGATGCCGCCGGCCAGAACGCCTATTGCTTCGAGTTTATCGGTTCGCTGTAAAACGGTAAGCAGCTTTTGTTTGTCGGTCATGTCTCGAAAAACCAGCACGACTCCTATGGTCTCGTCATTGGCATCTTTGATCGGAGCACCACTGTCGGCAATGACTCTTTCTGTGCCATCACGCGAAATCAGCAGCGTGTGGTTCGCCAGTTCGATTATGCTGCCGGAAGCTATGACCGATTTTACCGGGTTTTCGCAGGGTTTGCGCGTGGTCTCGTCGATAACTTTGAAAACCCTTTCGAGAGGCTGCCCCTGGGCTTCGGCCTGTAACCAGCCGGTGAGCTCTTCGGCGATTCTGTTCATCATAACTATGTTTCCGGCGGTGTCGGTTGTTATAACTCCGTCGCCGATACTGCGCAGGGTTACGGCAAGTCGTTCCTTTTCGGCGGCCAGAGTGCGTTCTGCCTGTTTTTGAACAGTTATGTCTCTGAACTCAACTGTTCGCACCTGTTTGCCGCGATACGGAATTTCGCGGGCTTCGAGTCGCAAGGGAAACTCCTCGCCATTTTTGCGGCGGCCGATGGCCTCGTATGGTTTTTCGTAGCCTGCCATAATATGGCTGATCACCATGTCTCGTGACTTTTCTGAAATCAGCAGCAGGCCGTCCATGCCGATCAGTTCATCCTGAGTATATCCGGTTATCTCTGTTAAACCCTGGTTGCAGTCAAGAATCAGGCCTTTATCGTGAATGGCTATGCCGCCAAAAGAGGCATTGTGAAGGGCTTTGAAACGGGTCTCGTTTTCTTCGGCAATGACCTTTGCCTTGTGCAACTCTTCTTCTGCCAGTTTGCGTTCGGTGATGTCCTGTGTCATGCCGATCGAGCGAATGATAGTTCCATCTTCGCCGCTTTCGTTGAAGCACTTTTCCTGAACATGACGCACCTCGCCAGTATCTTTGCGAATAATACGATGATCGATTTCGTAGCGCTTTTTGCCTTCACGAATAGAGGCTGAGTAGATGGCGGTAACCATTGCACGGTCATCGGGGTGGCAGGCTTCTATAAAGCTGTCGAACGATGGTTCGAATTCGTGCGGCTTGACGCCAAAAATGCGATAAGTTTCGGCAGACCAGGTCAGCTTTTGCGTGGTCTGGTCAAAAATCCAGCTGCCAATCTGCGCAAGCTGCTGCGCCTGAGCGAGCAGGGCTTCACTTTCCCGCAACGCTTTTTCGGCAAGTTTGAGTTTGGTGATATCGATGGTAAATCCGGCGAGGCGGGCGGGTTTGCCTTCAATCACAATGGGAAACTTTACGGTAGAATAATACCGACCATTGAGCTCCTCTTCGACCGAATATGGTACGCCATCACGCAGAATTTTGCTGTCGAGCTCGATCATCTGTCTGGCCATTTCCGGTGGAAACAATTCGTCCATGCTCTTGCCGAGAATCTCTTCGAGCGGCCGACCCAGCATCTGTTCGTAGTTTCTGCTCAGCCTGAGCGAGCGCAACTGCTCATCTTTGAAGAAAACATAAGCCGGATTGTGTTCGAGAAAAGTCGCGAATATTTCTTCGCTCTCTTTAAACTGGTCAGCAAGTTTTCGTTGTTGCTGCAATTCCTGCTGCAACTGCTCGTTGGCCTTGCGCAATTCTTCATTTTCGAGCTGGAGCTGTTTAATTAGTGAATCTGTCATCTGTCAGGTGGAAATTTCTCTTCTCATGACCGATCTCTTCTATCAGAATCTGATTGTACAACTATATCTTCATTTCGTCAGGCAAGTCAATTCATTGCAATTCTGACCAGTAATTCCCGGTCAAATTCTGGCTCCTCGACTCGCAGCGTGCTGGATGACGAAAAAATAGAAAATCGGGCTGGTATCTGCTAGAATTCAACATGAATCAATAGAGGGGGTGTATCTCTTGGCCATTACAAGTTCAAAAGACACCGCGATTTCTTTCGGCTTTCTATCGCCGTTTCTGCTGTTTTTCGGGGTATTTCTGATATTTCCGATATTTTATTCTTTTTATCTGAGCTTTTTTGGCTCACCAACCGATTACAGTCTGGCCAATCTCGATTTTGTCGGCCTGTCGAACTATTTTAGAATAGCCTCTGATATGCAGTTCTGGTGGTCGCTTGGCGTTACCGCCCTGTATGGTCTGATGAGCATACCGCTTGGTATCGGCGCTTCACTGGCTCTGGCACTGCTGCTCGACAACAAACTCTTTGGCAAAAGCTTTTTCAGAAGTGCCTTTTTCTTGCCAAACGTACTCGATATGCTTGTAGTTGGCGTCATCTGGACTCTCATCTATGCGCCGAAGTTTGGCGCGCTGGCTCAGATCACCACCTGGTTGTTCAGCGAAGACAATTTTTTCAACACTACCGGCCTGCTTGGCAGCCCGATGACCGCGCTTTTCGCAGTAGTTATCGCGATGGTGCTCAAAGGCGCCGGTTTTGGCATGGTTCTGTTTCTTGCCGCTCTGCAGAATATTCCTGAAGCCGTTTATGAAGCAGCTGATATCGATGGCGCCACCGAGTGGCAGAAGTTTAAGCATATTACGGTGCCGCTGCTCAGGCCGATCATCACCTTTATGGTCATTACCGGTGTCATCGGCTCACTCAACGCCTTTACCGAAATCTACGCGATGACCTCGGGCGGCCCACAGGTCGTCATCGCTGGCGAAACCGTCGGCTCGACTTCGGTAGCCGGCTATTATCTGTTCAAACAGTTCGATGCCGGCAACTATGGCTATGCCGCCGCCATCTCGTATATGCTGCTGATCATCACGCTGGGCATTACCTGGCTGCAGCAGCGCTTTCTCAACCGAGAAAACGGCAAGGAGGCCAGAAAATGAGCAGCGAATACGCAAATACATTAGAGCATCACGACAAACACACGGTTAAGGCGCAACGTGTCGCCTTTTTCGTTGTTCTTATCGGCATCATGATTTCGATGTCATACATCATTTCGAATCAACTGTTCAAATTCGGGATCATGGCCTTTTCGGCCTTTGTCACTCCTGAAAGCGAAAAAGCGGTAGCTGAAGCAGGTCAGTTGATGCAGAGCATGACTGTGGTTTATAACGGTCTTGCCGTGGTGTTGACGATAATTCTCACGATTTTTGTGGTCAGGAAATTTCTGGCAACTGCGCATGTGCACCGTATGGATTTTATCAGGCGCATGGCTCTTTATCTGGCTTTGACTGCAGGCGTTGTCGTCGTGCTGTTTCCCTTTTTCTGGATGCTCTGCACCGCTTTCAAACCGTCTGGCCAGGAACTCGTCATCAGCAAAACCAACCCGTTTGATATAGTGCCGTCAGAACCGACGCTCGACAACTTCAGGCGCGTGCTCAAGGTCGATGCCGCTTCGAAAGGCATGGCCGCGGTCGATGCGATCGAGCAGAAGAAAAACTTCGGCACCTACTTTCTCAACAGTCTGCTGGTAGCCACTACGGCGGCATTCCTCGTAACCTTTTTTGCGGCAATGGGCGCTTACGTTTTCTCGAAAAAGCCGCTTCCCTACAAGCAGCAGATTTTCATGCTGCTGCTTGCCACCATGATGATACCGGGAATGATGTTCATGGTGCCTCAGTTCTTCATGGTCTGCAAGATGGGTCTGTTCGGCACCAAATGGGCGATGTTTCTGCCGCATCTGGCTTCGGTGTTCGGTATTTTCATGCTCAAACAGTTCATGGATACCATACCAGATTCGCTGCTCGAAGCCGCGCAGATCGATGGTGCCTCTGAGTGGCAGGTGTTCACCGTGGTCATCGTGCCGCTGGCGCTGCCCATCATTCTGACTCTTTTCCTGCTGACTTTCCTGTTTCACTGGTCGAACTTTCTCTGGCAGCTGATCGTCACCAACTTCGAAAACCCGCTGAGTATAACCTTGCCGGTTGGTCTCGCGCTGTTCAGAGGTCAGTATACCTCTGAACTTGGCCTGATCATGTCGGCTTCGTGTTTCTCGATCGTGCCGATCGCCGTGCTGTTTCTCTTTGCGCAGCGCTACTTTATCGAAGGCATGACCCAGGGCGCGGTTAAAGAATAGGAGATAAACCATGAGCGAAAAGAAAATAATGATCGTTGCGGTTATCGCCTATATCGCGCTGGTTTTCGTGTGCTGGGACGACTCGATCGCGACCAGCCCTGATGGCCGCACCATTCTGACCTTCTGGCACACCTATAACGACCAGGAAGAGCAGGTTCTGCGTGCCATAATCAAAGACTGGGAAGGCGCCAACCCGAAGTTCACCGTGCGCCCGGTTCGCATACCCTTCGATGGGCACAAGGCCAAGCTGCGCACTGCGCTGACCGTTGGTCAGGGCCCCGATATGGCCCGTGTCGACTGGTCGTTCGTCTGTGAACTTGCGCGCAAAAACTCGGTCGTCGATCTCGACACTCTCGGTTTTGCAAAGATTCGCGACCAGTATCTGGCCGCACCACTCGAAACTGCCTATATCGACGGCAAATATTATGGTATTCCCGATCAGAGCACTTGTGTGGCGATGTTCTACAACCGTCAGATGTTCAGAGATGCTGGTCTGCTTCCAGAAGACCCGTCAGCGCCGGTGGTTCCGCAGACCTGGGAAGAATTCATCGAAGTTGGCAAGAAACTCACCGACAAATCTAAAGACCAGTATGCCTTCGCCATGACCAACACGCTGTGGTGGAACCTGCCATTCTTCAACAGTTATGGCGCCCGCATCATCTCAGAAGACGGCAAAAAATGCGTCATCGATTCTGAAGCAGCCGTGCAGACGCTCGAAATGATGGCCTCACTCGTCAACGAGCACAAAATCGAAGCAGGCGCGTGGCGGCCGGGCGCAATTTCCCCTGAACAGGGCTTTGTCAACGGCAAATACGCGATGATCTTCATGGGCCCCTGGAACCTCGCCAAATTCGCCAACACTAAAATGGACTACGGTGTCGGCCTGATTCCCGGCGGCACTAAAGGCACCTCGACCAACGTTGGTGGCACCGATGTCGTGATTTTCAAGGGCACAAAGTATGCAGCCGAGTGTTATAATTTTCTCTCGTTCTTTACCAATGCCGAAAACCAGAAGCGCTGGTGCAGCGAGCTCAACCAGCTGCCGATCAACCTTGGCGCCTACGATCTGGTCAGCTTCGAAGACCCGCATCTGATGATGTTCATGGAGCAGATGAAGCACGCCGGCCCCAACCCGGTGGTTAAAGACTACAGCCTGCTCGAAGATCTGATCAATCCGGAGGTCGAAGCGGTGCTGTCGGGGCAGAAGACCGCTAAAGAAGCGCTGGCAGCCGCTCAGGTCAAGGTGCAGGAGCGCCTGATCGATTTTTGAAAGAGCCTCACCCAAGAGACCAAAGACGTTTTTCCGCAGATTGCACAGATGGCCGCAGATATTGTAACTGCGGCCGTTTTAGTTCAGTCAGGCGCGCATAGACAACCGATGAATACTGACCGGTGCGGTTTTGCCCTTGATTTTGATTTCTCCGAGATTTTCTGAAGCAGCGATTGCGGGTAACAGCGAGCGTGTCGTTTCGTCGGCGATGATCTGTGAGCCGGAGTCGTCGGCGGCCAGAGCGTTGAGACGGGCAGCCAGGTTTACCGCATCGCCGATGACTGTGTAGTCAAGGCGCAGATTACGGGCACCGAGAATGCCGGCAACAACCTGTCCGGTGGCGAGCCCGTAGTATCCTCTTTTATTGTCGGCAGTCAGTTTGTGCTTGAGGGCAAAAATCATATCGATGGCCTGTCTGACTGCATGATCGGCACCGTTGCAGGCTTCGTGATCGAAAAACACAAGTATCTTGTTTTCCATGACTTTGTCGATAACGCCGGCAGTGGGCCTGACAGCCTCCTGACAGGCCTTGAGATGAAATGCCAGCTGCCCGATGAATGCTTCAGCTTCGTTTAAATCGCCGGTTTTAAGTGAAGCGAAAAGTATCGTCATTTCGCGTTTTTCGCCTCTTACGGCCTTTTCGAATGCATCTTTATCTTTAACCACTTTTATGACAGCTGAAGATACGAACTTGCCGAGCAGTGAGCCTTCCTCAAGGCCTTTGGCCATGGCATTGAAAGATCTGCCGATGCTGCCGAACTCATCGTTGCGGCCGGCTAAGTCAATTCGGCTCTGGTAATCGCCGTTTTTGATGTTATCCAGGCCCTTTTGCAGCTGTTTGAGCGGGTTCATGAAATACCAGTAGAGAGCGGCTACCAGTGCCGCAAGCAGCAGCATGACAAATACCAGCAGATTTCCGGTCAGGTTTTCGAGTTCTTCCTGCTCACTGAAGATGTTACGCAAAGAGGTTATTCCGGCCAGAATGTACATGGCAAGAGACTTGCCTGGTCTGGTTTTGATCAGCAGCCGATCTTCGCTTGTCATCTGTTCGCGCGAAGTCAACTGAATTCCGACTCGCCGGGTGCGTTCGATCAGATCCCAGGCCGGCGGCGTTATCGGAGTGGTGCTGCGCTGGTATCCCTGAAACGAGCCTTTGCGAACTGCAATAAGCTCAAAATTCTCTGCCCGTTCTGCCTGGTTTTTTTCGAGAAAGCCCAGATAATGCTCAGCTTCGAAGAATTCACTCCACATGATCAGCAGAAGGCCTTTGACTACGCCTGAGAGCCTTATCGGAACACCGGTTGTCAATATCTTGAGAAAACTCGTATCAGCTTCTACCAGATCGGTCGGACTGGCCAGCAGACGATAGAACATCTCTTCGCCCAGAACGCCCTGAAAGAACTTGATGAGAAAGTCACTTATCATTTCGTCTTTTACTTCATTCAGTGACAGTTTATTATTGTCTGTTTCAGCTGAAACAGCCAGTTCAGGCCGGAATTTCTGTAAAACTGATTTTAACAGAGTTGCGAACATCTCGCTGGCAGCACGAGTATCTTCGCTTTTGCGCAGCCAGACTGTGTTTTTTCCGTTGTCCTGCTGCAAGGTCATTAACAGCAGACTGTTCCCCAGGGCTACCGGATACTGAGCTTTTACCTGACTATCTATGCTTTTGAGAGCATTTTCAGGCTTCTGGTCGATGAATTGCTGCATGATGTCCGGGTATATCTCGAGGTGCTGCAAACGATAGAACAGATCAGCATGCGCAAGGTCGTAGCGATCTTCCAGACGTTGCAGATTGCGTTCGAGATCGTTTTCTGCTTTCTGTCGGCGGGCCGAAAAGTGACTGTCGAGATAGTTTCTCACTGCGATGCGGCCAATGCTGGCCGGAAGGTAGAATATGGTAATGAAAGCTGTCAACAGAACAAGTGCGATAGAAATGCGCCAGCCTCGTCGAAATACCCGGCGTTGCAGCAGCATCAGCGAAAGCCCGGCGAAAAGTACAAAGACGATAATGACAAAAACAGCTTCACCAGCCGATAATGGCGGGCTGGTCAGACGTCTGCCGACCAGAAAAAGCAGCGACGGTTCACCGACCAGAACTGGCGCCGCATAGATATTGAACTGGTCATACCAGGTCTGCACCTGTTTCAATGGCAGTTCTCCCGCTTTATCGTGAATGAAGCGCTGTAATTTCGGATATTGGCGCAGAAACGGTGACCAGAATGGTTTGCTGTTTCCCGCATAAGGAATTACCGCAAATCCGCTGTCAGATGAGTCGACTGCCTTCGCCATGGCTTTATAGGCATAGTCTGACGGAATTTTCGCGGTGTCGAATATTGCACATACCATCAGTCTGTCGTCGATGATTGACGGATAGAACCAGTAGAGCCAGGTGCTGCCGTTGACCGATGTGAAAGGCAGTATTATGCCCTCTTCTTTTTCTTTGATACGCTCCTGGCGCTCGACAATGCTGTTGACGTTCACTGAAAAACCGCACATTGAAGTAAGATCGCCGGCGACTGTCTCGCGGTCTTCAAGGCTGGGACTGCTCTGCATCAACAGAGCAAAAGTGTCCAGCTGACTGGTCGCCGTGAGAGTGGAACGCTGAAATACATTGTTCAGGCGGTTTTGCGAGGAATTTTTATAAGCTACCACCAGGTGATGCGGTGGCAGATTGTCGGCAAGATGCTGTTGATAGATAGCATTGATGAATTCGCTGATCTGTGAGCTGTTACTGGCGATTTCGTTACGTAACTTGCGGTGAAAAGCATTCAGCTGCAGCAGAACCTGGTATTCAGAGTTATTGCTTACCTGCATTTTTTCGAGCAGATTGGTGATGTTCTGATCAGATTCTTTTATTATCTTGTCAAATTCGCGCCGGCGCGATGACTGCCAGTCAAACATCACCAGCAGAAAGGGAATGGCAAGAAACAGCCAGGCCGCAATTACCGAAAGCGTAGAAAAATGCCCATGCCTTTTCATATTTCGATAACCTCGTAACTGCCATTTTCTCCTACCGGTGCAAGCGACAGTTCTGGCAACAGATCGCGTATGTCAGGACTGATCACTATATGCGAGAATTTTCCCTGTTTCGATTCTGCCTCGAGAATTTCGGCAAGGTGGCGTGCCTGGCCGGTAAGACTGAATTCATGCCTGTCGGCAGCGCCATAAGAGCCTGCCAGAAGTTCGCCGCCCGCGATTCCAATACCCATGGCATAAGCGAACATGCCATTCTTGCAGCGCTCGCTGACGAGATTACGGTGACTGTTCATCATGGCTTTGCCAGCGTTCACTGCATTTTGCGCGGCCTGTTCGGGATTATCGCCAAAGAACACTGCGATTATCGCGTCACCGATGAATTTATCGATTTCTCCATGGTTGCTGGTGATATTCTCGCTCATCGTTTCGAGATGACGATTGAGCAGTTCGACGATCTGTCCGGGTGGCCAGGTCTCAGAAAGAGTTGTGAAGTTTCTGATATCTGAGGCCAGAACGACGCCCCAGCGCTTTTGCGGTTCGTGGTCGATCCTGGTTGTGACCGAAAGATGGCTTGTCAGGCTGCCTGACACAAACTGTGCCAGTTCATGACGTTCATAAAGGCCCTGCGCCATACTGTCAAAAGCATCGGCAACATCGCCAAGTTCGTCGTCACGCGCCAGAGCAAGCCTGTAGTCAAAGCGTCGGTCGAGAATCCCGCTGATGCCGTTCTCGATTACACTCAGCGGTCGGGTAAAATAGGCCAGTAACGCGCTGGTAATCACGGCAAGTATGGCCGAAAGGATGGCGGCGGCCGCTATCAGCAGTTGATACTGGTTTTCAGTTGTTCTGTAAAGCGTTTTCAGACTCATGGTCGTTCCGAGTGAGATTCCGTGCATATTTTCGCATGGTGCACAAACAGCCAGTGTGTCAGCCAGTGTCTCGACCTGAAATGCTTTCGACGTCTGAGCGGCGACAAGTTTTTTCAGAAACCACTTTTCGTGCTGATGCTCAACTCTTTGTCGAGAAAGACTTGTGCTGATCACATGTTCGTGGTTTTCAGCCAGTCCCCATTGGCGTTCGGGCGTGGCCCTGCTTCCTCTCATTACGGCGTTTCTGGCGAAGCGCGCGTATGATTTCTGGGCCGGCGCGAAGAAGATTACGGCAACGGCCACCTTTTCATCAGTGGCAATGAAATCGAAAATGACAAAGTTGCCTGCATCACCAAATGACATGATAAGGCTTTTCTGCCGAGCCATTGCTATGTCACTGAAAACACCATTTCCTATAACTGTCCGATAGGTTTCGAAACCCAGTCGTTTACTTTCAGAAATCTTATCGAGAGCCTCTTTATATGCTTCTTCCGAAAAATCTCCAAGACCGGCATACATCATTGGTGCAAAAACATGCAGCCTTGCATCGTTACTGTCTATTTCCGTATCTTCTGGAAATATCTGAAGATCGTCACGGCCGAATCTGGTCACGCCAATGCTGCTGAGAGATACTCCGTTCGCTGCAAACTCAGCGAAACAGTGCTTGAATACTTCTGCCCTGGTGTCAATCTTTTCTGCTGTTATCGACTTTTTAAAATCACTGTTGGCAAAGTATCGGCGTGCAACATTTTCAAAGATGATACGTAATGAAGTGCTGTTTCCATCAATTTCTCGAAGTTCTGCGCGCATATTGTTGACCATGGCGCGGTAGCGAACATGATGATCTTGTTCTATGGCCGACCAGCCGGTGATAATCAACGCGATTATCGGCAGGCCACCAACACATAAAACCATAGCCAGCAGCCTGGTTCTGACAGAAAATGTGAAAGGCTGCCGGTGAACTGCTCTGATTGCAAAAATGACTGCCCATAGAAGTGTCAGCAGCAGAGCACATACACTGGTCATACTGGTTCTGGTGGCAACAGGTTGCGCCGCGATCAACCACAGTTCGTAAGGCAGCTGTCGCGAAACCGAAGATCTGTAAAGAAATGTTTTATCATATAGAATACCAACGCTGATAGAGGCTATTTTACCGTGTGATGGCTGTTGTTCGAGCAGATTCAAAAAGTGAATTACCGGTTTTTCGGCTCGATGTTCGTTCGTAATTATCGGGGTAAGTTCCTGTCTCAGGCTTTCAAGTGGCGCCAGAACCGGGAAAAATCGCTGCCGGCCGCCGTGGGCAATTTCTTTGAGAGCTTCTCTGGCTGCATCTTCATGCCCGGGGCGTTTGCCGGACAGGATCATGAAAGCCCCTGCCTGCTGGCCTGAAAAGCTCAGGAAATCCCAGATCAGATGCCGGCGCTGGCCGTTGTAAACCACGTCGATATTGCGACCGAAGCGATTGCTCAACAGCATTTTTCCGCTGACACGTTCACCGAAAAGGCTTGCCAGGCGGTTATCGATTTTAATCTGTTCGGCCGGACTGATACTGCCCCATTTGCGCAGATTGTTGGCAATCAGTGCCATGAAAGAACTGTTGGTGCGCTCAAGCCCCTCGCCGACAAGTGCCCGACTCGAAGCTGGTGTGAATTTAAAGACATAAAATATCGAGTCAGCTGATAACCAGCCTTGTGGCAGGTTTTTGAGCAGGGCTTTTCTAACCAGTGCCCCGTTTTCGGTAAAAGGGTCGGCATTTCTGCTCAACTCGCTTTGTGCACGTAAAATACATCTGTTCAGCTGTATTTCGGTCGGGCAGTTGGCTTTGTATTGCTGGGCCAGTGCAGCGGATTCTTCTTCAGCAGTAACGATAAACTGGCTGTCGACAAGCTCTTTCTGGTAGTTGTCCCAGTAAATAGTGGCCGGCAGAAGAAACAGAGAGAACACGAGCGCCGCTGTCAGAAAGATGTCTGATTTTCTGTTCAATTTGGTTTTCTATGAAGATTTGTCTGCAAAATGACATTTTTTGAAGCCCAGATTGTGTTAATATCTGGTGATTCAGTAACTTGTCCTGATCAGGATACCAGCCGGCAAGGTGATGTTGCTAATGAATTATAACAGAATATTTTCGCTGTTGATTTTTCTTGTCTATGTCGGGCTTGCCATAAGGCTAAGGGAAGTCACTCTCCTGTTATTACCGTTGCTCGGTCTGTTTTTTATCTGGTTTCCCTCGCTGGCAAAGTTTTTTGACATCCTCGGTGCCGGAATGTCGCGCCGAACCGCGCCAATGGACCCGAACACGCCTTCCTGCGTCTTTGTGCTGATCGGCTGGGGAATACTTCTTACCCCTGCTTTAATCGGCATCGTCGCCAGACTGGCCAGTATGTAGTCGCGCTAAAAGTTGCCTTACCTCATATGTTGTGCTAAGCTGAAACCTGTTGCTGCACCCATAGCTCAGCTGGATAGAGTGTCTGCCTCCGGAGCAGAAGGTCACAGGTTCGAATCCTGTTGGGTGCGCTTTTATTTTTAGCTGTGCGCGCCATCAGGCGAAATCGCTACACACTGTGGAGCGAATTGGCATTCTGGCAATTGTCAGGCTGGCCTTCCGCCCTTTACATTCAGATGAACATTGTGGGTTCTTTGCGGTCCTGGCAGGTTTTGAAGAGCATTTCGGTGAAGTTTTTTAC
Organism: Candidatus Rifleibacteriota bacterium; assembly: GCA_022704885.1. The sequence continues at coordinate 3,482 of JAKJFO010000024.1, read as the reverse complement.
ATGCTCTGACATCATGATACGGGCGTCTTTCGGGCAAACCTTGATGCAGGCGCAGCAGATAGTGCAGAGTTCGGGCTTTGTGTGATAACCACCGCGATAATAGATGGCGCCAGTCGGGCATGAGGGCTGACATTCTCCGCATCGATTGCATTTTTTGAAATCGGTTTCGACATGCGAAGGCGGAATTACATGTCGTTCAGGCAGCGGGAAAGTGCCGGGCAGAGCGAGTTCCGGCATCTTGTCGAGTGCTTTGAGAGACTTGACTTTCTGGGCAACGCGTTCGCCAAAGTCTCTTGCCTTACCCTTGTCAAGCGCATCTGGTCGACCTTTCGCGATTGGAAAGTTCTTTGTCGAATACGAATGCTCACCAATAAAAGCGGCCGCGGCAACCGGCTGCAGACCGATACCGGTTGCGATTTCCCGCAATTCGATCAGGGCGTCATCAAGATTACGGTTTCCAAAAACCGCGACGAGAACGGCTGGATTGCCGGCAAATTTAAGTTTCTGCAGTCGCTCGATCGCGGTCAGCGAGATGCGGCCAGCATAGACCGGGGCGCCGATGATGACGAGATCGCCGGGTTCGACGTCGATAAGCGTTTCTTCGTAGCCCGGATAAGTGAGGTTGTTCTCGATGATGTTGAGAGGGTCGATGCCGATACCGGTTGCGATGGCGTTAACGATTTTTTCGGTTGAATGGGTCGGTGAGTAAAAAAAGCTGCTGACGCGATTTATGTTCATTGTCTGTGTCTTCCTGTCTTTGGTGAATTACTCTGATGCTGGCATGCGCTGTTCGACTTCGGTCATCATTTCGTCGAGAAAAGTCGGGCGTTCCTTGATGGCGCGCGTCTTTTCGAACCAGGCGCGGGCCTCGGTAAGATCGCCGAGGCGGCGATAAATTTCGCCGGTCAGGTAGCAGAAACGTGCTTTCATCTCAGCGTTTTTCTCAGTCTCAATCGCAGTTTTGAAGTTTTCGACAGCAAGTTTCTGAAACCTCTGTTCGCGGTCGATGCTCTCATTGAGAGCCTGTTCAACGTTTTGTGCGGTGTCGCTGGCGAGCAGTGGCGCAAGCATCTGCATGGCCTTGAGCGCATCAGGATTTTCGCCATATCGGCGCAACATAAATACGGCACCGGTCAGTGCTGCTTTTTTGTCTTCCTGACTGGCGCCTGCACCTATTTTCAGTGACTCAAGGCCGGCTTCGACAAAAATGGATGCAGCATTGCGGTCGCGCTGTTTAAAGCGATCTGAGAATTTTGCATCGAGAAATTTTTCCATTTCTTTTAAGTCTTCTATCGACAGCGGTATGACAGCCTCGATTCTCACTGCCCAGGCTGCACACAGATACTGGTGTGCGATATCACCTGCCGGCGCGCTCTCGAGTTTGCGAACCTGTGCGATCAGGTCATACTTTGCCCAGGCCGGCATATCGATTTGATCGCTGTATGAGGCAAGATCTACTGCCGGTTTCAATACTTTGTCCTGTTTGATTGCGGCTGTAAAAGTTGCCGGCATTTTCTTTTTCGCTTCTTCGGAAAAGTCGTCGACATAGCCTGAGAAGCCACATTTGAGACAGGTTGCCGGTCTGATCAGAATCGGTGAGGCGCCCATCGGTCGCTGCATGAAATCAGTATCGACGCCACCGAAGTTGTTGGTCGACATCAGTTCGCGGCCAGTGAGGCTGTTGCCGCATACCGGGCATTCGAGCGTAATCGAGCTGGATCTGGTGGCCTCGATTACTCCCGGGCAAAGCAGGATAGCAGCAATGATCGCTAAATAATAGAATTTTCGAAGATTCATAAACCCCTCCGTAATCGTGCCGGTTTTAAACAGCTTAACAGGCGTCCTTGGCAAAGTCAAAGGCAATCCCCGGTAATCTGTGGTATATATTGGTTGATATTTTTTGGGGGTGAGGCACTTACAAGTGAAAGCAGGAATCATTCTGTTCGGTATGCTGCTGGCAATTGCAGTCGTGGCCGGTGCACAGGAAACACCGGCTGGCATTCTGTTCGTAGGCGCCAATGACGGCAGTTCTGAAATCTATCTCTGGCAGCCGGATGGTGAAAAGGGTCTGGTTACCGCTTTAACCGATACTACGGCGAAAGAAGGTAATGCCTGCTGGTGGTCACATAAAGGGCTGGTTCTTGCCTCCCGCGAAATTGCGCCCGAGCATTATGGACTCATTGCCATGAATGAGCGGCACGAAACCGTATGGCAGCTTGAAGATCCTCTCGGCAGTCTGGGCTGGCCAGTACCTTCGCCATGGGACGACCGCATTCTCTGCGTCAGAGGGATGAGTGACGGTTCGGTGCAGACTGGCATGGTCAGCTTTCCTGATGGCGATTTCGAACCTTTCGAATTCAACGGCCTGTCAGGCGGGCAACTGGCCTGGCTGTCGCCGAATCGCATCATGTTGTCGCGCGTGACTGCTGCCGGTTTTACCATCAATCACCGCGATCTCGATACTGGTGACGAAGAAGTTATCGTCAGTGGCGGCCAGAACTGGCAGAGTCATGTGAACCAGACTTCGGGGCGCATATTTTTCGTGCGCCGTGTTGGCCAGATCAGCAGCGTTTTTGAGCTGCTCAAAGACACCCAGGGCACCTGGCAGTATGAAAATGTCACCAATGCGCGAACCTATGACTGGCAGCCGGGAGTCAGCCGGAATGGTGATACCCTGATTTATCGATCGTTGCGTAATGGCCGATTCAGCACGGTTCTTCGCGAACTTGCCAGCGGCTCTGAAAAAGTGATCGATCTCGGCGATTTCGCACAGGTCTATTTCCCGGCAATTCTTGAGCGGGCCGATGTCGAACGACTTCTGACCGGCGCCGGCCGATGACGAGATGTTTGAATTCAAGCCGATAGGCGTTTTCAGGTGCGCTCACGACTATCATCAGGAGCAGCCGATGCAGGGCGTGCTTTCAGAGGTAGAGGGTTGCATAGAGCTTATCAAAGGACACAACTACGAGCAGGGCCTCAAAGACCTGGCCGGTTTCGAATACATCTGGGTATTTTTCGTCTTTCATCTGAACCGCAACTGGCGCCCGCTTACCAACCCTCCGTATTCTGATGGAAAGGGCAAAAAGGGCGTTTTTGCGACGCGCTCGCCTTATCGCCCAAACCCGCTTGGCATGAGTTGCGTCAAACTCGACCGCGTCGAGGGCAATTGTGTTTATATCAGCGGTTCTGACCTGCTCAACAATACGCCGGTCATCGATATCAAACCTTATATTGTTGACTACGACAGCTTTCCGAATGCCCGGCGTGGCTGGCTCGAAAATGTCGTTAAAGAAGTCTACGATATCGAATATGAAGAAGTGGCGGCCAGAAAAGTTGATTATCTGAAGAGGCATGGCGTAAATCTGCGTGGGGTCATCAGTGCTCAACTCAGTCACAATCCGCACGATGCAACCCGCAACAAATACATTAAAGACGCTGCCGGCTTGATTTTGCGCTTTAAATCATGGCGGGTACTGTTCGCG
>JAKJFO010000249.1 GCA_022704885.1 Candidatus Rifleibacteriota bacterium | reverse complement strand
TAAAGGTGACCGTTGCAATTGCATTTTCATTTGGCGCTACCCAGACCACCTTCAAACCGGAGATACTGCCGGAAAAGGTGCCAATGTTGCCGGTAATCGCCCAGCTGAAGTTATCGGCTCCAAGCTCCTGATCGGGGTCGCTGGCAGTGGCCGAAAGAGCTACCGTAGTACTCGGAGACACCGAGTATCTGGAAGCGACCAGAGAACTGGTTGGCGGGCGATTGGTAGAAGCCGTATTAACGATAGTCTGTTCGACGAACGGGGGATTGTCGGTAAACTTGACTTGGATTTCAGTCGGCTGATAGCCGGGAACAGCAACAACAATCGGCGCTGTGACGTTTTCCGGCATTGCGGGGGTAGTGTAGTAGCCATTGCTGTCGGTATAAAAAGCTTCACCCCAGAGGGTCAAGCGGCCGTTGGGCACTGAATTTCCGGCAGCATCGACCAGACGACCACTGGCGGTCGCTGTGGCAGACTTCAGAGCCATACTGCCAGCCTGCACGGCAGGCCGACTTTCAGAAACGCTTATCGCTTCGGTTGAGCGCACTTTCAGGGTATAAGTCGCTGTTTTCTTCATCGCGACAATATAGTGACTGCCGGCTGGAACGCCTGAAAGCAGGTATCTGCCATCGGCGTCGCTAAGCGTTGAATTCTGCTCGCGATAATTCTCGAGATAAACTTCTACACCGGCAAGACTTGCAGCAGCACGCAGATCTGGGCTCAACGAGGACTCGTCGCGCATACCGGCAAGCGGAATGATAGAGGTTACGTTACCGCTGATCTGAAGGGGCACGCTACTCGATGACGTGCCCCCGCCACCGCCACAGCCATAAAAAATCACTCCACTGAGAAGTGCACACAAGAATAGAAAAAAACTAAGACTGCGGCTTTTTCCTGCCATAGCGATTCAATCCCCCGGGTATAACTTTGAATGCTGCCATTATCAACTGAATCGCTCTGCGATGTCAACAGTCTACAGAAAAAAAGCCGTGCAATGCGCAGGGATTATAACGAAAAAATTGAAAATACCGTGCTTTCGTGGTTGAACAGTTCTTCGAACATTACTCTGAAAAGATTCTGGTTGAGAAATCGGTGCAGCCTTTCAGAATTGAACGAAAAACGCTCTTCGACCATCTGCCTGGCTTTCTGCAAGGCAGCTTCATTGTCGGGCGCACTTTCGTCGCTCACCTTCACAACCGCCGCATAGAACGGCAACAGCGAGCAACCGGTCAACAGGCTGTAAACCCCAGTTCGCACATTAGGATACCCAAGCAGATTCTCCGGCACAAAAAGCTTCTGCATCAGCGCGACCTGCTCTGCCACCACCATCTCTGCCGGCGGATAACTGGCGTGCAATTCCGCCAGTCTGATCTTTCTGTTGCTGCCTGGCAATTTGAAAGAACCGGCTCCGAGACCAACCGAGGTAATACCGGCCATACTGTCGATCAGGCCGGGAAAACCGCGCTCATGCTCGATGAACGTAAGAAACATGCCACGCACGACACGAGCCTTGAAAGTGTTCAGCTTCGGCTCCTGGTGATCGTGAATAACCGGCAGAGAATCTGGATGTATCGTCTTCTGCTCGAATTTCAGATCGATCGAATGCTTGAGCAGCCTGGTCAGAAGAACCGCCTGCATACCAGGCGACAATGACTTCTCGATCCCCGCGGCAATGCTGCTCTGTAGTATCAGACACAATGCTTCGAGCTCTGAAGGCTCGATATTGAACTGAAGGGCCAGCCTGACATTACCTTTGCCAGCTGCCGGCTCTATCGATTTTTCTACCTGCATCTTCACCTCTGCAAAATAACCTTATCAGCCATTTATAATACCGAAAACCAACACTTTTGCAACCACAATTTTATACGCCGGCGATTTCTGGTCAAAACTTGTGTCATTCTGCACGGAGCGAAGCGGAGTCGCAGAATCCATGTCTTGGATGGCGATAAAAAAAACGGCCGGCGGGATCGCTCCGGCCGGCCGCCTTTAAAGAGCTTGAGATCAGACTTCGGCTTCGTCTTCGGTCTTGTATTCTTTGATGATCTGGTCAGTAACGTTGCCGGGCACTTCTTCATACGAACTGAAAGTCATGTTGAAATCAGCGCGAGACTGGGTCATCGACTTGAGGTCGGTGGAGTATTTATACATTTCTCCCAACGGAACCAGAGCTTTTACGATCTGGGTGCCGCCCTGGGGTTCCATGCCGAGAATGCGGCCGCGGCGTGAGTTCAGGTCGCCAATGATAGCGCCCATGAATTCATCGGGAACAGTGACCGCTACTTCATAAATCGGCTCAAGAATGATCGGGCGGGCTTCGGCGATGCCCTTCTTGAAAGCAAGGGTAGCTGCAAGTTTGAACGCCATTTCTGAAGAGTCGACATCATGGTATGAACCGAAGTCAACGGTAGCTTTAAAACCGATGGTCAGGAAGCCGGCGAGAACACCGCGTTTGCGCGCATCCTGCAGACCCTTTTCGATGGCTGGAATGAAGTTCTTGGGAACGACACCGCCGACGATTTCGTCGACGAATTCAAATTCTACGCCCGGATTCGGTTCGAAGCGGATCCAGCAGTCGCCATACTGGCCGCGCCCACCAGACTGTTTCTTGTGTTTACCCTGAACGCGTGATTTGCCCTTGATGGTTTCGCGATACGGAATTTTCGGTTTGGAAATATCGACATCAACGCCCCAGCGCGATTTCAGGCGGCTGATGGCGACGTCGATGTGAGTGTCACCGAGGCCCGAGAGCAGGCCCTGACCGAGTTCAGGGTCGAATTTGTATGAGAGAACGCCGTCGTCAGCACACAGGGTGTTGAGGCCTGAGCCCATCTTTTCCTGGTCCTGTTTGGTGCGCGGGTTTACTGCGAAAGTCAGCTTTGGCTGCGGCAGTTCAGGAACCTTGACCTGCAGCTGATTGCTCTTTTCGCACAGAGTGTGGCCATGGGTCGAGCTTTTCGGCTTGACCAGAACCACGATATCGCCGGCTACGACCTTTTCGACATCGACCTTGTTCTTGCCCCGCAATGTTGAGAATGAGCTGAAGCGTTCGGTATTGTCGGTAGTCGTGTTGAGATATTCGACGCCTGGGTTGAAAGTTCCGCTGACCGCGCGCAAAAAGATCATGTCGCCGGCCATTTCGTTGATCTTCTTGAAGATGAAACCACATACCGGGCCGCTGGCATCAGCAGTGAGTTTGACTTCTTCGTTGGTGCCGGCCTTGAAGACCGGGAGAATGCGGCAGTCTGCCGGTGACGGGCAGCAGCTCACGATAAAGTCGAGAACGTTTTCAGTACCGATGCTCTTGAGAGCCATACCGCTGATAAGAGGCTTGATTTCGTTTTTGGCGATGCCCTTGCGCAGCGCGCCGCGCAGTTCGTCAGCGCTGATTTCGGCGCCTTCGAAGAATTTTTCCATCAGCGCTTCGTCGCATTCGACGATAGATTCGACCATAGGTTCGCGCAAAGCTCTGGCGTAGTCGAGCTGGTCGGCCGGGATATCCTTGACTTCAATGGCTTTGCCCTTGTCATCATTGTAAGCATAGGCTTTCATGTCGATGAGGTCGATGACGCCCTTGAGGTTCTCAAAAGTGCCCCAGGGAACGATGACCGGGGTGATCTTGCTGTCAAACGCCTTGAGCTGGGCAAAAATCTTGTCGAGATTGATGTTTTCTTTGTCGAGTTTGCTCAGAAAAATGATACGCGGGGTCTGCGCAGCTTCGAGCAGGGCCCAGTTTTTCTCAGTGCCGACTTCGAGGCCTGACTGCGCATTGACAGTGACGATAGCCATATCGACAGCGCCGGAAATCTTGTAAACTTCACCAAGAAAATCGTCAAAACCCGGAGCGTCAAGAAGATTGATCTTGTGATCCTTGTATTCGATCGCGGCCAGCGAAGTGCCGACAGTGGCCTTGCGCCGGGTTTCTTCCGGGTCGTAGTTCATCACCGACGAATCATCATCGACCTTTCCTATGCGGGTATTGGCCCCGGTATGAAAAAGCATCGCCTCGGCAAGCGAAGTCTTGCCCGAGCCTCCGTGGCCGACCAGGCCAATGTTGCGAATCTTGTCGGTGGTATAAAGTTTCATCATTTATCTCCTAAAAATACTAACTGAACAGGGGTTTCCTGCAAATTATCTGATATTTATACAGCAAAACCAATAAAATTGCAACGCCTGACTGTACATAAAATAACCCCGTCCTGCAATTTCGAGCGGGGGTTGAAAACATGCATTACTTTCTGGTACACAGAATAACAACAGGAGAAATAAATGAAAAACCTCAAGTTAATGTTAAAGTTGATTGGGAAATTCAAACTCACGCTGGCGTTGGCATGCATGCTTGGCGCCATCGCATTGTCGGCGCAAAGTTTTGACCGCAATCTCGAAGAACTCGGCAAACTCTATCAGGCAAAAAAGTATGCAGAAATTATCAAAAAGATCGAATCGCTCAAGGCATCACCTGAGCTCGATGACCTCAAAATGTTCGTTCAGGCAGATGCACTAAAAAATCTCGGGCGCAAGGTCGAAGCGCTTAACCTCTACAACACCCTGATCAACCGATATCCGGACAGCGAAACCGCGCTGCAGAGCCGAATGCCACAGTTTCTGCTGCAGCTCGAAACCGCCGACGAAAATACCGTTGCCAGACTCGAAGCGGTCGGCCGCGACATGCCAACCCCATGGCTTCGCGGTACCGCCCTCGAAAAACTGAGTGAACTGGCTTTTCTCAAACCAGGTCGCAAAAGCCGCATCGCCATCCAGGCATTGCGCGGCTACCATTCCGAAAAGCCGTTTTACCGCACTGCCGCGGCATCGCAGGGGCTGCTCAAAAAGATACTGCAGAAACCTGCCGAATGGGCATTTGAAGACGATGAGTGGCTCGAAATTCTCCTGCTTGCCAATTCCGAAGGCATAGTCGGCGAATTCTTCAAAAACGGACAGAATCAGGCAAAGCTGCTCGGCAAATGGGGCCAGCCCGCCGCTGATCTGTTTAGAGCCGAAGCTCTGCGCCAGGACAAAAAGCTGACACAGGCGATGCCACTTTATAACTCGATCATCGGCGCCAGAAAAGCCGCGCCGGCAATACTGGCACTCGCTCACCAGCTGCGCGGAGACGCGCACCATTTCAACGACCGCCATGCCGAAGCGATCGCCGATTACCGGATTGCTCTGACTCCTGCTTTTCCGGTCAACGAAGTCGCCGCCCTTTACCGCAAGATGCGCTCCGCTTACCGAGTCGGCAACGACGTCGAAACCCTCGAACTGTTGACCCGCCTCAGCAAAGTAGGCGACCTCGGCACTCTGTTTCCGGTTCATATCTACGAAATGGGCCTGGAACACTATGACAGCGGCCGCCTGGCCAAGGCCGTGCCGTATTTCATGTTTCTTGCCAGAACGCTTCCCGGGCATTATCGCGCCGACGACGCACTGGGATACTCGATTCTCGCGCTTGGCGAAAAAAGCGACGAAGCGAAGACTCTGCTGAAACTGCTCAAAAAGAAATATCCCAACTCGTTCTTCATCACCTGGGTTGCGCCAGCTTCACGCAACGACAAACTTCTTCTCAACGGAAAAGCAGTTGGCAAACCCGCCCAAAATCTGAAAAA
>JAKJFO010000248.1 GCA_022704885.1 Candidatus Rifleibacteriota bacterium | reverse complement strand
GTTTGTTGCTGATGAAGATATTGTCAGGGGCTGCTTCCGACGGTTACATGAACTGTTTGAACGCAGTCGTGATCTGCAGGGTATCGCTTATCGGGCCGAGCACCTGTCTATGGGTATGTCGGGCGATTTCGCCCTGGCGATTGCTGAGGGTGCGACCATAGTACGCATTGGCACAGCCCTGTTTTCAGAAACCGGAGGTTGAGCATGCTGATTGCTTTGATAAACCTGCTGCGTGCACTGCAGTTTGTCGTGCTCATAAGAGTTCTGCTGACCTGGATCATGCCTGGCAGCCCACCGCGTGCCATTCAGCCTGTAACCAGCCGTATCGATATGGTTCTCAAGCGTTTTCAGGTGCTGATTCCTGCCGGCCCCGGCTATATCGACCTCGGCCCCATGCTTTTTCTGCTGCTCATCGAGGTGATCAACCGTATTTTGATCGCCGTCGTCATTTCTGGCAGCACACTGCCGTACTGACCCACTATTGGGTCTGATTGATCTTCTCTGATGGCAGACAGACTTTCTCCAGTTCGGCGAATTCAATCGCAAGGGCTTCGGTCGCGGCCTGGTTGATATCGTAACCCATTCCGAGATATTCCAGAAATGCGGCGATCTTTGACCAGGAATGTTCTGAAACCATGCGGGCGGTCGTTGCCATGGCGGTCTGATACAGAGCCGCCGCTGTTTTGCGATCAGGATTCTGCCGAAACCTGCGGTCGATTTCGTCGAATGACGCATAGTCGCCGGTCGGCAGATTTATGAATTGATCGAGTTTTTCGTGATTGTTTTCGAAGATTTGCGCGAGACCCTCATTGAACCAGATCGGGCAGTTGCCGGCAGTGATAAGGTAAACGACGTGATGAGTGTATTCATGCATTATCGCGCCCTTCAGCGCGGCTGGTCTGGTATTGCGTTCAGGAACCGGTAGACGTATCTTGCCGTCATAGAGGCCTCCGGCCCACTCAGGCAGGTCATGAACTTTGCGAAACGCATCCGTCTGCAGAATGATTACCTGCGAGCGCTGATTCGGATAAAAATCGAGCTGTTCCCCAATTTGGTAATGAGCTTCTTCGAGCAGTTCAAGAACCTCATTCGCCCAGGTCGCGCCGAAGCTGTCGGGGCAGGTCAGACTGAAATGCAGGCCGGTGTGGGTTGAAACACCGTCTTCGATAGTAGATTCACGCTCAAGACGTTCGAGCATGGCCCTGGTCTCTGTATCGCCGGGATTCAATTCATGGCTTATCTTCAGATGATAGGCGCTCGCATCGAGCTGTCCGCTGCGATAGAGCAGGCGCCCGAGTGTGGCGTGCAATTCGGCGTGATCAGAGACCCGGCTGGCCAGATCCTGCAGTGTCTGAACTGCTGCGCTGCTGTTCTCTGTTTTTTGCAGTGCCGCCGCAACTTTAAGTCCGGTTTCGACATCGTTTGGTCTCAGGCTGGTTATTTCGCGGGCTTCCTGCTCGACGGCTGCGGCATCTTTGAGATTAACCAGCACCGAAAGAAGGTTCAGTCTGATCGAAACATCCTCGGGTTTCTGTGCTTTGGCTGCATTGAACTGCCTGATTGCTTCATCGAAATTTTTCTGCTGTGCCATGATAACGCCGAGATTGTTGCGGGCGCAGGCCAGATTGGCGAGGGCGGTATCGTTATAAGGATTTATCTGGCATGCTTTTTCGAAATCATGTATTGCCTCATTAAGCCTGCCCTGCGAAACCTTGAGCATGCCCTGGCGGTTGAAAACCCATGAATCCTCTTCGTAGCTGGCCTGACATGGCAGCGCTGCCAAAAAAAGGCCAAGCATGGTCGGCAGAAATACTTGGTGCCTGGAAATTCTTGTCATACTTTGATGTCGATTTTAAGACCCCTCGTTCCGTCCGGAATCAGAGGGTGCTTTACCTCTTCCTCTTCAGTCTTTTCGTCTTTTGTCTTCGCCGACTGTTGCTGGCTGTTGCGGTTCTTCTTTTCCGATTCCTCGTCTTCTTTGCGAACTACCTTGCCTTCAGTCGTCTCGGTCTTTTGTACCGTCTCGGTTTTCTGCAGCTGAGCGTTTTTATTCTGGGCAAGCTGTTCTGCCTGACCGGCTTCCTGGGCTTTCTGATGCTCGCGCAGGCGGCTGGCTTCATCATTTCCCATTATATTGGTTTTGATATCGATCGGGCGTACTGACATACAACAGGCCCTCCCCTATATAATATCGGCAAAATAATGTTCTAAATCAAGTACATGAAGTTCTCTGCGGGGATTCAGGGGGTCTGCTGCATATGAAAAACCGGCAGGCAGCAGATGTGCCCGCCGGTCGCCTGGAGTCGTTCAGCTGCCTTTTACAAATGCTTCGCCCTGGTTGCACAGTCTTTCGAGCGTGGCTTCGTCATGGGCTTCGGCATAAAAGCGCACTACCGGTTCGGTGCCTGAGAATCTGACCAGCACCCATGCATCATTTTCGAGTATGCACTTGGTACCATCGACTCTGACAACCTTTTTTACTTTGTAACCGGCGACTTCTTTGGGGTCGTTCTTCATGTTGGCGACAGCTTTGGCCTTTTCGGCTTCGGTCAGCCTGAAATTGACGCGCCGGGTCAGGTAGGTGCCGACTTTGGCGTAGAGGTCGTCGAGAATTTTCGCTATCGGTTTCTTCTGCATCGCGACCATTTCTGCCACAAGCAGGCAGGCGATGATGCCATCTTTTTCGGGAACATGCCCGCGGATGCTCATGCCGGCTGATTCTTCGCCGCCCATGATAATCTTGTCCTGGGCAATCAGATCGCCGAGAAACTTGAAACCGACAGCTGTTTCTATCAGCTCGATGTTATGGTACCTGGCGACTGCATCGACCAGATGAGTGGTCGCTACCGAGCGCGCCGCTGCACCTGACCAGTTGCGGGTATTCTTCATGTGATCGAGAACCATGCCAAGAATCTGGTTCGGCTCGTAGAACACTCCGTTTGGCCCAAGAACCCCAAAGCGGTCGGCATCACCATCGGTGGCAAGACCAAGATCAAAGCTTCCCTGCTTCATTCTGGCAATCATGTCCGGAATATGGGCTTCCGAAGGTTCGGGCGGCTGATTGCCAAAATACGGGTCGAGATTGTCGTTCATCACGGTAACTTCACAGCCAGCCTCTTTGAGGATCTGGTCGAGATAGCCGCGGGCAGTTCCGTATAGCGGGTTGACCAGTATCTTGAGATTGGCGGCTTTGATCGCTGCCAGGTCGATCTTGCTGCGAAGCGCTTCCAGATAGGTTTCCATTGGGTTGATTTTTTCGATCAGCCCCTTTGCCATGGCTTCATTGAGCGGAACAAGCTTAACCTTGCCGCTTTTCATGATTTCATTGGCGCGCTTTTCGATATCGCTGGTAGTTTCTGGTAGAGCCGGGCCACCCCAGGCCGGAGAAAACTTCAGACCCTGGTATTCAGGCGGGTTGTGGCTGGCGGTAAAATTGATGCCGCCACAGAGTTTGCGCCTGAGAATTTCGAAACTGATTACCGGCGTTGGTGTGTCGCGGGTGCACAGAAAAGCTTTGATGTCGTTACCGGCAAATACTTCAGCTGCGACTTCCATGAATCTTGAAGACATGAAGCGGGCATCAGAACCTATTATTACGCCCTGTGTCTGACCGATACTCTTGAGATGATCGGCAATCGCCTGACTGCAGATGCGCACGTTGGCGAAAGTAAATTCATCAGCAATAATCGCACGCCAGCCAGATGTCCCAAACTTGATTTCCATGATTCCCTCCGAGGTTGTAGATGTATCATATCTGGCAAGTTTAACCCTCACAGCCACCTTCAGGCAACAAAATTATTGCCCGCCGTCAGGTTAAGGGAAAACAAGCATCAGAGGGAGGTTTCGGCAAGAATCAGTCGTCGGCAATGGAAATGGCGGCGGCCAGAATTCGGGCCGTTTCTTCGGCCATTTCGGCGGTGAAAATCAGTGGTGGGGTAAGACGCAGGATGCCGGGTCTGACATTGCCGGTGCCGGTGATCAGACCGGCACGGCTGGCGCGATGATGCGTGGCCAGAGCGGCTTCCTGGTTGATCAGCTCGATTTCGATCATCAGGCCGAGGCCACGAATATGGCGCAGCAACGAGTGTGTACCAAGAGCTTCGTGCAGCTTTTCCTTGAAAAATTCGCCCAGCTGCTCAGACCGGCGCAGCAGATTTTGATCGGCAATAAGTTTGAGAGTCGCGCTGGCAGCAGAACAGGCTGAACATGCGGTTTTGCTGACCGGTTCGACCAGGTCGGCAAAGTGGTCGGCATAGATTGCTATGCCGATGGGGTAGCCGTTGGCAATGCTCGGGCCGGCACAAACTATATCAGGGTGAATGTTGAGAAGCTGGAACCCGAACAGACGACTGCCGGTGCGGCCAATACCGCACTGGGTTTCGTTCGAAATCAGATCGATGCCTGAAGCCAGGCAGAACTCATTGAGCCGGCCGAAAAAATTGCGGCAGGGTTCGATTGAGCCACCCACACCGATCGAAGGCTCGATGATGATCGCAGCCGTCTGGTCGGCAAGCTCAGCAAAGAGTTTTTCGAGCGAGCAGAGACAGGCGCCCCTGCATGATTTTCCCAGCTGCGAAAGCTTTTTATCGCCGGTAACCGGCGGATGACTGAGATTGTGGCTGACGAGCTCAAAATGAGTGTCAATCGAGAACATCGGCGCAAAATGTTCTTCGTCAGAAGAAGACATGACCAGAAACGAATTTTGCACAATGTCTTCGGAAATCGCAATGATGTGCGGGCGGTTGCGCCGCTGCCGTGATAGTCGGCAGGCCTGTTGCAAAGCCGCGACACCGGAAGGGAAAAGCTGGAAAAGACTTAGATAACCAGGCAGCAGCTGGCGCAGGTCGTCGAAAAGAATCTGCGGCGACAATTCGTCGGGCTGGTTGTAGGCTTCAAGAATGAGAGGCTGAGCATGTCCGGCCAGCACGTTGCCGTTGGCGGCGAAGGTGTCGATATAGACTTTGCCGTTGCTGTCAAACAGACTGCAGGCATCGGCGCGTACAAAAGTGAGATTGCGCGAACAGGGCAATATCGACATTGGCCGCATCAGAAAGTCACGCATATTTGTTCTCCGCACATTCGCATCGCTGGCTTTTTTCAATATGGCCGACCGGTTTCGGCCCTGCCACTGGAAGCCTGAATTTAAGAGACGCTTACAGTATAAACATACTTACAACTGTGCAACATGGCAAATTATTTCGCAGCGATTCTCGGTCAACAAAGCAGAAACCGGCAGTATAACAGTCGATCACAGGGTGTAGCTGATGCTCAAGCGCATCAACAGACTATTTCGTGCAGTTTTTTTGCGCTATTTGAATCGCGCATGACAGTGTCTGGAGACTACAGGTTTACATAATTCTGATGTGCGGTCGAACATAATTATCGGAAAAAAAGCCTGGTTACAGATGCGAATTCTGTTTCACGAGAAACATCTACGCAGATTGATCGAAAACCGGCAAAGAAAAACCGGGAAAGGAGGATGTTCCTTTCCCGGCGTTGGTAGTGGATCAGGCGAGTTTGTGGGCCTTGAAAATTTCCTGCAGAGCCATGTTGGCGGCCTGGCGGACTTCTTTGCTCTGGTCGCGGGTAGTCTGCTTGAGGGCGACGAGACAACGGATATCACGCAGGGAGCCGAGTGCCTCGGCAGCGGTTTTGCGTACCGCGCTGCTGCGGTCGGAGAGCATGCGCATGAGGGTTTCTACGACATTGCTGCTGCCGA
>JAKJFO010000247.1 GCA_022704885.1 Candidatus Rifleibacteriota bacterium | reverse complement strand
GACGATAAAATGAACAAAAATATGCATATCGGCCGTATTACAAAATAACGCCATTCGATTTACTCAGAAAACCGCAGAAAAAGCGAGCAACAGCAGAGAATATGACTACAATAGTCTGCCAAATCATTCTTTCACCTTTTGCCGTTCGGGGTACCGCGCCGTATAGTCTATTCGTTTAACAGGGCCAGCCGCATCAGAAATCGTAGTATAAGGCCCGTAGTGAGTTAGGAGGAATCCCAAACCATGAGATCCCGTATTTCTATTTTTCTGCTCGGCCTGGCACTTCTTGCCACCATGGCCATCACCGGTTGCGCCATCCTCGGCGACGACGATGACGACGATGTTTACTCAAGCGGTGGAAACACCACAATCAGCGGTTCTATCAGCACTACCGGAGGCAGTTCTCTGCGCGCACAGGCAGCCCCGACCAGCGCAACCGTAACCTTCAATTATCTCGATGATAACGGCAATCTGGTCCCGATAGTAACCGGCATCAACGTTACTTTTTCAAACGGCACCGCTCAATACACATTCAGCGTTACACTGCCAACCGCAGCTCAGCAGAGACGCAATTTCATTCTTCAGGCCTTAACAAACACCAACGAAACCATCGAAGGTGTCGTGCCATTCGATCCGACCACAGAAACATCTGTCACCGTTCCGACCATTGATCCGGATGACGCCGGCCCGGCCGCATTTGTAAAACTCTGCGCCAACCCCACCTACAAGATTCCGAATGTTGACATTGCAAACGTTCTGACAATCTATACGCCTGCTCAGATCAAAGCAATGGTAAATGCTGATGGAACACCAAAATCAGAGTTGACCGATCTGGCAACCCAGTTTAAAGCACGCGATGCGGCAATTCAAACAGCTATAGGTCAGTTTTCTACCTACGCCGCAAAAATACAGCAGTTGATGGATTACAGCTTCCAGCTCGCGAGAAATCCTGATTATATCGGCTTTGCCAATCGCGAAAAATTTGTCGAAGCCATGAAAGCAAAAGCAACCGAACTCGGTCTGCCGCTTGATGCGTTCAATGCAATTGACGAAGCAACTACCGATATCTGGGACAAACTGCCAAGCTTGCCAGATGATGCTAAAAACTATGGCGACGCGCAGGAACAGAATCGTGAGCTTGAGAATCTTGGGCTGGCTTTACAGTATTTTGCCGGCCTGTATACTGACAAAACTACAGAAATCAATGAAATCAGAACAAGATTTCTTACAGCTGCCACAACAAACTTTACTGAAGTAATGGCTGGGGATAAGCCAGAAATGGGTGGGCAAGGTCATCCATTCATGATACTTGATGAAGCCCGCGAAATAATTTTCGCAAAGCTCTGGGCCGATGCTAAAACCAAAATTTTGATTCAACAATCAGAAATGGGCGAAATGCAGTTCGAAATGGAAGCCATTATTGCACACAAAGCCGAACTGTATGCAACAGTTGTCGCCAAAATCAACACCCACTACGCAAGTCTGACCGGCGCGCCAGCAGATGAAACTCAAAAAGCAATTTTCATCAAACACCTTGCCACACTCGCGTCAATTCCGATGTTGTCAAACCAGCAACCTCCTGATGGCCCGGTTCCTCCGCCTCCGGCCCCTCCGGCCCCGCCGGCGCCAGGATCGATCAGATAATAAGTTGAACGTTTAGTTCTAACAACCGGGGTGCAGGAAACTGTGCCCCGGTTTGTTTTTAGTTGTTTTGAACAGGTGTCTGACGATAGTAATTTCGAGACCCGATAGCGAGACCCGAGACCGATACTCGATTGCGATTTGATCAGCAATAATAGAATCTGTGAAATCGGCGTAATCTGCGGATGATCTGCGTTTGCGAGGGGCGATCGAACCGGCTGAGAATAGCGGTTTTCAGGCTATGGCGAATTAACGTGAAATAACTTGATATAAATTGATATTGGTTAAATTTAACCTGCCAATGACGATTGGAATCAATTGCACTCCAATAACACCCATTAGAGTTATTGAAGGCATACACTCGCAGCGGTAAAATCGCATTGTTCTGGAGTACCCTTTAACGTCACTGCTCAAGGCAATCACAGCTGATTTTTTCTCTGCCGGCAAGCCAAATCTTTCCCCAAAAAATCGAAAGGATTTTTTCATGATTCATCCTCACACCGAATTGCGCTTTATCAACAATGAAATAGGCTACGGCCTGGTTGCCACACGGTTCATTCCGAAGGGTACCATCACCTGGGTCTTTGACCAGCTTGACCGCGAGTTCACTCCGAATCAGTTCGATCAGCTTGCCCCTATGTACAAAGAAATACTGGTTAAATATTGCTTCAGAAACAGCAAAGGCAACAGTATTCTCTGCTGGGATAACGCCCGCTACGTTAACCACAGCTTCCATTCGAACTGCTTCACCACCCCTTACGACTACGAAATCGCCATCCGCGACATCCAACCCGGCGAAGAACTTACCGATGACTACGGCTATCTTAACGTCGAAGAACCTTTCCGCGGCAAGGACGAAGGAACCCGGCGCAAAGTCGTGTACCCCGACGATCTGGTAAAATATCACAAAGTCTGGGATAAACAGCTGATCAAGGCGATGAAACACATCACCAAAGTAGAACAGCCGCTGCAGGCACTGCTCACCCAGGATCTCTGGGAAAAGTCAGTTCGCATAGCAGAAGGCCGCGAAGAAATGGATTCGATTCTTACCTGCTACTACAGTGGCGAAGAAAGAAGCGAACCGGTTCTCACCCACAGTTCTCGCCGCGACGACATGATCATGGCTGAGGGCAGCTGCGAAACCGCGCCGTCTCGCCATCGCCAGCACAATAACTGATCCGGCTATCTGCCGGTGCGACGATCGGCCTGCTTTTTGGCCTGTTTGAGAGCACCGGTGAATCCTGGTTCAGACTTAACAACGTCTGTCTGAGGCTCAGACTGAGCTTCGACAGGCGTTGTTTTTTCTGCCTGTGAAAGCGGCCGCCACACAGTTTTTTCGCCGGTGGCAGCGACTGCAGTTGCCGGTTCTTTGCTCTGACGCTGCAGACGGGCGAGCAGAAGGCTTACCAGCGCGGTGCGGCGTTCGGCAATTTCCAGAAACATCAACAGCAGAGCCATGAGCAAAAGCCAGTCAGAGATACTGCGGAACTGCACGGTAGACGGCATCGACTGCCAGGCCTGCGACAGATCGATAAGCTCCACACCACCGGTAATGGCAGCTATTTCACGCAGTGCCTGCGAACCGCTGTCAAGATGCCGTGGACGATATTCCTGCGAATATGGCAGGCAAACCGGGTACAAACGCAAACGCCGGTTGCCGCCAGCCTCGACCATCGAAACTACCGTTTCGTTACCACGCAGTTGCAGACTGGCTGACAGCGAGTCGGCGGTTTCCCAGTTCATTGTCAGCTGTTCGGATACTGGCTCATTTCCGGCGAAGGATCGCAAAACAGTGACCTGCGGGTTTTCTTTGAAAATTTCGCGTTCCCGTTCCGGGTCGAGGTGCAAAGTCGCCTGCCACTGGCCATTCTGCATCGACTGAGTAACCGGCATGTTTTCGATACTTTGACGATCATCTGCCGCAGCCCACAAACACAGGCCCACAAGAATTTCAGACGCCTGAGCACTGCGCAGGAATGGCTGTCCCAACGTATCATCGACGACACCCATATAACAGGCAACCCGGCCAAGGCCCTGCTGCCAGCCGGCAATCATCGGCGCACTGTTTTCGTCGAGAGTTTTCATGGCAACCTGAGCCTCCGGGCGGGCATAACAGAGATTGTAGGCACCAACCTGAGAGCTCACCGGCAGCGGTTTGCCGACAAATACGCTAATTGCATCAGTAGTTGCGACAGCGGTAACTTCATCAAGAAAGGTGCTGCGCGCGGCAACGAAGGTATCCTGCGTAAAAAGCCGTGGCAATTCGCCCGGATCGTTGGTGAAAAAAATCCGCCCCTTGCCCTCAGCTGCGATCTTCTTAAGCAGGTTGGCATCAGAATCGTTTTCACGGCCAAGCCCGATGACACTGCAGGTAATGCCGGCCTTACCGGCCTTATCGAGGAGTACCCAGTATTGCCCGGGCTGTTCGGAATCGCTGGCATCAGCAAAAAGAATTATATGCCTCGTTTTTGCCTTAGACTGCATCAGCATCTCACAGGCCTTGCTCAGGCCAACCTCGACATAAATGCCACCACCCATCGACTCGACACGCAAAACCTTGTTGCGCACCGCTTCCTTATTGGTCAGCGGCTGCAGATCGGTAATCACATGTGGCTCGGTATCGACCGCAAGCAGACCAAATTCATCGAGTGGCGACAGCAGATCGATTGTATTGGCTGCGGCAATATTGGCGAGATCCATCTTGGTGCGGTCGCCCTGAGCCGGCGCTGCCATACTGCCGGAACGATCCAGCACCAGCACCAGCGCCAACGCAAGCTTGCGGTGTTCTGAACGCAGTTCCAGCGAGACCGGCAGGATCGGCTCAAGCACAGACTGGTAATAGCCACCATTGCCATATGAATTACGGCCGCCGGTGAGCAGAAGTCCACCACCAAGGTGTTTCACCCAGGCTGCAAGCACCTGCATGCCGTGCATGCCAAGTCGATTGGCAGACACATCCTCGATGATAACTGCCGAATAACCGGCAAGAAATTCCAGGCTCCAGCGGATCTCGACCGGGCTAATAAGTTCGACACGCTGTTGCTGCCTTTTCAGAAGTCCGGCCAGCGGGCTGTCGGGGTTCTCACTGACCAGAAGCAGAGGCATACGACCGCGCACTTCAGCAAGCGCACCGGCAATGTTGTTCTCAGGAACCGGATCTTTACCATGACTGCCGGTTACCCGCAAATGATATTTCAATACCGAAGCTTCACCAGAGCTGTGTCGAAAGGTTACGCTGTTATTGCCGCGCCGCAGTCTGCGACTGACACTGGCAATCGTCTGCCCGGCACAAAGCAGTTCAATGGCTGCAGTCTGTTCGACCGGTGCAAAAATCTCTGCCGCGATCATGAAATTTTCACCCGGCTCCAGCAATCCTGGCACTTCAAAACGACTGACCGCCAGATCGTTGGCAGTATCACGGCCCAGCTCGCGGTAGTCTATCGGAACTCCACGCGCAGCAGCCTTGAATGCAGCGGGAATCGGATCTTTACCACTCCACAGGCCATCTGAAACGACAATAATGCGCGCCGCAAGATCGCCCGGAATAAGCGACAGGGCTCTTTCAACCGCTTCGCTGAGGTTCGACGCTTCGGGATTGATAGTCGAACTGAAGCCGGAAAACGAGCCACGCCCTGGCGGCATATCGACTCTTACCTCGTCAGCAAAAGAAAGGACGCCGAGCTTCGCGTTGCCCGGCATCTGACGACGCAACAGCGACAGAGTTTCTGAAATACGAGAGTCAGAATCTGCCGGCATCGACAGGCTGCGGTCGGCAACCACAACCAGCATACCTTCGCGCCCGGGCAGGCGTAATTGCATGCCTGCCAACGCCAGAATCACCAGAACTACGGTGAGAATACGCAGTGCCATGATCTTGCGCGAGCGCATACGCAGAGCGAAAACGGCCCACAGGCCCGGGAACAGGAGCAGCAGCCAATGAGGTTCAGTAAACATGGCCGGGCCTCCCCTGTCTGAGCAGCCACTGATGTAGAATCAGCAGCAAAAGCGCCGGTATGATAAACCACCAGCGCACATCGGAAAAATAGCGTGAGGCATCGCCAGATGCCAGCGCAATATCGGGCAGACGAGTCTGCAGACCGG
>JAKJFO010000246.1 GCA_022704885.1 Candidatus Rifleibacteriota bacterium | reverse complement strand
GAGTTTCAGAAAGTCCTCATCCAGCTCTCTGAATCTGTTTATCTTGTCGTCATGCAGTGTACCAGAAAAATTACGCAGGTTATTCGAAGTAGAAGCTTTCTTTTCAGCCCACCGCGTCAGATATGCCTTTTTGAACGAGGGCCAAAGATCTTTATAAGCAATGCGACCTTCTCGCAAATCTGCCATTAGATCTTTCAAACCGAGGTTTTCTGCTTCACTGATCGCCTGATTAAGCTGACAATGTGCGCGAAAAAGTTCAGCATGTCTGGTTATTACCGCAACCATTCGGTAATTTTCTGACATTGGCCCCGATGGAATCGAGGAAATTTCTAATGCTGTCGTTATCCGTTCATGAAGTTGAGAGAAAGTTTCGATTGTGCTGACAAATTCAGAGAGGCTGTTGATCAACCCGGCGTTTTTTGTTTCAGAACTCGTTCTCTTATACAGCGCAACCAAAGCTTGCCTGATTTCTAGCGAATTCTCCAACGTCAGATTGCAGAAGGTTTCGATTTCTCTGAGAAATCTTTCTACGTCACTGGCCAGGGATTCAATAAAGCTCCAGTCAGGGTCACCATCATTCCAATGCTGCCCAAAAAGCTTGAATCCCATGTCATCAGCTGCTCCTATAGCTGCGCACTCTGCCTGATATTCATTTACCAAAGCAAAGACTGTATTTATATCATTCTCAGAAACTGAAAAGCCCTCTTTACAATACTGCTGAAGATTTGCTATCTGTGTGCGTTTTCTAAACCATGAGAGGGGCCAGATACTTGTACAGGCATTCTGCCAGTTGGTCACAAATTCCGGTGTATTCAGCTGAAGAATTTTCTCATCAAAACGCTGCGCAAGCTCTGCTCGCAACTGGTTGCGTTTTTTCCCAGATTCTATGAGCTTATTCACGGCTCTATGCGTCACCGGATAATTATCTGAAGCAAGTAACTCAGCGCCACCAGCCGGCAACGCCATTGTAGTCTTCAGGATCACAGCCAGGGTCTGCAAAGAATCGAGAGAATCGGCAAAGCGCTGAGAACCGCAAAGTTCGCTGATTGCTGGGCATTTCGACAACAACGACCGGCCAGCTATACTGATTTACCAAGCAGATCCATGACTGTCCTGTTGAACTCAGGCGACCATTCCTTTGTCATAACCTGCTTCCATGGGCTGTCTGCCAGTTGACCATAATCGTTGCCGAGAAGATATATATGATTAAGGCAGTTCTTTATCGCTTCCAGCTGTAAAACTGTTAAATCGGCAAACTTTTCCCAGTCCAGCGATATATCGGGTGTTTCATGCATATTTGTCAACAATGACAAAGCCTTGAAAAAAGAATGTCCATTTTCATGCTTATGATGCAGAGTGGCAGCGTAATCATTCAGCTCTGTGCGTAAAGCCTGAAGATTTTGAGCAGTCAGTTGCCAGGTTTCTGTATTGTCGTTGACCTGTCTATTAAGAGCTCTTTTGAGCTGCTCAAGCACTTCGGTCTTTCGACTTTTATTTGAATGCAGCTCGAGACAGAAGTTGCCAAGGCCGATTTTTGCCAGACGACTATAAACGACATTAAGAGCAGCGGCCTTTTCCGATACAAACAGAACTGATTTTCCAACAGCCAGGGAATGTGCAATTATGTTGGTGATAGTTTGCGACTTGCCGGTGCCTGGTGGGCCGTGCAATACAAAACTGCGGCCTGCAGCAGCCGCGTATACTGCCGCCAGCTGTGAGCTGTCTGTGCTTGTTGGGCAAAACGTTTGATTGAGAGAAAAATCGGAATCGATTCGACGCGCATCCGGGAAATCTCCCTGGTCGGGAAACCTGCTTTCTTTCGTATTGACGAGATGATTGACCACTTTGTTTTCAAGCAGTCTGGATGAGCGCAATTCAAGATCTTTATACATGAGGAATTTGCGAAACTGAAAGTTGCCGATAACGGCTTCTTCGCGGACTTCCCAGTTCTCAAGATTCAGTATGTGCTGCCGGATCGTATTCAGAGTCCTGTCAAGATCTATGCCGTGCTCATCCAGCGGTAGAGGATCCAGGCCCTGTATGTCGATATTGAAATCCTGTTTGAGCAATTCAAGCAGAGTTACATTGATCTGCGATTCTTCATCACGCTTGCTGATCGTAAAACCCTCTTTAACAGAGTTCCGCCTGATTTCGAGTGGTACCAGAATGATTGGCGCAGCTCTGAGCGTGTTGGCTGATTTTGACTCCTGCCAGTACAAAAAGCCCATCGCCAGATACAGTGTATTAGTGCCGCCTTCCTCAAGACTGTTGCGTGAATCGCGAAAGACTTCGAGCAGGTTCTTTTCGAGCGCAACTTCGCCGACTGGCGAATAAAGGCGGCTTTGCAGGAACTCCCGCTGCACAAATTCTGTTCTTATGTCATTGCCAGTGCCAACAAGATGAGCCTGCAAACTTCGACCGGCTTCAATATCTGAAGGCAACGATTTTATTCTGAACTCTTTGCCGTCGGCAAGACAGTCTTCCAGACTCGCCAGCGAACCACAAACCAGCTGTATGGTTTTAGCAGTAACGCGGTAATTCAAAAGCCTGTTACGAAGCGACAGATCCAGAAGTTTGCGTTTCCATTGATCAATGCGGTTTTCAGACTGCTTGTCAGAAGTTTTGCTCTCGACAAATACCGGTTGCAAAAGTTCAACCGGTTTAGCATTATCTGATCTGGCAATTTCGCCAGAGTGTTGAACCTTTATGCCGACTTTAAGTCCATCGAAAAAAATGGGCAGTGGAAGAATATGAGTGGACCTACAGCGCTTTATATCGATACATCCAACAAAGTCATCATCAAGCAGTTTTTGTTCGCCTATTCTAGTTGCAATCGAGAAATCGCTGTTATCATGCGTAACTGTTGTTGTTTCGAACACCATGATTTCTTTGAGTTCTACTCTTTTGCGTAAGGCAAGCGAATTATCAACAAAACACAGCGGAAAGCTTTCATCTTTGAGCCACAATCCTGCAAATGCGTGATTTCTGGTAAGGATTACCAGGCTGTTCAGACCCGCCTGCTCGAGACAGGCGCAAAAAAACAGTGTCAGATCCAGGCAAGTGCCAAGCTTGTTGTCCAGTATAACTTCCGGAAATCTTATCTTCTGTCCACCTGATTCAAAACTGGCTGGTGGAACACAGTAGTTTATCTGACAGGAAGAAATTGCAGCAAAAATCGCTCCGGCAATATTGCAGGCAACGCCGGGATCTTTAGACTGATAGCCACTTATGGCAGACGATTGTCCCCATTTTTTTAGTGTCGCTGCGGCATTCGCCAGAATCAATTCGACAGTTGGCGAATTCGGTTGAATAAAAGCAGAAATAAGTTCGGGGAGACACATGTAACCATCGCACTCATTGAATGCGAGAAGGATGACATTGCTTTCATGTACTGCGGTGGAATCGGCAAAGGTGGCTTTTATGATAAGTGTTGTTGTGATACGCTCTTTGAGGCGAAGAAGATATTCGGCAGATACCTTTAGCTGTGGTTCCTTCAGCTCAAAAGTCTTGCCAGCGACGATTTCCGGAATTTCGAATTCTACCGGTTCGAAAAACTCGGGGTTGGCAGATATAGCCAGTTTGGCTCTGGCGGATGATGTGTGACTATTATTGGTTATGCGGACAAAGCCCAATACAGGCACAAAATTCTGCTGCATGGCAAGATTGTAAGTAGAAGTGACTTCAGCCGCTATGTCGAAAAGTCGCTGCTCGTCGAGGCTTCGTTCATTATGCAAAAAGGAATCGGTTACTTCAAAAGATCTTGTTTGTTCTGTCATTTCACAACCTGCTCTAAAAATTTGCTTTAATTATTAGAAAACACTTGGTAACTGCAAACTCCAAAAATCACCGAAAACATCAACACTTTTATTTGGTAATGCTTCTTGCTTCCCCATTATAGATCAATTTTATCATCGGAAACATTGTAACTGCAAACAACAAACCAAAGAAACCGTCATACAGCTAAAAAAGCTTGTACTATAGCTGACAAAAGCACTATTGAATGGACGCAAGCTGCATGGAACCAGATGGCGCGGGATGTAACAGGATCAGCACACACCGATTACAAACTATTGGTCGCGGTTGAGGAGGTTGTGTTTTTTGAGTTTGTAGATGAGGTTGCGGCGGCTCATGTTGAGGAATTCGGCGGTGCGGGCGCGGTTGCCGTCGAAGCGGGCGAGTGCTTCGAGCAGAGCCTTTCGCTCGGCGGCGGCGAGCAGGTCTTTGTTGTCTGGCGCAGATTCTGCTGTGGGCACCTGCTCATCGACATTTATGCCATGCAGATGTCGCGGCTGCAGCTGCTCGTCGTCGCAGAGCAGAACCGACGCCTCGATAACGTTGGCGAGTTCGCGCACGTTGCCGGGCCAGGCGTAAGCGAGCAGAACCTTGCGGGTAGTTTCAGCCAGCGTCGGAGCCGGGCGGCCAAAACGGGCGGCGGCCTCGCTGATAAATTTTTCGGCAAGCATCAGAATATCTTCAGGGCGCTCGCGCAACGGCGGGATATGCAGAGTAAACACCGAGATGCGATAAAACAGATCTTCGCGAAAAGCACCGGCAGCGCACTGTTGTTTGAGATTACGATTAGTTGCCGCGATCAGGCGCGCGTTGAAGCGAATGGTCTGCGAACCGCCGACGCGGCGAAATTCTTTTTCCTGTAGCGCACGCAGGAGTTTAGGCTGCAAAGCGATCGACATTTCGCCGATTTCGTCGAGAAAAAGCGTCGAATTATCGGCTTCTTCAAAGCGGCCTGGTTTACGCTCGACGGCGCCGGTAAAAGCTCCTTTTTCATGGCCGAACAGCTCGCTTTCGAGCAGAGTATCGACAATCGCCGCACAGTTGACTGAAACCATCTCAGCGGTTGAACGCGGGCTGTTGAGATGGATGAACTCGGCCATGCGCTCTTTACCAGTACCCGACTCGCCGGTGATCAGTACGGTCACATCGGTAGAAGCAACACGGGCGGCCATTTCGAGAACCTTTTTCATATTTGGTGAAGCGCAGGAAAATGGGTCAGCAGCGATTCTGGCCGCGACCTTGCGACTCTGCTGACGTTTGAGCCGAGACAACTCCAGCACACGTTCGACTGTGTTGACGAGATCATCGACATGTGGCAGCGGCTTGGTCAGATAGTCAGCAGCACCTTCTTTAACCGCAGCAACTGCTGATGCAATCGAGCCATGCGCGGTCAGAAAAATCACCGGCAATTCTGGTATTTTCTTGAGCAGACGCGACATCAGCTCGCGGCCATCCATGCGTGGCATCATCAGGTCAAGCACTGCAACATCGATCGAGCGGCGCAGAATTATTTCGAGAGCCTGCTCACCTGACGCGGCTGCCAGCACTTCAAAACCAGCATCTTCGAGAACGGCTTTGATCATGTTGCGATAAGAAGCCTCATCATCGGTAACCAGTATGGTAGCGCGAAAATCTTTGTTCTTCATTCTGCTTTCCTGAGTTTCAGTTCTGCCATTATTTCGCCGGGCGCAGCGTTAACAAGTCGCAATGAACCACCCATCTGTTCAGCCAGGCGCCGACTGACCGGCAGACCAAGACCGTAGCCTTTGACCTTGGTCGATACGAAAGGCGTAAACACATCTTCCAGCATCTGTTCAGACATGTAGCCGGCCGGGTTGTAAACGCGCAAAATGACTGTTTCAGAGTCAACAGTGATTTCAAGACGAACGGCGGCCGGGTCTTCTGCCGCATCGAGAGCGTTTTTTAAAAGATTCAGCAAAATCTGCCTGATTGCGTTTTCGTCTCCGAGACACTCGG
>JAKJFO010000245.1 GCA_022704885.1 Candidatus Rifleibacteriota bacterium | reverse complement strand
ACCGCCTCCCGGTCAAGGCCGACGATAGATCTTATCAGCAGCTCCAGACTGGGGTTGTCTCTGCCGGTTTTGGTCTGAAAACCGCTTCGATACGCTTCTTTGAACATCTCTTTATCTTCTGCTGTGCTCAGATCTAGAATTTCTTCGAGCTGCCTGAGGTCGGAATCAGTTAGCGGGCGATTGCAGCGAACTTTCCAGATTACTTCTTTGTCGAGGTTTTCATTGATGACGGCGCTCATTTTCTGCCGGTAGGCGGCAAGCTCATCGTTCTTGAATGCCTCGGTGCCTGGCTCGAATACTGAAGGCGCAGTCAGGGTGTCGCTGAAGTTCGAATAAACGATCTTCTTCTCAGCCTGATCGATGTATTTTATCAGCAGTCTGAGGCGCTTTCTGATTTCTTCGAGAACCTTGATGTTCATGCCTTCCCAGAACTCATCTGTTTTTATCGCCTGAATGAATTCCAGCTGCTTCTTGACGTCAGGTATCGTCGTCTTGTCTTCGAGCTTGTCTGCAATCTTTCTGATCTTTTTCATCATAGAAACGTATTCGCCAGCCTTCTCCAGCAGCGCCAGCTCGATTTTCAACAGCAGGTGGTCCCAACGCCTGGCGTATTCATCGTCTTGTTCGATCTGACTGGGTAATCCTGATATGTTCTTCGCCACTTCAGCTCTCAGCTCAGAGTCGAGATTTTCCCAGGCCTCGCGGTTCTTCAGCTTCGCGACACTTTTCAGGTATGGCCGCACCAGAAAGTTCTCATCGCACATGCCTGATACATATTCGTGCAGGTTGTCGAGAAACTCTTTTCTGATCGCCGCAGAATCTTCGCTGTCGTCATCCTGCAGCATTTCAGCCAATACCAGGCGGCTTCTGAAGATCTGTTGGCTTAGCGGAATCACTGCGTTACTTTCAACACCATCCGGGTTAGTTTCGAAGAATTCGAAATTCTCGCAGTAATCGAATACGTAGAAGCACTTTTTATCGTCGCCGGGCCCGAACAGGTCTTCGCACTTTCTCGTGCCACGGCCGATCATCTGCCAGAACTTCACTTTCGAATACACCGGCTTGGCAAACACCAGGTTCACGACTTCAGGAACATCGATACCGGTATCGAGCATATCGACCGAAACCGCTATCTGCGGCATGCCGTCGGCCTTTTTGAACTTGTCGATCATGCCCTCTGCATCTTTGCCGAGGGTGTAGTCGATCTGCGCGCAGAAATGCCCCTTGTGTTGCGGGTAATTGGCGTCGAATCTGGTGACGATGAACTTCGCATGGTCGCTGTTGCGCGCAAATATGATGGTTTTGCCAAGTTTGTCGCCGCCATCGATCTTGATGCCTTTTTCCATCAGATCTTTCAGAAAATTATCGACCGTGGGGGTATTGAACAACCACTTGTTGATCGCTTCCTTGCCGACTTTCTCGGGCCTTTCACCGGTAACTTCATCGACGAAGTGTTTGTCATACTCTTCTTTGTCTTCATCACTGAGCTGCGAGTAGGTGAGGCCTTCGCGGCTGAGCTTGGTTGACACTGTGGCCTTGTAATAGTTCAGCAGATAGCCCTGTTCTATGGCTTCGGCGAGGTCATAACCGAACACCGGGCCGGTCTCTCTGGTCAGGTTGAACATCTGGTAGGTGTTCTTGTCGACTTCATTTCTGGGCGTTGCGGTCAGGCCGACCAGGTAAGAATCGAAGTAATCGAAGATCGCGCCGAACTTCTGGTAGATGCTGCGGTGCGCCTCGTCGATGACCAGCAGATCGAAATGGCCCGGAGAAAACAGTCTTTCGCCGTCTTTGAACTCGTTGATCAGGTTCATCATCGTGTGATAGGTCGACAGGCAGACCCTGGAAAGATTGTCAGACTTCGCATCTCTCAAATCAGCCGCCGGGCAGTTCGGTAGAAATTTCGTGAACGCGCCTTTGGCCTGCTTTACCAGCGAATCGCGATCGCACAGAAACAGCACGCGCTTGGCCCAGTTGGCTTTCTGCAGCACTTCGACCAGAGCGATGGTGAGCCTGGTCTTGCCTGAGCCGGTAGCCATAACCAGCAGGGCTCTTCTTTGATTCTTTGTCTCAAAATGTTCGGTAACTGCCCGTATGGCAAGATGCTGATAGGGTCGCTCGACCGTCTTGCGATTGACCGTCGGGTTGAGAATGGATTTTCGTGATTTTCTGCGCTCTATTGCCAGCTGCAGCTCGTCTTTTTTGTAGAAGCCCTGAATCTTTCGTTCCGGGTAGAAGTGGTCGTCCCAGATGAAGATCTCGTAGCCGTTGGTATAAAAGATCAGTGGGCGCTGGTTGAACTTTTTTGTAAGCGCGTTGGCGTAGTCTACAGCCTGTTGCTTCCCATCTTGGGCGTTTTTACTAGTTCTTTTTGCCTCGATAACTGCAAGCGGCAGCCCGTTGTCGTCTAAGAGAACGTAGTCGGCAAAGCCGGTGCCGGTGTAATTCTTGTTTCTGTCGACGCCGTCGAGTTCGTATTCTTCTTTCAGATTCGGTGAGCCTTTGTGCCAGCCGGCTTCTCTGAGCAGCACGTCGATGAGCAGTTTTCTCGTCTCCGCTTCAGAATAATCATGCGTATCAGGAACAGCCTCTGCTTCAGCTTTCTTTGTGGCGATTTGTGCCTTCAGCTGCGCGATTTCGGCTTCCTGTGCGGCAAGCTTTGTCTTGTAAGCTTCCTTGTCGGCTTTTTCTGCCTCAAGGGCTTCTCTGAGCTTTTTTTCTTCGTCTTCGTGTTTCTGTTCGAGCTCAAGAATCTTGTTGCGGCTGGTTCTGGCGATATCACCGGCATCGGGAACAAACTTGTCGTTGAATTCTGACTGCAGATCGACATCGAAATAGGTTCGATGCAGCCAGAAAAGAACGCTGTGCAGCTGCTTGACGACAAGAACCGAGTCCTGAGCTGATATTGCATGTTCGCTGTGCGCAGCCAGGTTGCCGTATTTCTGAATAATGGTCAGACTGCGTTTAACCTGAATTGGAGCAATCTTCTGAAAGCCTGTGTCATTGATCAGACTGCTGAGCATGGTGTTATATGGCAGAGACAGCTCAGAATCAACCTTGAATAACCATTTGAGGGCAGTTTCAGCCGTCAGCCTGGCCTGAAAGCAGGCATATCTGGTGTCGAGCCGCCCGCGCAGTTCCGCTTTCTGCGCAAACTCTCTGATCTGCTTCAGTTCATCATCGATAAAGCTGAAATTGCTATTCATGATAAATATTCTGATTTCTGGTCTGTGAAGTTATGGTGTTGAAACTGCATCGAGAAACGTGGCAAAACTTCTGATGTGCGAAGTATCTTTGAATCTGGCATATATTTCGTTGAAGTAATCTTCAGTAAGAATGGCTTCAGGGTTACTTTTAGAGTAATTCAAACGCGCCCGCTCCTGCAGCAGTAGTTTTAAATAGCGAAAGGCAAACTTGACTCTGTTCCAGCCACGCCTGGGAAAGTCGGGTAACTCTTCGGGATCTTCGTGCAAAACATCGAATGCTCGTCTGAATTCGATCAGATCTTGATTTTGCGGCTGCCTTGGGGTTATCCGCCGGTTGGCAAGTGCCCAGGTTTCAATACAGAAGTGCTGAAACACTACTCTGAAGTCGGCCCGGCAACTGGCAATATCGACATTTTCTCTGATTTCGCGGTCTTTTTCAGCAACAGTAAGGCTCTCAGTGTCGACGATGAATAAAAGACGATCGATGTTTCCCTGTCGGTTAACATCTTCGATGGCTGTTTTGATTACCTCATAATACTGAGGGTAGCCGTAGCCCGAAATAATGCTGAAGTTGTTGTCTTTGATCTCGCTGATATGGCTGACCAGGGTCATTTCCGGCCGAACGTAGGTCAGCCATTTCTTGTAGGCTTCGACCTCAACGACTGCGCCTTCAACTACCAGATATAAATTCATTCGATTCCTTCTTTATAAAAGGGCTCGTTGATCAGCTGCAGAAAAGCCTGCTGTCTTGATTTTTCAAACTTTCTGGCGAGCTCTTTACCCTGCATGACTGAAACTTTTGCGGCTTTGCGATGAAAAACGATCCAGTTTTCGACCGGAATTTTATTGATCAGATAAGGGTGATGACTGGTAATGAAAATCTGATTCTCAAGGTCATTTTCATTTAAAAGCTCTGGCAGAAAGTCGATGGCATTAATGCCGAGCGAGTTCTCATACTCGTCAAGCATATAGAT
Source organism: Candidatus Rifleibacteriota bacterium (assembly GCA_022704885.1). The sequence continues at coordinate 1,600 of JAKJFO010000245.1, read as the reverse complement.
AGCCCCTTTGGGCAGGGTAAGAAGGTCGGTAATCACCATCAGAACCTTTTGCATGCCTGATGAGAGCTCGTGCAGAGGAATGAGCTTATTATTTCCTGCTTCTTTGATACAAAATGCCGGAATTTCTTTCAGAGCCGCAATATTGGGCAGAAGTTTCGTCAAATCTTCAAAGCTTACCGCCTCTATAGAAGGAAAGACGTTCTTAAAATACTCAGTTATTCTGATAAACTTTTCGGGCAGGAACTTTTTCAAAAGCCACAGCTGATAGCTCAGGCCGACCTTCATTTTAAATAGCTTTTCCAGGGTGTCTTCCTGATCGAGGCCTTTTTCGATTTTCTGGTCTGACATGTGGTAATTTTCGAGGCTTTTGAGTTCGTCGCTCCAGAAATTTCGTCTCAGAATGAATTGAAATTCATTGAAAACCGGCTTGATCAGGCTCTCTTCTTTTAACAGGAAGACGCCGCTTTCGGTAGCGGACAACTTTGGCAGTTCTTTTCCGTCAAAAACAAACTTTTCTGAGGTTCGATCGATGATGACTTTTCGTTTGCCACCGGCGGTTCTGATCAGTTTTTCCTTGATCACTTTACCGGCAATGTCGGTTTTGTCGTCAGTAGCCAGATCCCATTGATACCGGCAGCCTTCAGCTTCAAAGATGATCGACCAGACCGTTGCAGCAGATTTTCTTGCGCCGGTTATGAACAAAGCAAGGTTGGAAATGGTGTTGAGAAGCCTGGTCTTGCCGGTAGCAGATGCTCCGACCAGAAGATTCAGTCCGTTGAAAGAAATCTTGTCGAAAGACCAGTTATCTCGGCTGTCTTTGCATGAATATTCAATTATTCTCATTTCTTACCTCTTGCCGGTCATTACCATTTCAAAACAATCTTATCAAAAACACTCCAAAGCGCAACAGTCATATATTTATCTCAATCAGCCTCAAACCAGATCCAGTTCCCCTTTGAACGCCCGCTGCATGAGGGAGTTGAAGAGATGGCTGTTCCTTTCCTCTAACTCGGAAAAAGCTTTTATCGTAGCTTGATGTCGAGTTACAAAATCTTGAAACGCTTTCTGTCTGTCAAGAGGAGGAACTAGCGCGGGGAAACCCTTTAATTGAGTCATATTTATTGAGGCAATGCCAGTTGTCTGTTTTGCAGAACGAAAGAAATATCTCTTTCCTCTAGAACTGCCTATCAAAGCGCTTAAGAACTCTGGCAATATTTCAGATTCATTTGGTCTTACTCTGAAAATATGGTTCTGGTGAATGCAAGGATCTATCTCATTTAACCATACTGCGCCACGCCCAAGCTTATCCGGGTCGCCACCTTCAGTGAGAAGAATGTCACCATGTTGCAATGCGTATTTTTCAAGCTCATTCTCTTGAATCTCAATTTCCTTTATTTCGTCCAGACATATTTTGCCGTCCTGAACATTAGCAACTCGCATGTATGGCACACTGATTATTTTACCCTTCAGCTTCCGGCCCTTAGTAACACCTGACTTAATGTCTGCAATCTTATCTAATACGGTTTCCTTCCAGCCTTTCGGGTTGGTGACTGGATCGCCGAACATGTCGAGGAAGGTTGCCTGCAGCAGGTCATCGAGG
>JAKJFO010000244.1 GCA_022704885.1 Candidatus Rifleibacteriota bacterium | reverse complement strand
AATCTCGCTTTGGCAACCCTTCCCGTCGCATCCGACAGATATTCGACCGGGTTGGCGAGATTCATGAATTCGATGCCTTCTTCCATGGCGTGCTTGATCTCTTCGACGCGGGCCGGCATTTCTTCGAGCGAACGACGGTAAATGATGATCGAGCGTTCGGCGCCAAGCCGCTTTGAGGTGCGCACCGCATCCATCGCGGTGTTGCCGCCGCCGATGACGGCCACGCGTTTGCCCAGCATCACCGGGGTGTCGGAGTCGCTCTGGTTCGCATACATCAGGTTGACGCGGGTCAGATACTCATTCGACGACATGACTCCGTTAAGGTTCTCACCCGGAATATTCATAAAATTCGGCAGACCGGCGCCGCTGCCGACAAAAAAGGCCTTGTAGCCGAGCTCTTTGAGATCATCGAACGAAGCGGTGCGGCCGACGACGAAGTTCTTTTCGAAGTTGACGCCCATTCCCTTGAGGTTTTCGAGTTCGACATCGACGACTGAATTCGGCAGACGAAACTCGGGAATGCCGTATTTAAGCACGCCGCCAATCTCATGCAGCGCCTCAAAAACAGTGACGTCGTAGCCATACTTTATCATGTCGCCGGAAAAAGACAGCGATGACGGGCCAGAACCTATTGCCGCCACCTTGATGCCGTTGCGTGTTTCAACTCTGGGAATCTGAATCTTGCCCGACAGCCGCTCGTAATCAGCGGCAAAGCGTTCGAGATAGCCGATGGCAACCGGGTCTTTCTTCATTTTCTGCGTGTAAAAACACTTGATTTCGCACTGCTTTTCCTGCGGGCAGACGCGGCCGCACACGGCCGGCAGGGCGCTGAATTCTTTTAAAGTCGCGGCTGCATCTAAAAACTTGCCAGCTTCGATCTGCTTGACGAAGCGCGGAATGTCGATATTTACCGGGCAACCCTCGACGCAGGTCGGGGTGACGCAATCCATGCAGCGCCGCGCCTCGACGACCGCCTGCTCGGCGGTAAGTCCGCAATTGACTTCGCAGGTCTGCGATTTGATTCGTTCATGCGGCTCGACTTCGGTCATTTTAACGCGTTCGAGAGCAACGCGGTCTTTGTTTGGCACGCTGTTGCGCAATTCGACGCGCCACTGAGCATTTCTTCCCTTGTTGAGTGTTTCGTTGTTTTCTGTCATGGTGAGGCTTTCCGTTACTTTTTGTTTTTTGCCTGGTCTTCTTCGTTCTTGTAAGCGCGCAGACGCTGCAACAACTCGTCAAAGTCGATCTGATGCGCGTTAAATTCAGGGCCATCGATACAGGTAAATTTAGTTTCGCCGTTGACGGTAACCCGGCAGGCGCCGCACATGCCGGTGCCATCGACCATTATGGTATTGAGGCTGACCTGCGTCGGAATATCGTATTTTTTTGTTGTCAATGCGCAGAATTTCATCATGATGGCGGGGCCGATAGCCACGCACTCATCGATTTTCTCACGTTTGATGAACTCTTCGGCGCCTTCGGTAACCAGCCCCTTGCGGCCGCTCGAACCATCATCGGTCATTACCAGCACTTCGTCAGACCACTCACGCATTTCTTTTTCGAGAATTATGAGATCTTTACTGCGTGCAGCCAGCACGGTCAAAACGCGGTTGCCGGCCTGTTTAAAAGCTTTAACGATCGGGAACAGCGGAGCGATGCCAACACCGCCGCCCAGAGCGAGAATGGTGCCGGCCTTGTGAATGTGCGTAGCTTTGCCGAGCGGCCCGACCAGGTCGGTGATGAAATCGCCGGCGGCGAGCTGGCAAAGCTTGCCTGAGCTGACGCCAACATTCTGCACGATCAGGGTTATGGTTCCCTTTTCGATGTCTGAATCGACGATGGTAAGCGGAATTCGCTCGCCCCTTTCGCCGATGCGCAGAATGACGAAATTGCCGGGTTTGCGGGATTTTGCGATCATCGGAGCTTCGATGACGAATTTCGCGACGTGTTCAGAGAGGTTGTATTTTTCAATAATTTTGTTCATGCCTGTTAACCGCAGTCCTGATGATTTATCGAACCCAAAGCCGCCTGCACTGTGCAACAGGCTGCCTATCTGGAAAAGTTCAGTTAGACAAGCTTAGTGCAAAGCCGCCGCAAAATCAACCTCGACTTTCGCGCTTGCGAACCTATTCACAAAGTCTTCGCGGGCTGCTTCACATTGGACTCAATTAGTAGTATTGTGTAGCACACCTGATCAAGAGCTAACTATGAAATTTTACAGCAGAAAACAACAGACACAACACACAGGAGTCGAAGGGCTTCTACTGATGCTTGCCGCTGTGCCATTTATTTTTGCCGACCAGGCGGCGGCGACCTGGCAGAGTGCCTTTGCCGGCCTGGCAACTCTTCTCTGCCTCATATCGGCATGGATCATTCTGCAAAAACCCGATCAAGGCAAAATACTGGCCGGGACTGCGGCCAGCTGCTGCCTGGTTTCGCTCTGGCCGGTCATGCTTCGTGACCCTTCAACCGCACTTATGGCCGCCGTTGTTTACATTTTTGCCATCTACAATCTTGGCAGGATGCAACAGTCAGCAACCGGCCTGAACCGAACCGACGACAGCGTCGAACTCGGCCTGCAGCGCAGCCGATGGGCAGCGCTGACGTTAACCGGTATTTCTCTCGCCTGTTTTTTCATGATCAGGTCGGTTTCAACGGTATCGAATTATGCGCTTCTTGCTATAGCATCACTGGCACAGCTTCTCTCGATTATCTGGTCAGTTTACCAGCAGTCGAACTTTCATAAATTGTTCTGCATTCTTATCAATGCTCTTACCCTGATAGCTGCAATTTTTCTGGCAGACCACGGCCTGACCTGGTTCGGCAGCCTTATCATCGGTTTCACTCTCCTGCTGTTCCTGCCACAGTCGGCTCATACGATCGAATCTTCGAACTGGCTCGATTTCATGATAACCCATCCGGCACGGGCAACTCTTTTCACCTTTCTGCTGCTCTGCCTGCTCGGCGCCTTTCTACTTTACATGCCTGTCGCTGCCGCGAACCGCAACATTTCGCTTATAGACGCAGCTTTTACCGCTGTCAGTGCAGTCTGTGTCACCGGTTTGATTGTACTCGACACACCCAACGACTTTTCTACGACTGGTCAGGCCTTCATTCTGCTGCTGATACAGCTTGGCGGCCTTGGCATCATGACCGTGACAACACTGGCATTGCACGCGCTTGGCCGGAGAATCAGCCTGCGCCAGGCAAAGGTTCTTAACACCACGATAAATGCCGACCATGTCACTTTGATCGGTTCACTCAAGCAGATAGCCGGTTTTACTGCCGTCGCCGAAGCTGTCGGAGCAGTCATTCTTTCGCTTCTCTTTTTAAATACCGGCATTGGCGTAAAAGAAGCCCTCTGGAAGGGCGTATTCACTTCGATTTCAGCATTCTGCAACGCCGGCTTCGCCCTGCAAAGTGACAGTCTGATCGGCTATCAGAACTGCCCGATGATACTGCATACGGTAGCTTTTCTGATCGTTATCGGCGGGCTGGCGCCGGCAGTTGTCATGATGATTCCAGCCTGGTTCCGAGGCAAAACCCTGCCTGCGGCCGCTCGACTGGCGTTGCTGACAACCATAGTTCTGCTCCTTTCCGGCAGCCTGTTTTATCTGGTGTTGGAGTGGGACAACTCGCTCAAGAATCTTTCTATTGCTGACCGTCTGCACAATGCCTGGTTCCAGTCGGTTACTCTGCGCACCGCCGGTTTCAACTCAGTCGCTATCGAAAACGTGCTCGGCCCGACCTTTATCGTCATGTTGTGCATGATGTTCATCGGCGGCAGTCCAGGCGGCACCGCCGGCGGTATCAAAACCACGACGTTCGGCGTATTGATTGCAACTTTCTGGGCCTGCGTGCTTGGCTATGAAGAAGTCGCGATTCAGAACCGCAAGGTGATGCATGAAACTATTTTCAAGGCGATCACTACTGTTGTTGCCGGTATGGGTGTCCTGCTCGCAATTATTCTTATGCTCGAAGTCACCCAGAATGCCGGCTCACGCGACCTCATTTTCGAAGCAACCTCGGCGCTGGGCACAGTCGGGCTTTCGTTCGGCGCAACAAACAAACTGGACAGCATCGGCAAGATCATTATCATGCTGGCAATGTTCGCCGGCCGCATCGGCCCGGTAACGCTTTTTGCCCTGCTCAGCCGCGAGCGTCATTCCAACGCGGCCAATTATCTCGACGCCCGCATAAACTTAACCTGAGGAAGAGAATATGGCTCAACAGATACTTATCATCGGTCTCGGACAGTTCGGCATGTCGCTGGCAGCTACTCTGACAAGCAAAGGCGCCGAAGTTATCGCCGCCGACATCAGAAAAAACATGGTAGAAGAAGCCGCCAGCTTCGTAACCGAAGCGCTGGTGCTCGATGCTACCGACGAGGCTGAACTTGCCCGTCTTGAACCGGGCAAAAGAGATGCAACCGTCTGCGCCATCGGTGACGATTCCAAGGAAGCCTCGATTATCTGCACCGCGCTGCTGCGCCAGATGGGCTCGCCCTGTGTCGTCGCCCGCGCCAACAACCCGATGCACCAGCGCATTCTCCAACTGGTAGGCGCTCATCAGATAGTAAATCCCGAGCAGGAGTTTGGAAAACGTTTCGCCAACCGCCTGATTTACCGGCAACTGGTTGCCGATATGCCGCTTGGCGACGGTCTGCACCTTTCTGAGATTACGGTCAAAGACAAAATGATCGGCAAAACCCTGATCGAACTGGCTCTGCCCAAGAAATACGGCATCATGGTCGTCGCCGTCAGAAGAGGCATGCCCAGCAGCGTGTTTCAGCCAACGCCAGACGAGCCTTTGCAGGAAAACGACAATCTAGTACTGGTCTCAAAAGAAGAAGCGATAAAGAAACTCATGGAAGGAAAATAAAATGCGACTGGCACAAGCATTCAGCCTCGCCGCCTGGCTGATCGTCATCATCAACCTGCTCATGGCCTTCGGTGCAATCGGCGTGTTTACCCGCATGACCCCGGCAATCGCAGAGATTATCAGTAATAACGAGCGCTCATTGCAGGCATGCGAAGAAATGTTAACCGCACTGGTCATGGCGGCGCACGATCATGGCGGTAAAAAATCAGAGCATATTCAGCAATTCGCAAAGGCTCTCGAACGCGCAAAAAACAATGTCACCGAGGGTGAAGAGCCGGCGGCACTGGATATCATCTCTTCACATTATGAAGGCGCACTTATCGGCAGCAAACAATCGCTGGAAACAACAACAGCAGCTATTATCACTCTGTCAAAAATCAATCGCGACGCCATGGCCAGCGCCGACAAAAAAGCCCAGCAGCTGAGCCGAGGTGGTGCCTGGGGCATAGTCTTCATGGCAGTCTTCGTTTTCATTTCAGGAATCGTCTTCATTCAGCAGCTCAACAGCAAGCTGCTGCGACCGCTCGAAGAAATCAAAACCGTCCTGCTTGAGCACCAGACCGGCGAAACCCGCCGCCGCTGCGCCGGCGCCAACCTTCCCACCGATATCAGGGGCATCTTCGGCAGCATCAACCGCCTGCTCGACCTCACCAGCCACGACTTCAGCAACGACCGCTGACCGCAACGCACCAGCAAATTCCTGCCTGCCGACAAATTTGACTTTAATAACGAAGTTCGTTATTATTTAGATGTGATCAAATCATTCAGGTGCAAAGAAACGGAAGCAATCTTTAACGGAATGGGTTCTCGCAGATTTTCGGCCATTCTACGGCCGGCAATGCGGAAACTTGAAATTCTTAATGCCGCGGAAGCACTGAATGATTTACGGGTTCCTCCTGGCAACATGCTTGAAATGTTGCAAGGGAATCGTCTTGGTCAGAATAGCATAAGAATAAACAAGCAATGGCGAATTTGCTTTGCCTGGAAAGATGGCAACGCAT
>JAKJFO010000243.1 GCA_022704885.1 Candidatus Rifleibacteriota bacterium | reverse complement strand
GAATCCGTCGCCGAGGCGTTGTTTAACGATCTGCTCAGCTGCTTCTATGGTGACTTCCGGATTGCCCGGCACTTCGAGCGCAACCAGAGTGTTGATCAGAAATCTCAGATAGATACTGTCGGCAAAGCTGTCGCCGTATTGTTTTGCTAGACTCTGGCGAATGGCAGGTGTAAGCCCGACATTGAGAATTGTACACATCGAACCGGGCAGCGAAATGGTGGTGCCGGAACGCACTGAAACCAGCAGCGGTCCAGCTGCATCACCCAGTTTGCGTGAGGTTTTTTCTTCGAGCTGGCCGAGATACTTGCGAATGGCTTCTTTAAAGCCTTTCTGATCGGCCTTTTTGTCGTCGATCTCGCGGCAGATCGGCAGGCCAAGCACAAATGCCGGCGGAATGTTGATTCCCAGGCTTTTCATATCGATTATGCCGTTGCCTTTGCCACCCAGAAAGGGGCGCACCGCGTCTGCTGTCGGGCTCCAGGTAGTAGCGATGAAAGCATCGTAATCGCCTTTCACGGCGGGCATTTCAGTCAGGCGAAATTTACCATATAGACTGTTTTCGGCGTTTTTGCTGGCGAGCTCACGGTTGAGAAACATGATGATCTTTTCGACGAACTCGTTGACCGCATGAAACTCGGTGGTTCTGATGAAATTGTTGAAAAAGCGGTCCTTGATCGGCGACAGGTTGGAAGTCGGCACCTGGTAGGCCTCGAGCACGTTATTGAGCATCTGGCTGAGCCGCAGAAAAATATTGGTTTTCATGAACTGCTGCAGTTCGAGCGAAATATTCTGAAACAGGCGTTTGGTCTTGAGAATATCGACAGTTTCCATCGCGTAGATGGCGTTGAGCTCTTTGATGAACTTTTCACTCTTGTCGGCGAGAATACCTTTGATACTGAGCAGAACGATAAGTTCCTTGACCAGCAGAATGCAGTTTTTGATATTACCGAAGGTCACCGTCTCATAATGGCTGTTGGTCAGGTCGTTGGTGAATATGAAGACCAGACGCCCGATATCGAGGTCGAGATTGAGATAATCGAACAGTTCGATGCGTTTTTCGAAATACGACTTTTTGAGCATGGTCTTGAAACTGGCCAGTCGCTTGAGGCAGTCAACAAGGTTGTCGGTGTTGCTGATATGCTGAGCCGTGCTGATGTCGAGAAAAGTCTGCATTTCACGGCGCAGAAAACACTTTTCGAAAAGATCGAGGTGTTTTTCGAGATTCTTTTTAACCGCGGTGATGTCGCCCCTTTCATAATCCCAGAGGTAGGAAAGCTTTTCTTCGAGTTCTTCAGCCAGTTCGATAAATTTTGCGTCTTCATTTTTTGCGTCAAAGCGGCTGGCGACAACCATGTAGCCGGCTTTATACATAGGTTCGCTGTTGTTGTGCTTAACCAGTTGCAGATAAGGCCTGATGTACTTTTCGAGAATACGTGGCGACAGCTTTCGGTGCACTTCTTTGCGCAGATCGCCGGCAAACGACATCAGCGGGTCGCTGCCGTTACGCCCTTCCTCAAAATATTCGGCGGCACTTCTGATATCACCGATCAGATCGATACCTCCACTGCGGATCGGCAGCTTTTTGAGCAGTTCGCGAAAATAATAGATATATTCGTTCGATGGCTCGTTCTTGCGGTTCAGCGTCTGCTTCGTCTCGTCGAGAACCCTCTGGTAGATGGTGTCGATGTTTTCTTTGAGGTCTCGACGGTCGTAGATTTTATCTTCCTTGTCGAGAAGCCTGATGTTTACCAGCACCGCAGTGATGATTGCCAGTTGTTTCTCGGTATCGGTCTCTCCGCGCAGCGCGGCGATCTTGCCGATGATCTGATCCCATGTGTTGAGCGGAACCATGCCCTGATCGTACGTAGAAATACCAGAAAAATCTTCAATCATACGCCCCTCCATCTATAATCTATATTATCTCAATAGCACTTTTTCGCCGCACTGTCTATTTTTGGAAGGCAGCAACACAATTCTCGGTCAAAGACAGTCATTGCCTGGAGAATACATTCGCTTTGGGGTTCAGTATCGCTATCGAATCGTGTTATTCTTATTCGGCCCCGATCAACATGCAGCAGCGGCTGATTGAAACGAATATGATCATACTGCACAATAAAAGTTTGTTGTCGACAATATCGCGGTGGCGCTGCATAATGCTGATAGAGGAACAGTGATCAGGGGGAAACAATGCTGACGAAAAAATTGTCTGTCTGCTTTATGCTGGTGCTTTTTATGATGCCGATCTGGCAACCGGTCATGGCTGGCGCGTCATTTTTAGAATTGCTGGGCAGAAGTGACAAATATCCTGAAGTTAAGGATTTTGCTGAAGCGCTTGCAGCCGGTGCGGATCCCAACGAAAGAGATGCATGGGACAGAACGCCCCTGAATAAGGCAGTATCAAAACACCGGGCTGACCTGATCATTTTTCTGATCGACAACGGAGCTGATCCCAACCTCAAGGACAATCAGGGCAAAACCGCACTCGATCATGTTATGAACGATCCTGATCTCAAAACTGTCGATCTGCTGCTTGAAAAGGGCGCACGCAGTCTTTTGATAAACCCTGACCTCGCTCCCAACAGCAAAGACGAAAAGGGTACGCCTCTACTGATTCGGGCTATTCTGGCCCAGAATCAAATCGCTGTGCGCTATCTGCTGCGCGAGGGGGCCGACCCGAACTGCAGAGATGGCGAAGAAAGCACGCCGCTGATCAGAGCTTTTTACAATCTGCCGCAGGTGGCATCGATGCTTATGAAAGCAGGGGCAGACGTGAAGCTTGCCGACAACTGGCAGCGCACCCCGCTGCATGTCGCGGCAAAACTCGACAAAACCAGCCTGCCGGCATTGCTGGAAGCCGGTGCTGTGATCGAAGCCGTCGCGTCAGGAGCCTATACACCGCTGATGTATGCATGTTCCGGCGAATTTCCGGAAAATGTTGCATTCCTGCTCGAACGCGGCGCAAAAATCGAGGTAAGAGACGATTATGGCCGCACACCTCTGCATCTGGCCTGTATATCCCGCCAGATAAACGCCATCTTTTTTGTCGTCGAAGCAGGAGCCGCAGTCGATGCACGCGATAATGCGGGTTACACACCGCTGCTCACGCTTTATAAAGAACGCTTCAACAGCGAAAGTGCCGGTGAGATAAAGGATTACCTGCTGGCAAAAGGTGCTGATATAAATGCTGTTGCCGGCAACGGCGACACGATAATGACACTGGCCGAGAGGTACAATGATCCGATGCTGCTCAAAGAGCTTGTCGAGCGTGGTGCCCGACTGCAGCTGCCGGATGGCTCAGGCGATGATGCGAAAGGTCGGGCAAAATTGCTTTTGCAATGTGTAGAAAATGATCGACAGGCAATGGCTGGATTTCTGTTGCTCGCCATGAACTTGAATGACACACCGGCCCGAAACGATAAAGGCGAAACCGCACTGCACCTGGCGGTTGCACGCAATAACGAAAAACTGGTTAAAACGCTGTTGAAGGCCGGTTTTGATGCGAACGCGACGACGGCTGACGGTGCCACGCCGTTGCATATAGCTCTCAGAGGATTTGGCAAAGACCTGGTCATACCTCTGCTGCAGGCCGGAGCCAGGCCTGACATCGCCGACAAAAAAGGCGAAACTGCTCTGCAGCTTGCCGACAAACGCGGCGACTACGACCTTTTTGAACTTCTCATCCAATTCAGCCGGCGTGATCCGGCAGAAGTGGAAGCGATGCGAACCGCTGCTGCCAGTGAGACAAGTTTGCTGGCGGCAATCAAGTCGAACCAGCGCCTTACCATCGAACGCCTGCTCAGCGGAACACCAGACACAAAAGAGCGTGATGCCGAAGGCAACACCGCACTGCATCTTTCGATCAGCCGACACAGCCGGCAGTGGGCGACTGCGCTGCTCAAAGCCGGTGCCGACCCGATTGCAGCCAACAATGAGGGACTGACGCCTCTGCATATTGCAGCGAAGGCAGGAAACAGTTATCTGACACGCATGTTACTCGATCGCGCGGTTCCCGTCGACATAACCGACAATAATGGGCGCACAGCCCTGTTCATGGCCGTCAAACAAGGGCATTTTGCTCTGGCGGAACTGCTTCTGCAAAGAGGTGCCAACGTCAACCATTTTGACAAACGCGGTATTACTCCACTTTTCGAGAGCGTTGGCGCTGACCCGTTGCTGGTTACCTTTTCCTGGCTCATCAAAAAAGGGGCAGCGATAAACACGGTTTCTCATGATGGCAGAACGGTTTTTCATGAGCTGATGCGCTGGGAACCGACAAAATGGCGTGTCGAAAAACTGGTCAGCCTTGGCGCCGACCTGTTCAAGCCAGACCGCTGGAATGAATCACCTTTCTCCATGGGATTGCGCTTTGGCCAGCCCGAAATCATCGAATTTCTGCTTGAACAGCAGCCGGATTTTACTCAGATCGCCGCCTCAGGAACGTCGATTCTTCACAGCTGGACATCGAGCGGCAGAATCGATCTGTTGTCGCGCGCACTCGCTCATGGCGTCGACCCGAACCTTGCCAACAGCAAGGGAGAACCTCTGTTGCTTGCCGCTATCATGGCCGGTTCGGCCAGTGCCAGCGAATTGCTGATAAAAAGCGGAGCAGATATCGAATATAAGACGGCCAGCGGCGCCACGCTGCTCGAAAAAGTCATTCAGGCTGGCTACAGCGAGCCTCTGCGCTTTCTTCTCAAGACAGGCGTCAATACGAACGCCACCTGCAGCAATGGTCTGCCGCCGTTGCTGCTCGCCACCGGCCGCTGGAAGTTGTTCGATATAATGCTTGAACATGGCGCCACGGCTGATTTTAAGGTTCTGCATGACAAAAAGCACGAAAATCTCTACAAAGCGCTTGTAGAAACGTCTGAGGGTGTCACGGCGTTACGCCGTATCGCTGACAAGGGCGTTGACCTGCGCCCTCTGTTTTTTCCCGGTGAAACTCCCGGAGAAAAATATGAATCAGTCTTTGGCTGGGCCTGGACAGGCCGGATCGATACGGTAAAGCTGGCGATCGAACTCGGTTTTAACCTCAGGGAAACCGACGAGCAGGGCTATACACTGCTGCACTGGGCCGCCCGCGGCGGCAGAACAGAACTGGTCAGGTATCTGCTCAAGCAGGGCGCAGATCTGGAGGCTTTGAGTCATAAAGCCGAAACTCCTTTATGCTTTGCACTAGACGGCAGCGCACATGATACTGTCCTGGCGCTGCTCAATGCCGGAGCAGATACAAAACTGAAGCAGGGTATTACAGCTGACACCATGTTGCATATGGCGGCTGAAAACAACGCCAGACCTGAGGTTATCGCCAGACTCATAAAATCAGGGCTTGCTATCGACTGTCTCGATGCATACGGTGGTACACCTCTGCTGCGCGGAGCCGAAAGGAACTCGGATCGGGCTGTCGCCAGCCTGCTCGAACTAGGCGCCAATCCCAACATCGCAACAGAAATCGCCAGCTTTTCCATGACCGACCCGGCTTTTGTTAAAGCCCGCCACAGCCTTTATTCGCGCGGCAGTTACATGCACATATGGAAGATGAACGGAATAACTCCGCTTGCCCGTGCTGTCGTACAAAGAAACACAGCAATCGCCAGTATGCTGCTTAAACATGGAGCCCGCATAGATATCGCCGACAGCCTTGGCAATACGCCATTACATATTGCGGTTCTGATCAGTGCGCCGGAAATGGCTGAGACTATGCTGGCGCATGAACCCCCGGTGCTGCTGCGCAACCATGCCGGGGAAAATGCTATCGAGATTGCAGACAGCAATGGTCTTACCGATATCGCCTTTGCCATGTGGAAAAAAATCCCTGCGCATATCAGGCAGAATCCAGACCAGCAGGCAACATCATCGGAACAACCCTTTCCGCTGCATGAC
>JAKJFO010000242.1 GCA_022704885.1 Candidatus Rifleibacteriota bacterium | reverse complement strand
GCAGAAGTTCCTTGTCGATGATTATCTGATCGAAAAGAGCTGCTGTATCGATGTCTGAACCGTCGCCGAGCTGAATAACCGACTCTATTCTCGGTCTGATTACCGGTTTGAAAAGAGGCCTTTCCATCGGCATGTCAACTGCGGCAGCGCCCGGCTCATCGATGCTCATGAAGGCTTTGTCGGTGGGCGGCCGGTCATGCACTTTGACTGCCAGGGCTTCAATGTGCTGAAAAATCTGAATAATTCTGCGATTTTCAAGAAAGGTCTGATCTTCCAGAAAGCGCCGCAGCTGCTGTGAGAGCCTGGCAACCGTGCGCTGCGTGGTTTCACCGGCCAGGAGCCAGTCGAAATGTATGCGGCTGAGGCGCGGATCTGGCCCGAGAGCCTGAATTGGTTCCATGGCGAGCACCTTCTCTATCAGGTCGGTAAATTCTTCCTGACGGGCGGGAGACATGATGAATTCCCAGAATGCGCGAAAACTTCTGCCCTGATCGGTATCTTCGATAGCTTCGCGCTCGCCGAAAATTTTCTCGAGCAGCTCTCCTTTGCGGCCTTCCCAGGTGGCAATCTGCTCGCGAACCTTGCGGTCGAGCATGCGAAAATTGTGCTCAACCTCGCGAAAATCGCCGAGCAGGCTTCTCGCCAGCATATTCATCTGCTGAAAGCGGTCTTTAAGGGCCGTATCATCGAGCATATCGATTTCGCCGGCACGAAGTCGCGCGATCTGTTTCTCAAGGTCAGCTTTCTGCTTTTCCAGATCGGCGATACGGGTCTCAACGTCGTCATCACTGCCTGAAACAATCTGGCGCAGCAATTCAAAAACCGTTCTCAGCCGCGACTCAGTGCCGACAAAAACGCGACTGGTGAGGCTTTCGAGCCAGAGAATTGCCTTTTCTGTGGCCGGAGTAAGGTCGAAATGTGCTTCATCCTGACCGGGCGGATAAAATTTTCGCAGCCAGCCCTTGTCGTTCTGCGTCCAGTCGTTCAGATAATGCGCCGCCGCCTTCGGAAAAGCCTCTTCGCCGAGCTGTTCGCGCAGCCTGAAAAGCTCGTCTTCGAGTTTCGCCTCAAGATCGCTTTGCGAAAGCGTTCTCGCGTTAGGAACAATGAATTCTCGATAAAGAAAGCTGATGATCAGCGGGCCATTATCGGCTCTCAGCAACTGCCATGCCGGGTGTATTTTTCTGAGCGTTGTAAGATGCTGGAATTCCATGCCAAACTTTCGTCATTTTGAGGTTTGCCCAAAAGTTAATATGAAAAACCGCAAAAGTAAACAGAAACCGGGCGTTTTGTCGACTGTAGCCACGTATGCCTGTTTACATGGCCCGGCGGCGGGCGCGTTATGCGGTCAATAATAACGCAATCGGGATAATATGGCAAAGGTATTTCAGTCGAAAGGTCTACAGCCTGTTTTCTGCGGTGCTGAGGATTTCTACTCGCACCCAAGATTTTTTTTGATTGTTTTCTTCGCCTGTTGCCAGTCAGATGCTGCGATTTTACCTTCATTACAGGCCTTTTGACGGTCTTTCAAAACAGAACCGTGCCATTCTGGCGGATCGATGTTACCTTTTCTGCAAATCTGAAATGTGAATTCGTTGTATGAGGCGACGACTTCGAAGCCGAGTTTGCGATAACAGGCTATGGCTGCAGCGTTGTCGCATTTTACGTTCAGGCCGATATTGAGGCCCTCTGCGAGCAGTGACCGGCAGAGTTCTGCTGTAACCCTGGCGCAGCAACCCTTGCCGCGGCACTGCGGAAGCGTCGTAATATTGCCAAGCGCGGCTGCCTTGTAATGCGGCGAATAGACATGCACGCCGGCGATGCTTACTAGTCGCCCGTTTTCTCTTATGCCGAAATACTGTTTTGTTGCCAGCATTCTGGGGTCGAACCAGTTTCCGGGGTAGCTTTCTGCGTAAAGAGCGGTAACTTCAGCAAGATCAGGCTCGCCGAGGCGCACGACCTGCGCATCGCCTTTTCCCGCCAGTGGCTTCGTATCAGTCAGCACCATCTTGAAGTGCTCGCCACCAGGCTTAGAATCGTAAGCTTCGTGCAAGATGCTTTCCAGGTCCGGGCTCAAATGTGCGTAAAATCGCGCAGGAAGAATATGCCTGATGGAACGCAGCAGCGCGGCCGTTGCGTTAATATCATCTGCCAGCGCAAGCAGAGTTGGCAACACCGAGCCGGTGTAAAGCAGCGCTATCGCGTCAAGGCCGGTGCCGCTTTCAGAGCCATACCAGGCCGTGTGCGGCCAGAAGCGGTCATCGAGATCTCCGATTTCATACAGGTGCAGATGCGGTTTCTTCCTCAGAAATGTTTCAATCTGTGCCCGGTCATGCAGACTGATATGTGTCATCGCTTTTACTCCAGATTGCGCTATTCGTCTTGCCAGTTTACCGGTGTCGTTGTGCCGTTCAGCAGCGATCAGCGTTCTTGCAGGTCATCGGGTTGGCCATACAGAGTGAAACCCTCAGCGTTAAAGTGCTCGTCGTAGGCAAAGGCATGAGTTATGCCGGATTCTTCCATCCAGACAAAACTGGTGCAGTCTACCAGACTTATTTCGCGTCGTCCTCTGAGCTCCAGGCGCCGAAATGCTTTTTCATGAAGACTTTTGTCAACCCAGTACACCTTGATAATCGACAGAAATTCGTGCTGGAAGCTCCTGGCCGCGTCAAGACCAACCCGGGCCTGCAGCAGGGCAATTGTTTCGAGAACGACGTAGCTCGTCGTGTACAGTTCGACAGACTGTTCGACAAGATATTGAAATGTTTCGCGCGCCCGCACATGCATGTAATCGTTGCGAACCAGAGTGGCAAAAAACGCCGAGGTATCGGCGAACACTTTCATTTTCTGCTCTCCCTGCTGGTATCGCTGCCCCACAATATCTCATCATGATGAACCGAAATGTCAGGTCGATCGGCCTCAAAAGCACCGACCAGTTTGAGGGCCATCCGGTTTGGTGTTTTTTCTTCCGCGCGAAGATGATCTACGGCTTTTCTGATTATTGACGAGATAGATTTTCCGGTTTGCCGTGAAAATTCTATCAGAAAGCGGTATTGATCGTCAGTAAGCGTGATCTGAGTGCGTGGCATGGTAGGCCTCCAGAATTGACATTGGTAATTATATTACATCATTACATCTATAACATTACATCATTAGGTTATAATGTCAAGTATATGGAAAAAGGTGTTGTAACAGGTTGGGTCACGCTAATTGCGACCATGATGAATACAATTACTGGCGGCATATGTGGCACAATTGTTGTTTGAGACATGCAATCTGAGCGTAACAACTTCTATTTCGCCGGTTACTGAGGCAGTCTTGACATTGCACGAGCAAATGTTAAGAATAGTTGTCATGATTACACGTATATATCGCTATAAGATTCGTGAGGGTTGTGAAGAAAAGTATCTGCGCCTGCAGGAGCGGGTGCTGGCGTTGTACCGGCGACTGGCCGAAGTCGATGTGCTGTTTTTGCGTGACGAAAAGGATTCGACGCGGCGCAGCGAAGTGATCAGATTTCTCGGAATCGATGCCGCTGAAGACATCCGGCGGATCGACGCTGACCCTGCGATCATGCAGCTTTTCGCCGAGTTCAAGACTGAGATTCTCGACCCGCAGAGCCCGCAGATCGAAGAGGAAAACTGCGTTAGCGAAGCTCTGTCGGCTGCCGGCAAGCTGCATCATGTCGAAATCTACTGCTCTGATCTCAAAAAGACGGCAGAATTCTGGGGCTGGTTTCTGGCGGAACTCGGCTATCATGAGTTGCAGAGATGGCCTTCCGGAATCAGTTTCATACTTGCCGACACCTATCTGGTGTTTGTGCAGGCCGACGAAAAGCATCTGGCTACGCCATTTCATCGCTGCCGACCGGGTCTCAACCATCTGGCTTTTCATGCCGCAAGCCGGCGCCAGGTCGATGAAATAACTGCCAAGTTGCGCGAACGCGGAGCTGTAATTCTTTACGCCGACCGCCACCCGCACGCCGGCGGCCCTGATTCTTACGCGGCGTTCTTCGAAGACCCCGAGCGTATAAAGGTTGAACTTACCGCATCAGAAGCATAATATCGTATGGCACAGGTTGTGGGTTTGGGTTGCAATTACGCTTCTGAGGCCTAAGCGGTCATCAACAGGCATCAATTTTTAATCGGGATACCGTACGGGCGAGTTTCTGGTATAATTTGTCTATAGAATTTCAACAGGAGTGATTTATGTTGTCAGATAAAGGTCTTTTGCGCCGGGCGGGCACTCTTATCGTTGCCGGTATGGTTGCGGCCGGCGGGCTGTTCAGCGGAGTCGAGGCGCGGGTCAGACAGGTGGCTTCGGCAGACGACATCGAGAGCATCAAATTTCTGAGCCCGAATAATATGCCGTTAAAGGTGCTGGTTGTCTATTCGCCAGGTCAGCAGAACGCGAATTTCGTGATTTCGTTGATCAACATCGTTGCGCAGATGCATGAAAAGGGCATGGTAAAAAAAGATGATGCCTTCAAGGTGTATGTTATTCCCGGCTGGGATATGCAGGAAAAGGACTACGCCTATATCAACGAAAAAGTTGGTGCTGAGCGGGTTAAGCGCTTTGTTGAATTCAATAAGGCATACAGCACCAGAGACATCTGGATGCAGGACTGGGGCGAAGTCGGCGTCGTCAAGGTCAAGGGTGACCCAAAGCCCCAGACCGTCGTTTTCGACTCGAATCGCGGCCGCGATAATGCAGAACTGCCTGGTATTCTGGCTAACTTCTGGAACAGTTATCTGCTGAAAAACCCTTCAAACCAATACTCTGGCGGGGATTACGGCGGTAACATCGAAGTTACTCCCGATAATGTTCTACTGATCGGCAACACTTCAACTCCTGAACTGCGCGCTTATCTCGAAAAACACGGTTACAAAAACCGCATGGCAGTTCTCGAAACCGACTGGCTGCATGTCGGCCATGTCGATGAATATATCTCAGTCTGCCCGAATCCAAAGGCTTTGCGCGGATATACACTCATCAAGGCCAATCCCCGGCTGGCGATGCGTCTGGTAAAAGACACTCCTGACGCCGAGCTCAAGGCAATTCCGCATAAGGAATATCGTGACGCCATGCTGGCGGTCAAAGCATATCTGATCGAGGCCGAAAAGAAACGGGCCGAAGAACTGAAGCTCGATGCCCCGGCCAGGCGCCGACGAACCCGCTCTTTCGGCGAAGCAGTGCTGAAGTATCTCGAAAGCTCAGAAGAAATGCTGGCATCTTCAGAGTCTGGCGCCAATCTCAGCTGGGGTCACGAAGTCGCCAGAAGCGATGTCGAGAAGTTCATTCAGCTCAATCTGACCCTCGCCAACCTGATCGACACCAATGTTAAAAAGGCCTGCGCGAAGATTTCCGAAGTCAGAAATGATGCCGGCAAGCCGCATTCGGTGCTGTCTTTCCCCGCTCTTTTCAGAAAAATGTCAGGCACAAAGCACATTGCTTACCTGCCGGGCAGCGTTAACCAGTTGATTCTCAACAACCAGCTCATCGTGCCCGATCCCAAGGTTCGTGCCATGCGGCTGCATATCAGCAAAACTGCTGCCAAGGTCGGGTTGCATGCCAATTTCATCGACTCGCTGCCTTATCATAACCTGCAGGGCCAGTTGCATTGCGGCACCAATGTCTTCAGACACCCCAACAAGTATTTCGTCAAGCCAAGATAAGCCGCATTTAAACGGTATCTATGCAAAAATCGCCGCGTTGCTGCGGCGATTTTTCTTTTGCCATGCCGTCGTGATCGTGTTAAAAAAGTAAGGTGACGCACGCGGAGTACACATCGCAGCGTCGAATCAATGGCAGGAGGCCAGAAGTGTCGCATAACAGGGTAGTCGCTCCATACAACCAGTGGGAACCAGCCATCAGCGCGGAAGAAGTCTTTCGCGCCAGTGTCAATTTTATGTTTTTATCGACAGACGGCAGGGGCAGACTGTACTGGA
>JAKJFO010000241.1 GCA_022704885.1 Candidatus Rifleibacteriota bacterium | reverse complement strand
CGGGAACGGGTTTTTCACTATCCTGACGCCTGGGTGCAGTGTGGCCGCTTTATCGGCAACGACAAGGGTGACATTTTTGATCATATAGAACTTGAGGAGTCGCTACCTGAGTCTGTCGAGAGCATCATGCTTTTTCTCAAGAAGCATGCCATGCGCGGCGCCGACTTTTCCGAGATCCAGCGCAAGGATGTCTGGAGTATTCCCATCGATATATTGCGCGAAGTCGTTATCAATGCTCTTGTTCACTCTGACTATTCGCAGCGTGGCGCACCGGTGCGGGTGGCATTTTTTGATGACCGCATCGAGGTCGAGAATCCAGGTATTCTGATGCCAGGTATGACCATCGAAGACATGAAGAGCGGTGTCTCGAAGATACGCAACCCGGTAATCGCAAGGGTATTCCGGGAGCTGAAGCTGATCGAACAGTGGGGCAGCGGGGTGCGCAACATCTTGCGTGCTGTTGCAAAGCTTAGGCTTCCCGAACCGCTGGTTCAGGAAATCGGCATGCGGGTAAGGTTTACGGTTTATCTGGCAAAGCCTCATACCCTTGAAAAGCAGAAAATTGGCTCCAGGACTAAGGTTGAGCCAGATTCAATCGACCCGCAAAATTCACGGCTAGGGTCACGGCTAGGGTCGCGGCTAGAGTCGCGGCTAGAGTCAACTCTTGCGGCTAAGGTTTTTGTGTTTCTTGCAGAGTGCGAGGAAGGTAAAGCTGGACTTGCTGAAAAACTTGGCCATAAAACCGTATCGGGTGAGCTGCATAAGCAGATCAGAAGGCTTCTTGAGCTGGAATTAATAGAAATGACCATTCCGGATAAGCCGAGCAGCCGTCTGCAGAAATACCGGCTTACTAACGCCGGCAGGGCGCTGATCGCTTCGTCAGGCTCGTGATTGTCGGATTGCTGCAAATAGATTATGCAACGGTATTTATTCTGCGAAAATGCCAGAGCGAAAGAAAAAATTTTCGTAAAGACGAAAATTTTGACCGTGGTGCTGCACCGTGGTGTTTTGTTCGATTCCGAAAATTGCAAGCCTCTTTAGATACTGGTAGCAGGCATCAATTAAATAGTGACCCTTGCTATTGCACTAAACAAAAAACCCGCTCCAGCAGCGGGTTTTTTGTTCGTCAGAATTCGTAAAATTACGCCAGATTTGCCAGAAATTTTCACTTTTAGGGACCAGATAGGTACCAGATTTTTGTTTTTGAGAATCAGCTTTCCTGGTAGAGATATTTCTGGAAGCCGGCGAAGGTTTTGCCGATTTCTTCAGGGCGGCCGAGGTCGGTGATGGCGTCGGCGATCGAGCCGTGGTATTTCAGGCGCAGCAGGGCGGTAAGTTTGTCCTGATCGAGCTCTTCGACGCCGACTTCAACGTAGTGCGCGAGCACGAATTCCAGAAAGATCTGCTGCTTTGAGTCGAACTGATTTTTGATGAGCGCTTTGGCTCTGGTGGCGCGCTCTTCCCGGGTGAGAGTCGGCATGGCATAGGCAATGTAGGCGAGAACGTCGAAAAGGTCACTGTTCTCGGCGTCTATGATTTTCTGCATCTCGGCCAGCTGCTGGTAGCCAAAACCCTTTTCAGATAGTCCGTCGAGAAGTTTGCGACGGGTGTCGGGCGCGCTCCATAAGGCCCGCAATTCATCTTCATCCTGGAAGAATTCCGGCAGCTTTCCGTAGAGGGCTTCGAGAAACTGCTGTGCTGACATCGGCGTGCCGTCCGGGTGCCAGAAGCTGGTGCACATCATGTGTTGAATGGTTCGTTCCTTGCCGTTGGCCAGCTTTACTTTCGCTTTTTTTATGCAGACGCATGGCCGCTGGCCGCACTTCGCGCAGGGTTCCTTCGGGCACTCGCACGGGCGCTTCCCGCATATCTGGCAGGGCTGCTGCGCTTCCTTTTCGCAGACGCAGGGGTAACTGCTGCATTTGCTGCAGGGTTCAGGTTCCTGTGGTTCGCCGTCCCATTCTTCATCGTGGAAATGATGATGGGCCTTCACGAAGTCGTAGATGGTAAAGTAGTCCTTGCCTTCATATAATCTGGTGCCGCGCCCGATGATCTGCTTGAACTCGATCATTGAATTTATCGGCCGCATCAGCACAATGTTGCGCACGTTGCGGGCATCGACGCCGGTAGAAAGCTTCTGCGAGGTAGTCAGAATCGTCGGCACCGTCTTCTCGTTATCCTGAAAATCACGCAGATGCTGTTCGCCAAGTTCGCCATCATTCGCAGTTACGCGGTGGCAATAATCGGGGTGTCTGCTCGTCTTCATCTGATTGATCAGGTCACGCACCGCCAGCGCGTGCGCCTGGGTAGCGCAGAAAACCAGGGTTTTTTCCTTCTGGTTGATCTGGTTCATGAACAGGCTGACGCGGTATTTTTCGCGTTCCATGATTTCGATGATGCGGTTGAAATCCTGTTCTTCATAAAGCTTGCCGGCCTCGACCGTGCCTTCCATTACGCGGTCGTCGCTGGTGTAAACATATTCATCCAGGGTAGTCGCAATCTGCTTGAGCCGGAAGGGCGTCAGAAAACCATCGTTGATGCCTTCCTTGAGAGAGTAGGAATAAACCGGGCTGCCGAAATACAGGTAGGTGTCGACGTTGTCTTTGCGCTTCGGTGTGGCTGTAAGGCCGAGCTGCACCGCCGGGGAAAAATACTCGAGAATGCCGCGCCAGTTGCTCTCGTCTCTGGCGCCGCCGCGATGGCACTCGTCAATGATGATCAGATCGAAGAAATCTGCCGGATACTCGCCGAAGTTATACCAGGGCGTGGCCGGTTCTTCGACGTCGTCACGCGATCTTTCGGGTTTCTGGCCGGTGTTCTCGCACATGAAAGTCTGAAAAATCGTGAAGAAAATGCTACCGTTCTTCGGAACCTTGCCCTTCTTTCTGGTATCGTCGGGCGAGATTCTGACCAGCGCATCTTCAGGAAAGGCCGAAAAGGCGTTGTAAGCCTGATTGGCGAGAAGATTGCGATCGGCCAGGAAGAGAACGCGTGGTCGCCGCACCGGTTCGCGTGAGAGGTTCCAGCGGGCATGGAAGAGCTTCCAGGCGATCTGGAACGCGATGAAGGTTTTGCCGGTTCCGGTCGCCAGGGTCAGCAGAATGCGCTTTTTGTCGGCGGCGACTGCCTGCAGCACGCGCTCGATGGCGATGTCCTGATAATAGCGCCCCGGGTGAGTGCCGCCCTTGTCTTCGTAGGCGACTTCAGCAAAGCGGTCGCGCCAGGCGTCCTGCTGCGCGAAAGCGCGGTCCCAGAGTTCCTGCGGCGTCGGGTAGCGCTCTATTGTGCGTTCTTCGCCGGTTTCCATGTCGATTTCGTAAATGCCCTTGCCGTTGGTGGAATAGGCGAATCTGATCGCCAGCTTTTCGGCATAGTTTTTGGCCTGGGCGACGCCTTCGGTCGGCTCATGCTGCACGGCCTTGGCTTCGATCACCGCCAGCCGGGTATTGCGGAACTCAAGAATATAGTCGGCGATCAGCGCTTTGGCGTTCTTGCCCGGCCCTTCGATGCGCCCCGGCGAAATCGAGTATTCGCGCCGAACCCGGCTGTTATCGACAACCGCCCACCCGGCCAGCTTCAGCGCCGGGTCGATAAGTTCAGCCCTGGTTTCCGCTTCGTTCATTCGTATTCCTCATTTTCCGCGTCGACGCACTGGTTATCTGATTATTTTTTCTCAATTATTCTTAAAAATTCTTCTGCATCAAGGACTTTGAATTTATCATTCTTAAAGTCTCTTTTGTTCCGTGTTATGAGGAAATCTACATTGTTTTCTGCGGCAACAGAGCTGTGTACATCGTCTTCAAAGTCCTTGAACCTGCCGGAAACCGCTTCTTTTACATTCTTTAGAGAAATGCCTGGCACTGAAAAGATTCGCAAACTATCGATGA
Organism: Candidatus Rifleibacteriota bacterium; assembly: GCA_022704885.1. The sequence continues at coordinate 2,065 of JAKJFO010000241.1, read as the reverse complement.
TGAATTCATCGGCAATTTTTTTGTTCAATTCTTTTGCGATGATGTAATAGGTGTTGGCTAACGTAAGAGGCGAAACAAGGCCTAAAATCTTCCTGGTTTCAGTCAATTCAATTATTTTGGCGGAATATGATGAAAAAGGCTCTCTGTCCAAGAGCCAGTCAAGCAGAATATTGCAGTCAATGTATGCCTTGATCATGCCAGGTGTTTGCCTCGCAGGTAGCTTAATTTCTGGGTTTCTGCGTCAAAATCGGTGCTGCTTATTATGCCTTTATACTTTTTTGCGATTGGAGAGAGAATTTCTGATTCTGAATTATCCTTGCTTTTCATTAGAAATGCTTTATACAATTCTTCGGTCAGCGCACTGAGTGACTTCTGCTGCTTTGAGGCGTAAATTTTTATTCGTTCTATTATTTCTTTATCAAGTCTAAGCGTAAGCTTTGTATCCATATTCACCCTCCCTTGACGTATCTATGCTAATCATACGTCAATCTACCCGGTCGGTCAAGGCCATTTTTTCTCAGATAACAGCAGTAATCCGGAATTTCCGGATTACTGAGCCCTGCCGCTTCACAGCGGCAACTATCAGGAAATTCCTGATAGTTGCTTCCGGTTGTGGCAAGTTGCTGTTCATAAAGGATCTCAAAGCTCCCCCGAAAACGCCTGATGCAGCAGCGACTTCTTCAACTCATCCAGCGCCGCCAGTTTTTGTTGATATATTAGTTCAAGCTGTATAGTTTGGTTTTGAAGGATATCTAATTGGGCAACAACCGTTTGTTGGTCAATTAGCGGGGGGTAACTTATCTGTATTCCTAGCAATTGATTATTTGGAAGCTGGGGCTGAGCAGAGCCTGATATTTTTTTCCGAACATTCGCTTGTACAATGGGGCTGTTAAACGAGTAAAATAGGAATTTATTAGCGATTAGGGAGTTTGGTCTAAGAAATGCCAATTGAGAGTTCAGGTTCGCACCGTCGAATTTATCAGGAACAATGCTACTTTTCCCAGTATTACTGCCTCTGACAACAACAATAAGGTCGCCATTTTTGACGTGCCCCTTCAATAATGATTTGTGCAGAATTGGCGAGATATATCTCATTTCCTCGGAATCGATGGTTCCATTTTTAAGATTTGTGGCGGTTATAAATGGGATGCCATCTTTTAAAAATTCATTTGCTTTTGGATACTTTGAAGAATAGTTGCCATCTCCAATAGCGCATACTGCTCCTAAAGTTTCCTTCTTCCAATTCTTGTCAATAGCTGAAAATGTTTGAGCGAGGTGACTCTCAAAGAGGGCGCGGGCGTTTTGCAGGTTTTTTTCGGCGTTGGCTTTGGCGGTGGCGATGCCGGCAAAAGCTTCATCGAGAATGGCAACAATTCGCTTTTGTTCAGAAAAAGAGGGGTATGAAATCTGGACTTCTCGAATTTCTTTCAAATGAAGATTTGGGACACCTACGCCCTTTAAACGTTTATTAAACTGTTCTCTAGCTATTGGAGAATTAACAAAATGTAATAAGTATCGTGGGTAAATCATCTCTAAAGGCCGTAGCAAAGCTAAGCTGACATAAATATCGAATTCAACATCGCGATCAACCATGGCCCCAACTCCTGTTGTTCCATTCTTTGCAAGCAGAATATCACCGCGTTTTGGCGATACCCGTTTCTGCATTTCACAATGCTGTAGTTCATCTATGAATTTTACGTTCTCCCAATCAATCTTTTCGCTAGTTACATTTCTTGATGACAGAAACAATATTCCATTTTCAAAATATTTTGGGGTTTGATGAGTTCCATCAGTTATCTTTTCGCAGACTTCCTGGAGCTCCTTTTTTTGCCAGCCTGGTTTCATTTTTCAGGCTCCTTTGCTTGCCCAATCTGGGGCCGGCGGGCATCTCTGGTCAGAATCTGCATTTGCTGAATGGCGATCTTGTTCAGACGGCGTAATCGGTCTGACTGTGAATAGCCTTCGGCGATGGCCTCGGGGCTGGGGAGCTGGTCACGATAGGCTTCAGCAAGTTGATTAGCCGGAATCAGCGGATTTTTCGCCAGGTTAATTTCTCCGATCAGCG
>JAKJFO010000240.1:356-5969 GCA_022704885.1 Candidatus Rifleibacteriota bacterium | reverse complement strand
ATTCCGCCACGACCGGTTCGGCCGGGCAAATAGCCTGAAATTATCAAGGAGAATCATTTATGCGACGTCTGCAGGTAGTCGTTTTTGTGCTGGTTTTGCTGGTTGCAGCCGGAGTTGGCGGTTCGTCGATGCTCAGAGAAACTCGCCTCAACCGGGTTAACGCGACATATAAGTCGTGCGTTGCGAATCTGCGGGTGCTTGAAGGTGCTGTTGAACTGTATTTTATGGATCACGAAGACGTCGAGAACTCTGTTGAGTCGGTGAACGACCTGATAAACAACCGTATGGACGAGCTTATTCAGGGTAAATATCTCAGAGAAAGCCTGCAAGATCAGGTTCAGGGCTATTTTTATGAACTTCCGATACCGAAAGATGCTCTTCCGGTGTGCCACATAACCGCAGTTGCCTCCGGCAGCGATTACATTCTAGAATGCAATCTGCATGGCAGCCAATATGAACCGCGCCCGTTCGAAGAACTGCTCAAGCTTATCAAACTCGATGCTGACGGCAACTACGCTCCAACCAGATAACCTGCTTTTTATCGCGACTGTCTGAGCATTTCACTGCTGATTTACTTTCGGCGGCAGGGCATTTATAATCGGCATTGACTGCTTGTTCTGCTGACGCCGCCCGGTATTCTGATACGAGATAACATTGTTGGAGGAACCCCCATGTCGCTTTTGCGCCGAAGTGCTTTGCTGTGCCTTCTTTTGTGCCTGTTCTGCTGTTCTGCCGTTTTTGCCGATGCGGCAATGGAAGAGCTCATACAGAGCATGACCCGCACCGCAGATCCGGCCGAACGCTCGTCGATAGTCGAAAAGATCATCAAAAACTATCCAGAATACGAGAAAACGGTGATAAAAGACCAGAAGAGCGCTGGCGCTCTCAAGCATGCGATCAGGGAAGTCGACAGTGAAGTCACAAGGGTGATCCGGGAAGTGGCCGGCGAAGCGAGTCGAAAAAGCGGAGGTGGCGCCGGCACTGATCTTGTTCTTGTTGGCAGTCACGGCACCGGAAAAGGCTACACACCTGGTGTCAGCGATCGCGACTTTATTCCGATGGGTCCTGATGGCAAAAAGTTTGCCAGCGAATTCAACGATGAGTTTCAAAAACGTTTTGGGGTGCCGCCAGATTCAGCCAAGATAAATGTTCTCGACCCGACCAGCACCAGCAGCTGGCCTGAACGTGTGAAAGCGGTTGCTGATCCCGAAAAATACAATACCGAGGGTGGTAACAAGTGGCTGCAACGCAAGCTATGGGAAGACGACACCGCGATCTGGAAAATCAACGGTGAAGGCGGCATCAGCCAGACCAGCATGCGTCGCAGCATTTCTGAACCGCCACCGCTCAAACCCGAAGATGCCGGCGGCTTTTTCAGCGACAACAGCCGTTTTCGCAAAGAGGTCGGCGATGCCGCCGATTCAATCGAAACGAAGATTCTCAAGCAGGCAAAGTATGATTACCGCAATGGCAAAGCGTTCGAGGTGATCGGCGGCACTCTTTCGCCTGATGAAAAAGAACTTTTGCGCATTGCCGAAACTATTCAGGGCCAGAAGGATGTCGGCAAGGTGCGCGAGCTCATGGAAGAATACGGCAAACGTATCGGCAAGAGTGGCAGCGAGGCTGCCAGCTCATTCTCTGAAGCCATGGAAAAGCTCACCGGCCGCATGGGCTCAGAAATCGTCGATAATCATATCAAGCTGATCAAAAGCGGCAAGACGCCGGGCATGCTGACTCAGGAGCTGGCCGGCATCATTTCCAACCTGCCGCCCGACATGAAGAAGAAGGTTGCCGAGCAGATAAAGAACAGCAACGATATCGGCAGTGCCAAAATCTTTACTGAAGCCCAGACCATGGCCGATTCTCTCAAAGATTCGGCAGCCATGCAGCGTTTCACTAAAGAAGAATTCGACCGGCTCGCCCGCAAGAATTTCGGCAGCAGCTATGACAAGCTGACTTCCGACCAGAAGCTTAAAATTCACGGCGACATGGAAGACCTCGTCTCGTTCAGATCGAAACTGTTTCAGGCAACCGGCAAGGCAGTCATGCTGGGCGCCGCTGGATACGGCCTCTGGGAAGCCTATACACAGGGGAAAAAAGAGGGCGGCACCGACCGCGCCATCGGTGCGATGTCGGGCCGCTTTTTGATCGAGCTGATGCAGGCAGGCTTTCCGCCCCTCGCTGTGGCCGAGTTGTATGGGCGCCTCACTACCATGGTGGTCGGCCTGGGCTCGAACGCTTACAAAAACGCAACTCTCGAAGAGCTCTACAAAAACTTTGCCAAAGGCGGCGACATCAAAAACATCGACGAATGGTTCAATACCCAGTCTTCTCTTGGACTTTCTGCCGGCGGTCTGCGCGAGATTTTAGCAGAGTTGCGGCGCAATGAGCCCGGCATAACTGATTCTGAAGTCGAAGCGCGCATCAAACAATATCTGGTGCAGCGCTACAAAAACGAACAGGATCTTGCACAACGACTGAAACAGATCGAGGAAATCGAGAAGCGGCTTGACGAGAAGGGCATTAAAGTCGCTGGCAAAGATGGTCTCGATAATGCCGACTTCAAAAAGGAAAAGCCTGAAGACTATTACACTCTGCTTGGCAGAATGATAAAACTGCATGGCGAAATACTCGACCGTTTTACAAGAGAAGGACTCCCACGCAGCATAGACATTGCCTGGCGCATGCTCGAAGTTCTGCAGAAACAAGGTAGAGAAGCTTATGACAAAGCGATGGCTGAATACTATGCCGGCTTTCTAAAACGTTATCGCAACGCTGAAGGCCGCATCATCAGAGCAAAGAGTAATATTGTGCCTCTCAAGGGCCGCCTTGGCAAAATCTCGCTGTCTACCGGCGGTCGCCTGAAAAAGGCAAATATGGCCGGAAAAGACGGCGAAATCTCAAAGGCCGGCAGCATTTATTCCGGCGGCGGCGCCTTCAAAGGTCAGGATGCCCAGAACTTCAACGCCGGCCCATTTAAACTGACCGGCAGCGGACGTTTGAAGATGACGTTTGAAGCTAATCCACCTAATCCCGGCGGTATGAGTATGGGCAACTACAATGCCGGCGTAAGGCTGACTTTTGTGCCTGACTGGAATGGTAAGGACGGCCCGGGTGAAACACTGGGCCACTGGAGCGGTCAGACAGAAAACAACAAATATAGTGGCGAAGCCGCCTGGACCGGAACGGGCAAACTTTACCTCACCGTCAATCCGGGGCAGTCGTATGGCCCGTTGTCAGGTCATCTGTGCGAGCAGGACTGGCAAATCAGCATCGAGGCCCTTGAGGTAAACGCGGAAATTGTTGCGCGCAGCGGTTCTATTATTGAAGAAGGCGATGTCATCGAAACCGATCAGGCGCATATCATGCTGACTCTGCCAGACGGCTCTAAAGTGATCGTCGGGCCAAATTCTGCTGTCAGATTCAGCGGCAACAAAAACGAAGAGGTCGAAATTCACATACAAAAGGGCAACGTCAGAATCGCCGACGACGCCGGCGGCGTAGTGGTAAAAGCAGGAGGCAGCGAAGTCAGGCCTGTTGGCACTGATTTTGCCGTTAGTGTCGATGCTGAAGGAAAGCTCGTTTCAGTCAGCGTCGCCGAGGGCTGTGTAATGACGAAAACTGGTGAAAACTGGCTCACTGTCGATGCTGGCAACAGCCTCAATCTCGATACTCTCGAGCTCACGCCTTATACCGCTCCACAGGACGGCTTTCGCGGGCAGGACTTCAAAAAGGTTCTGGCCGATGATGACCCGGTCGAACCCTCTTCCGGCCGCGCCATCTTCGAAGAGAGCCTGATTCCGCATGGCTGGGTTTTTGAAAATCCGACCGGTCGGGTAGTTTATACTTCACCAGACCCGGATACTCTTCAGATAACCGTTCCTGATGGACATGACTTCTGGAGCCGCAGCGAATCTGCACCGCGCCTTATGCGTAAGTTCAGCGGCGACTTCGATCTTGTGGCAGATGTGAAGCTGGACTGTAAAAGCAATCACCTCGCCACTCTCGAATTCGTCATGCTGGCGCCGGGCAGTTTTCTGGGCACACTGGCCCGGCAGTTCGAACCGGGCGGCGTTGGCGAGCATTACCGCATGCTTGGCGGCTGGGTAAGGTATGAAGGTCACAACAAGCTCAGTATGTTCAATCGCTCGCATAGAGACTCGCAGGATGCTCCTGACGGCATGGTCAGGCTCAAGCTGACCAGACGCGGCAATCTGTGGCGGGTTTATCACAGCAGCGACGCGGGTAAAACCTGGCTGCTGGCCGGTCGTGAGTTTTTGCCGACCGCAGATACCGTTTATGCCGGTTTCCTGATCAAACGGGTGGCGGTCGACGGTTCGCACGCTGAGCCGGCAATCGCGACTCTGCAGAATATCGAATATTGCAACGAGCCTTCTGAACAAATGCAGCGTCTGCAATGGGATCTCGTTACGCCCTCAGGTACTGTGCTGGCGAACTCCGAGAAAGAAGTTGCTCTGCAGATTGCCGATGAAAAGCCGGGCAATATTACAATGCATTCTCAGTTGTGCTTGCAGCCTGACACCGACTTTGACTGTGTCGTAAGATTCGAGACAGATTCTATGACTCTGCAGGAAGGCAAAACGAAACTTCTCTTATTCTCTGTTACCGACAATCTTGGCCAGAATTATGGTTTCTTTTCGCCGCGTATGGTTGGTGGCTCGTCGTGGCGTTATGCTTTCAATCATCGCATCGATAACCAATGGCGAAGCCATCAGGAGCATCTCAATAAAACTTTCGACCAGGTCTGGTTTCGCGTAGCCAGGCGCAGTGGCACCACGCATGGCAGCTACTGGGAACATGGCGCCTGGGTGCCGCTTTCGAATTGGGCGCCGAAAATCGCACAGCCGTTGTTTTTTGAAGTGCATCTGAGCAACCTTGAAGGAGCGCAGACGCATCTCGGGGCCGTTGCAACCTTCTCTCTCGTTCAAATGGTGACCGGCGCTGAAGCTGCAACAGCGAGCGTATATCTGCCTGACGAAGGAAGAGTCTTCGCTGCCGCCGAGTTGCCGGCCAGCTTTACGGTTCCGGCCGGCATGCAGGCACAGGCGCTGCGATCGCCCTTCGACCTCTCACGCATCTTCTTTGACGGTCAGGGAAACAGCTATGTTCTTTCCTGCCAGATCGGTGCGCAGCGGCTGGTAAAGATCGACAAAGATCTCAAATCATCTGTTTTCTCGTCAGCCGCAGTTCTGCATGGTATCAATTGCCGGTCTGGAGCGGCATTGCCTGACGGCAATATGATCGTTGCTCTCGATTGCTGGCCGGCCCCCGAAAGTGGCAATCAAAATCATGGGCTGTTCGTGATCAGCCCAGATGGTTCGTATCAGGCCCGCAGCGTCAGCGCCAGTCTGCCGGGGCTTGCCGATGTCTGCACTGTCGATGATGGTTTGATACTGAGCGACTTCGAGGCGCGCAACCTGTTTTATCTCAAGCACAATGCGTCAGCGCCTGTTCCTCTGGTGACCAGTGGTGAAGGTCTTCTCAGCCCGATGACTATCGCTGTCGATCAGAACCGCAAGGTTGTCTATTGTGCACAATGTTATGACGGCGGCTTTTTTAGAGGCAAACCGGCGGTTTATGAGGTTCCTCTTG
>JAKJFO010000240.1:0-272 GCA_022704885.1 Candidatus Rifleibacteriota bacterium | reverse complement strand
AGTGTTGCTGAAGGCCTGCTGGTAAGCTGCAACTGGGACGACAGTGTCTGCCGCATCGCCGATGGCAAACTGGAAAAGCTGTTTTCAGAAATTCCCAAAATCGGCAACATCGGTATGAACCCGGTTACCGGCCAGTTGTTCGTATTGAGCGGCAGCCGCGACATCATCGTGATCGGCCGCAAATAGCCAAAAACAAGGGTTCGGGGCGCGAAGCCCCGAACCCTTTAATTTATCTGACGTGGCAACAGCCGGCATCCGCTGTCACTTTTCGG
>JAKJFO010000023.1:33753-34020 GCA_022704885.1 Candidatus Rifleibacteriota bacterium | reverse complement strand
AGACTGGCAATTCTCTTCTGGTAGCGATCGAAAATCCGGTAATGGTAAACCAGCATTCTTCTGGCAAGATCGCTGTCCTCCTGGCCCTGAATTTCGAGATGAACCAGCACCCAGGCTTCCTGGCCAGACAACTCGTTGACTTTGACAAGCTTGTCGGCATAACGCCGCCTGCGCGGGAATGACGGAGAGGAAGTTTGTTTGGGTAGCAAAAAGCTTGCAGATCAGGCAGCCTCGTCCTACGATTGCCTCACCGGGAAGGCTTTTTCT
>JAKJFO010000023.1:0-33719 GCA_022704885.1 Candidatus Rifleibacteriota bacterium | reverse complement strand
AAGAAAAATTCCATGAACTGCTGGAAATATTTCTCGACCAGATCCTTCCATGGAGAATCATAATCTGCGCGCTTTGCCATGCTTTTGTCCTTATTGAAGACATCATCAGTATGATACCCTGCCACCTCGTTGTAAATCAACAGTTCCTGCGAATATCGACCAGTCAGCGTAAGAGCAACCGACTGGCTCATTGGCACAAATCTGGGACAGGCTGCAGGACAAACATCTTCTGCGTTTTTGTGGTTTTGCATGGACATCGGCAGGATAACCCTGTAAAATCTTTGATATGAGTAAGAAAAAGTCTGTAGAAAAGATTTATCTTGATGTTTGCACTATCTGCAGACCCTATGATGACCAGAGCTATCTCAGGATAAGACTTGAGACAGATGCTTATTATCTGATTCTGAACTACGTTAAAAGTTCCAGATTCGTTCTTATGGTTTCGCCTGTTCATTATTATGAATTGAAGAGCATTGAAAACGACCAGGAAAGAATAAGTGCGTTGTCAATTCTTGGAAATCTGGGCGTTCATATAAATTGTGACAGACAGTTGGCGAAACAGAGAACAGAAGAGCTTATAGCTAAGGGTTTCGGTCTGGGAGATGCGGCCCACCTAGCATTTGCCGAGGTCGGGGCAGAGTATTTCGTGTCATGTGATGAAAAGCTGGTAAAAAAGGCTGGTCGAGCCGGAGTAGGTGTTAAGGCCATGAGCCCGGTAAAATTTTGCTTATTAAAGGATCTGAAATGAAAAAAATCATGGATGATAACCGCAAACTCGTTGAAAAAGCAGTTGGCATTCTAATGGACAAGCTGGGCCCGGTTGAGACCAGTCGCTTTCTTGCCATGCACCAGGCCGGCAAACTGGATTCAGTAAAAAGGCATCACCTCTGGCAGTCCGAACTCGACAAAGAAGATTTTTTCAAGGAAATATTTGGCTGACTCCGCAATGAGAAGCTCCCGGCGTGCCACATGAAGTTATTGTCACATGACCTGAAGCGGAGATTGAAAAAATGAACAGGCGACAGGAAAAATTTATTCATGTTGGCAACTTTGTGGCCAGGGTTGAAGTAGACCTCGTTTATACTGAAGGTTCCTGGTCTCCATGCCTCACTCTTGAAGACGCACAAAGACTTGACAAAATTCGCATGGCGCTGCAAAAAGGCGATATCAAAGCAGCTGCGCAAAACGCACAAATTTTCCAGCTTACACCGGTAACTAAAGCTGCTTAAGAATCCCAGCTTGTAGTTTGCGGTTCGGTGGCTTTTTGCGCAGTCAGACAGGGTCTTCGGGTGGGGCGTCTGGTATTACGATATCTTCTGGCGCAATTGCGTAGACGACGCCATTTTTGGAGGCATAAACCGTGTTGCCCATCTTTTTATGCATGATCGCTGCCTTGCGCATGGCACGTTTCAGCGCATTCTCAATCAGAATGTCTTCGACAGGAGCTATACCACCCTTTTTCTCTTCAGACATTACAGATATTTCTCCTTGAGAGATTTCCAGATTTGAGGCACCAGTAACTGTCTCCGGTGAGTTACCCTCGCCAGTGGCTATCAAAACAGGTGCAAACGCGTTGGAGTTGTCATAGAACCTCCAGTGATAAGCGACAGCTGATAAACCCGGAAGAAGTTCGACAAACCAGCTTCATACCTTCTTATGATAACATCTTTCGGCACATTGTGCCCACCATTCAATACACGCTCTGCCACACGACCTACCGCAAGCTTTGGCGATTCAAGACTGAAATGCCTGATATGCTTTGGTGATACCTGATTCCAGTGAGACTTCCGGCTGCCAGCCGAGAGCGTGCAGGCGGGAAACGTCGAGCAGTTTTCTTGGCGTGCCATCGGGCTTGCTGCTGTCGAAGACCAGCTTACCCTTGAAACCGGCAACTTTTGCAATCAATGCTGCGAGGTCAGTGATGGTGATATCTTCGCCGGTACCGAGGTTGACGAAACAGGGCTTCGGATAGCTGAGCAGTTCTCGTTTGATCGTTGCATCGTCGAGATTCATCAGAAACACGCAGCCTGCCGCCATGTCATCGACATAGAGAAACTCACGACGCGGCGTGCCGGTGCCCCAGACAATTACTTCAGGCTGATTGTTGATTTTGGCTTCGTGGAACTTTCTGATCAATGCCGGCATGACATGCGAAGTCTGCAGGTCGAAATTGTCGTTGGGGCCGTAGAGATTGGTCGGCATCACTGCAATGAACTGAGTGCCATACTGGCGGTTGTAGGATTCGCACATCTTTATTCCGGCGATTTTGGCCAGGGCATAGGGCTCGTTCGTCGGTTCCAGCAGCCCGGTCAACAGATGTTCCTCTTTCATCGGCTGCGGGCAGAGTTTCGGATAAATACAGGAAGACCCGAGAAACAGCAGGCGTTTTACGCCGTATTTGTATGCCGCATGAATGACGTTTGTCTGAATAATCAGGTTACTGTAGATGAAATCGGCCGGATATGTATTGTTGGCATGAATGCCACCGACTTTCGCAGCGGCAAGAAATACGTATTCAGGCTTTTCTGCGGCAAAGAAGGCTTCGACGTCGGCCTGGCGGGTCAGGTCGAGCTGTTCAAAGGTGCGATAAACGAGGTTGCTGTAACCTTCGGCGGTGAGTTTTCGGGTCAGAGCCGAACCAACGAGGCCGGTGTGGCCGGCGATGTAGATTTTGGAGGTTTTATTCATGGGTATAGATTGAACCTTTTAGGAGTTGTCCGCAGATTTCGCTGATTACACAGATTATTTTTTCAGGAGGTTTTAGCAGGCCTTGCCTGGCGAGGATTTGTGCCGAGATAGAATGTTTGTGCTGAGAGAAGAATTTTTCGATTACGACGCGCAGGATGCGCTAGTGCCAGGGCGCCTGAGGAAACAGCACGCCCAGGTGCGAGGACGATTACGCTTACGAGCACGATTATTCATGATATGCAAACGTCTGGAAGCCGTGGGACTGGCAGAGCTCGTCTTTTTTGGCAGACTCGAGGTCGCAGCGCACCATTTCGGCGACGAGCTCTTCGAGGCTGGTTTTTGGGCGCCAGCCGAGTTGCCTGTAGGCCTTGGTCGGGTCACCAAGCAGGGTTTCGACTTCGGTCGGCCGGAAATATCTTGGATCGACCCTGACTACCGTCTGACCGGGCCTGACTCTGAAATCGGCGTCGTCACTGGTCACCGACCTGACGGTACCGGTCTCGTTTACCCCTTCCCCGCTCCAGTCGATCGTGATACCGAGCTCGGCAGCGGCAGCGTTAACGAAATCGCGCACCGATTTTTGGCGACCGGTGGCGATAACGTAATCATCCGGTTTATCCTGCTGCAGCATCAGCCACTGCATTTCGACGTAATCGCGGGCGTGGCCCCAGTCGCGCAACGAGTTCAGGTTGCCGAGATATAGACAGTCCTGCAGACCGAGGGCAATGCGGGAGATGGCGCGGGTAATCTTGCGGGTAACGAAAGTTTCACCGCGCATCGGCGATTCGTGATTGAACAGAATGCCGTTACAGGCGTAAATGCCGTATGCCTCGCGGTAGTTTACCGTGATCCAGTAGCCGTAGAGCTTGGCGACGGCATAGGGTGAACGCGGGTAGAAAGGCGTGGTTTCTTTCTGCGGGGTTTCCTGGACCAGGCCGTATAACTCAGATGTCGAAGCCTGATAGAACTTCGTCTGCTTTTCGAGACCAAGAATCCTGATCGCTTCGAGCAGACGAAGAGTACCAAGGCCATCGGCATTCGCGGTGTATTCGGGTGAATCGAAACTGACCTGAACGTGGCTCTGGGCGGCAAGATTGTAAATTTCGTGAGGCTGCACCTGCTGGACAATTCTGATCAGATTGGTCGAATCTGTCATATCGCCGTAATGCAGAACAAAACGACGGTTGTCGACGTGCGGGTCCTGATAGAGATGGTCGATGCGGTCGGTATTGAACAGCGAAGCGCGGCGCTTGATGCCGTGCACGGTGTAACCCTTTTTCAGCAGGAACTCGGCGAGATAGGCGCCGTCCTGACCGGTGACACCGGTAATGAGGGCAATTTTGTTTTCTGACATGATTTTAGAACCTCAGGAAGAGAAGATAGTTATCCGCAGATTGCGCCGATTGGCGCAGATTTTTGAAGGCTTAGCAGGCACTGCTTTGAGCTGGCTGGTGCCGAGATCGGAAGTTTGTGCCACGAGAAGTTTTTTCGATTACGATTACGAGCACGAGCACGAGCACGAGCACGAGCACGAGCACGAGCACGAGCACGAGCACGAGAGAAAGGATATCATCTTGAAGCTGGTGGAGCAAGCAATATGCCTGCCTGCTTGAGTTATTTACGCAGATGCTGGTTGTATTTGACTTCTGAAGGCTTTTTAACCTGATAGACCGGCGCCGGGATGTCAAGCCCATATTCAGGCCCGATAGTCAGACAGAGCGACCAGCGATAGATATCGTTGGCATTTGTGTCATCCTCAGAGTGCGCATCGACAGGAAGCTGCATTTCTGCAATCAGATTGTATTTCCCATCGACAATTTTCGACTGTGCCAGCGTCAGCTCAGCTCTGGCCACACTGGTGGTTTTTGTCCAGCGCTTGGTAAGAACGTTTATGCGATGAATTCGCGTACATTTCAGCTCAATTACGGCATCGAGCTCATGGGAAAATTCTGACGACACTCTTGCAACGACAATAAAATTGCTGCCCGGCGTCAGCGGAATCTGGCTCAATTCAATTTCTGCCCCGCCATGCCGCGCAAAACAGTAGAGCTTGAGACTGTTGAACAGCAGAACGATCGATGTAGACAGAAGCATCACGACCGCCACCAGCTTCTGAACCCAGGGCGTCGATGCAGCATAATACCAGTTGCTGCAGAGAAGACCGGTGAAACCAAACATGCCGGGCATGGTCAGCAAAGCATAAACCGCATGGCGGGCAGGATTGATGACCGCCGTAAAACCACTGAAATCACGCGAATAATACCAGGGCTGATTATAAAAGAGCTTTTTGCCAGCTTCTATTCTGGCAATTCTGACAACTCGGTAAACTCCTTGAAAAGCGAAACCACTTCCCAGCGACAGAAAAAACATTGTCCAGCACAGGCTGTCGAAAATATCTATGCCATGCTTTTTGCCACTGAGCAGATCTCCGGTCTCAAGCACGCCGAGCCAGACAAAAACCAGCCCAAGAAGACTCAGCAGAATATAACCAAGCTGGTAAACCAGCGACGGAGCCCGCGGCGAAAAATTCGTCATGTCACTCTCCTCTCACCATCTATTCAGTATAATAATCCGATGTGCATGCTTCTTTAATCAAATGTCTTACACACAAGCTCATTTACTCTTTCAATTCAAAAGCTTCGGCCATCACTATAAAGCAAGCTGCCCGGCAACGATTCCCGCCCGAGTATCACCCACCTCCTGTGGGCGACTGCAGATTATATTTCCGGTTTTCTTCGTGTCTTCGTGTCTTCGTGTCTTTGCGGCTTTGTGCTGGTCTCTGCTGTTTCAGACGCGGCCGTAGGTGTCTTCGAAACGCACGATGTCGTCTTCGCCAAGATAACTGCCGCTCTGCACCTCGATCAGTTCCAGAGGAATGCGTCCGGGGTTTTCGAGGCGATGCGTCTGCCCGAGCGGAATATAAGTCGACTGGTTTTCGCTGAGAATGATGACCTTGTCACCGGTCGTTATGCGGGCAGTGCCACTGACCACGACCCAGTGTTCGGCGCGATGATAATGCATCTGCGATGACAGCGACTCTCCGGGGTTTACCGTGATGCGCTTGACCTGAAAACGCGGCGCAATGTCGATGGCCTCGTAAGCCCCCCAGGGGCGGTTGACGCGGCGGTGATTGACTGCCTCAACGCGCTGCGCGGCGCGCAGCTGATCGACGATGTGTTTGACATCCTGAACCCGGTTTTTATGGGCTACCAGCACGGCATCGGCTGTCTCGACGATGATATGGTCTTCGATGCCAACCGCGGCGACCAGACGATTAGAGGCCAGTATGCATGAATTTTTTACGCCACAGGTCAGCACGTCGCCATCGACGACGTTACCGGCAGCATCGGCCGGGTTGACATCGGCGAGTGCGGCCCAGGAACCGACATCGTTCCAGCCGGCAGCCAGCGGAACCATGACGCCGAGACTGGTCTTTTCCATGACCGCATAGTCTATCGATATCGAGGGACAGGCCGCGAAATTTTCGCGATTAAGACGCAGAAAGTCAGCGTCGCTGCTGCCTTCGGCCAAGGCCTTGCGGCAGGCCGGCGCTATTTTTGCCGCGTACTTTTTGAGTTCGGCCAGCAGCACTGAGGGTTTGAACATGAACATGCCGCTGTTCCAGTAATAATTGCCGGCTTTAAGATATTTTTCGGCAGTCTTCAGGTCGGGTTTTTCAACGAAAGCTTCGATAGGCAGATTGTCGGCTTTTTTGCCGGCAGCAGCAGCCCTGATATAGCCATAACCAGTTTCAGGCGCAGTCGGCACAATGCCGAATGTCACTAGTTTACCAGCTTCGGCGGCAGACAGACCCTTTTTAACCGCAGCATGAAAAGCCGGCAGATCTTTGATTACATGATCGGCCGGCAGCACCAGCATGACATCGTCGGTTTTTTCGCCATGCAGCGCGGCAACGGCCACAGCCGGAGCGGTGTTGCGACCAACCGGTTCAAGCACGATCGCCGTCGGTCGGCAGTCGATCTGGCGCATCTGCTCAGCTACGAGAAAGCGGTGGTCTTCATTGCAGATAATGACCGGCGCAGCCAGATCGGTCAGGCCGCGCAGCCGCAGCAGGGTTTCCTGAATCATCGTATGCTGACCGGCCAGCGGCAGAAACTGCTTCGGATAAAGTTCACGCGACAACGGCCAGAGCCTGGTTCCGGCTCCACCCGAAAGAATAACCGGTACAATCTTGCTGCTCATCATTTTTCCTCGTTTAAAGTGGTATTTAACCCAGTTATATCACGCCCCACCCACCCCGGCAATAAAAAATGACAGGCGCTCAGGCCTGCCATATTAATCTGCGGAAATCGGCGGATCGACTTCTTCTCTTCCTATTTGTCGCGGCGGATCAGGTGGTAGCCGAAACCGGTTTCGACGACGCCCGAGACTTTGCCGACTTCGAGGCCAAAAGCAGCGTCTTCGAAAGGTTTTGCCATCATGCCACGGCCGAAGCTGCCAAGCGAGCCATTTTTCGACTTGCCGCTCGGGCAGTCTGAATACTCTTTCGCGAGTTCGCCGATGTCGGCGCCCTTTTTGATCTTCTCGTGCAGTTCGTCGATGAGCTTGCGCGCTTCTTCTTTGCTGCGCGTGGCACTGCTGCGATCGGCGCCCTGCCAGGCAATCAGAATATGTGTCGCCTCGACCTGCTGCAATTCGGCGGAAGCAGTCGCCGTGCCAGTTGCTGTTGCGGACGGCGGTTCCGGTTTCGGCTCGTGCAGCTCAGCCGGTTTGATCAACAGCGGCTTGATGCGGGCTTCTGGAATAGCGTAGACGAACTTCGCGTAATTACCTGCAGTTTCGCTGGCCAGGTCGGCCAGAGCCGCGTCAGTGCCAGTATAGTGCGCGTCAAGACTGATGACATGGCCTTTGCCGACGTTAGCGAGATCAGCCGGGCCGCTGCCGATGCGCATGCTGACGGTGAGGCCCTTGAAGGTTTCGACCTCGATGAGTGTGGCACTGGCCAGATCGGGATGTTCGAGAGGCGTGGCCGTCGCAATGATATCGCCGACCTCGATATTTTCGAAAAAGCGGGCGACAGCATCGGCAGAGGCTCGCTTCGTCTGCTGGCCTTCGGGCAGATCTGTCAGCTGCAAAGCTGCCGTGGCCGATTCGCGCGTCAGCACGTAACCATCGGCGCCGACGACCGGGCGGCTGTTGATGCGGCTGATATCAGCAACTGGAAGCTTGAGCAGGCTGGTATTTAGCCAGCGCAAAGGAGTCTTGTCGATCCAGAGTTTATTCGAGACCAAATAAACCTTGTCGTCACTGCCGGTTCTGACATACTGGCCGTCTTCGCCAAACCCCATGGCTCCGTCCGGCCCGCGTGACTGCCGGCCTTTGCCGAGATAAAGGGTTTTGAGTTCACGACCATCCTTGTTACGCAGAGTCAGCAGCATGCTGTCATCTGTCGGTCGGCTGCCGGAAGCCAGCGCTGCGACTCCGAGATCGGTATGGCGCTCTTTGTTGGCGCTGACCATTTCAATAATACGGGTCGTCGAAAGTTTCTGAAAAAGGTCTTCGATGCGGTCAGGCTGAGCCAGGAAACCCTCGCGGCTGGTAACCCGCCAGCTGCCGTTCTGATGTGCCAGCGAAATTTCTTCATCGGCGGCAGTCAGCGTGAAAGCCCGCACCTGATCGATTTCGGCGGCCGACAGCAGGTTGCGGCCGACGAGCGGGTCGCCGACGCCGGTTTTGCTGTCCTGATTTACAACCAGCGCGATGGCAACGAGAATAACAGCTATTATCAGCAGTTTGAAGTTTTTCATGGCATTCCCCTCCGGCTGTTCTGGCGCATGTAGACATAAGCGCCGACAAGTGCGACAAGCAACGGCATCAGCAGCAGATTGACGAAGGTCACGCGAGTGCCGAGGCTTTCGATATCCTGACGCAGCAGTTTGCGGATTTCACGGCGGCGGCGCATCGTCTCTGACTGCTCGCTACGCGCACGTTCGACTTCTTCGCGCTGTTCGGCGCTGAGAATCAGGCGTTCGCCGTCTTTTTTCTGAGACTGCAGCTGATTGATGCGCTGCTGGATTTCTTCGAGTCTGGCGGTCAGAGCTTTTTCTTCTTCCTGCCAGCGCTTCTGCGCCTCACGTTCGATCTCTTCGACCCGGGTGAAAGTTCGCGCGAACTTGCCGCGCGAGCGCACTGCGATCAGATCTTCTGAGCCGGCGAGCATATCGACGCAGTTCGCAATGAAGGCGAGATTGTCGTTGAGCGGCTGCAGCAGAGTGTTGCCGAAGAAGTTGATGGCGCGCACGCAGTAATCATTGTTCAGCAGATCGGCATCGGCAATGACCATAAGGGAACCGGCCTTTTCGGCTTTGGCGACATGCTTCTGGCGGCGGGCTTCCTGGGCGGCCTCACGCTGCTTTTTCGCATCTTCACTCTCATTTTCTGGCGCGGGCGTTGCCGGCGGTTCGGTAAAGGCCGAGCTGAAGGTGCCACGCACCAGAGCTGCCAGCGTCTGGCGCACGCCGGTGGTTGGCAGACCGCGCACGAGATCGGCCGGATTGGTGAGCAGCTGGTGGGTGTCGACCAGACTGCCGGAATCGCGGGTGGTGATCAGCGGCACAAACTCATGCGCACTGCCGGAAGCCTTGCTCAGCGCTCCGGCGTTGACCATCAGCATACTGTTGAGCTTGGCGGTTACTGCCGATTCGCGGTTGAAGGCATCGCCGTTGAGGCTGAGCCAGAGCGGGTGATCGATGAGACCCTGTGGCCCGGCATTGACTCGGGTCGCCATGTTGATGTCGGCGGCGATCTTGCCGCGGTTGTAGTCGACGCCCCAGGCCTTGAACAGCTTGTTCATGTCGGAAGAACGCTGCATCATCGCCATATAGGGGTTGTTCTGATCGCCAAGATTGTCGGCCATGCAGGCGGGATCGACCATAACGATCGCCCGCCCGCCTTTGACGACGAACTGGTCGATTGCATAAACCGTCGATTCGGGCAGGTTTTTCGGGTGAATGACCATCAGCAGAGAGATATCAGAAGGAATCTCTTCGGCATTGGCTTCGACCTTGCGTATCTCGAAGTTTTTGCGCAGTTCTTTGAGAAACAGCCAGTCTTCGCCCTGCTGCATACCCGGGAAAGGCATGCCGCCTCCCACTACCGGCAACGGGCTGAGCACACCGACGGTGCTCTTGCCGCGGGCTGAAGCCTGCACTATGGCGCGGGTTATGTCGTATTCGAGAAATTCTTCGCGCTCGACGGTAAAGAACGGAATCACTTCTTCCTTGTCAGCGACGATGGCGACGAGGCCGAGGTAGAACTTTTCACCGGTCGGCAGGCCGGCCTGAGCGAGACCGTATTTGACTGCCCATTCTTCGACGTCGGTGTCGGGCTGCGGGTCGAGAATTTCAAGTTCGAGCATGCCGCGGCTGCTGGTGACATATTCGCCGAGGAACTCTTCGATGCGCTTGCCGTAGAGCTTGTAGCCAAACGGCACATTGGCGAGTGATTTTGAGAAGTAGAATTTGAGCCGGGTCTTGTCGTTGAGCTGGCCGAGAATCGAGCGCGTGCCTTCAGAGAGCGTAAACAGCTTTTCGGCGGTCATGTCGGCGCGCAGATAAGCCATACCTGAGATGTAGTTGACCGCGACAAGAATCACGGCGAGAAGCAGAATCGAGCCGAGCGACGAGGCGAACAGGCCGGCGGCGCTGTGGCTGGCAGATGGTTTCTGGTTTGCAGTCATGGTTGGCCTCCTTCCTTACTCGGCTTTCTTCATTTCGAGAACTATGGCGTTAGCGGTGAGCATGAAGCCGATCATCGAAACAAAGTAGATAATGGCGCGACTGTCGAGCAGTCCACGCTGGAAACTCTGAAAATGCGTAAAAAAGCTGAAGGCCGAGATCGCTTCAGATATGCGCACCGGCAGGAAGCCGTTGAGGAAGTCGGTGAACACGCCGACACCGAGCATGACCATGGCGAAGCAGGCGACGACCGACAGCACGAAGCTGATGACCTGGTTCTTGCTCATCGCCGAGAACAGGCAGGTCACTGCGAGATAGGCGCCGGCCAGCAGGAAAGAGCCGAGATACGAGGTGAAGATGATGCCGTAGTCAGGGCTGCCAAGATAGCCTACGGTGAGCACCATCGGAAAGGTCAGCACCAGCGCAATACCGATGAAGGCCCAGGCGGCGAGGAACTTGCCGGCGATTGCCTCGATCAGCGTTATCGGCAGCGTGAACAGTAGTTCGATGGTGCCGCTTTTGCGCTCTTCAGACCACAGGCGCATGCCGACGGCCGGCACCAGAAACAGATAAAGCCAGGGGTGCCAGACGAAAAACGGGTCGAGCGAAGCGACGCGCGCGTCGAAGAAGCGTGAAATGAAAAAGGTGCAGCCGGCAGTCGCCAGCAGAAAGATAATGATAAAAACGTAGGCTACCGGCGATTCAAAGTAGCCCCGCAGTTCGCGTTTGAGCACTGCCTTGAGGTTTCTCATGCCTTTTCGCCTCCTCTGGTCAGGTTATAGAAGACTTCGTTAAGATCGCCCTTTTCGAGCGTGAAAGCATCGACTTCCCATTTGCGCTCATGCACGAATTTGGCGGCCTCATGCGCAATCGCCACGCCTTTTTTGGGAAACAGGCGCACACGCAGGCTGCTTTTGCCGTTTTTCGCGCTGCCGGCAGCTTCTTCACCTTTGGCAACAGCGGCTTTCGCCGGCAGATCGTCGTTTTTAAGTTCTTCGACGCGGGCGACGCCTTCGATTTTCTGCAGGTCAGCGAGAGCGTCCTTGATGCCTTCGCCGGTCAGTTCGAGAGTGACGGCGCCATGCAGAACCGAGCGGCTGCGCAGAGCTTCGGGGGTGCCGTCGGCGACGATGCGGCCGTTACCGATGATGATGGCGCGTGAGCACACGGCTTCGACCTCTTCGAGAATGTGGGTCGAGAGAATAATGCATTTTTCGCGGCCCATGCGCCTGATCAGCGCGCGCACTTCCTGTTTCTGGTTGGGGTCGAGGCCGTCGGTCGGCTCGTCGAGCACCAGATATTCGGGGTCGTGCAGCAGAGCCTGAGCAAAGCCGACGCGCTGGCGATAACCTTTGGAAAGCGTATCGATGAGCTGCCAGGCGACCTCTTTGAGGTTACAGGTTTCGAGCATGCGCATGACCCGGTTCTTGCGTTCTTCGCCGTCGTAGCCGCGCACTTCGGCGGTGAACATGAGAAAATCATAAACATTCATGTCTTTATAAGACGGGGCCGATTCGGGCAGGTAGCCGATACGGGCGCGCACTTCGAGCGGGTTTTCCCAGATATCGAAATCGGCGACCTTTGCGGTTCCTGAGGTCGGCGGCAGAAAGGTGGTGATCATCTTCATCGTGGTCGACTTGCCGGCGCCGTTGGGGCCGAGAAAGCCGAGAATTTCTCCCTTGCCGACCGTAAAACTGATGCCATCGACGGCTCTGATACTGCCAAATGACTTGGCCAGCGATTCAACTGCAATCATCTAAACCTCCTGTCGGGCAGAACTGCCCGGTCTGTATGTTCGGGGGCAATTGTAACCCGATTGACCAGCTTGTGCAAAAAAAGTTCCCAATTTTTTTCCAGTTTATACAAAAGCGCGTTGATTTTTGTTAAACCAGAGGCTTCGGCCATCAGACGGGATGCTTTTTTGCTGACAGGAGGTCAGCTATGCTTGGCAGCATCAGGATAGATGCTGCCGGGTGCTCCAGCGATTCGCTTCGCTCACAAGCTTACGAAAAAGCAAACCCGTCTTCAGGCCTCGCGACAAAACTCAATACTCGTTTGTATAACAAAAACTTCTTTGTGGCTTGGTGCCTTTGTGCGAGAAAAGTTGCGCAACGGCGGGTGATGATTTAAAGTAGGCGCATGAAACGCATCGCCATTCTTGAGAGTTCGTCGCGCTCGCTGGTCAATTTCAGGGGAAACCTGATCAGGACTCTGCGCCAGCGCGGGCACGAAGTGCTGTGCATTGCGCCTGATGCCTGGTTTGCCGACGAAGTGCGCGCCATCGCCAGCGAATTTGCGACGGCCGAAGTTGCACGGGCCGGCCTCAATCCGCTCGACGACATTCTTTATTACCGGCAGCTGCGGCAGTTGCTTGCCCGGCGGCGCCCCGACACCATACTGGCTTATACGATCAAGCCGATTGTTTACGGTACCATGGCGGCGCGCAATCTTGGAATCAGCGAAATTTACGCGCTGATCACCGGACTCGGCTATGCCTTCATGAATGTTTCTTACCATCAGCGCCTGACCGGTCTGCTGGCGCGCAGCCTCTACCGACGCGCCCTCAGGTTCGACCGCCGCGTGTTCTTTCAGAATCCTGACGATCGCGACGAGTTCGTCACGCTCAACATCGTTGAATCCGAAAAAACCGCGCTGGTCAACGGCTCCGGTGTCGATCTGCAGCATTTCACCCAGCAGCCACTGCCGGACAGCCCGCCGGTTTTTCTTCTTATCGCTCGCCTGCTCAAAGACAAAGGCATAATGGAATACATCGAAGCAGCAGCCAGTCTGCGCAAAGTCTTCCCTCAGGCAAGATTTCAGCTGCTCGGGCCGGCTGACCCGAGCCCGTCCGGGTTGCCCCTGAGTGCTATAGAGCGTTACACTGAAGCCGGAGTCATCGAATATCTCGGCGCCACCCGCGATGTCAGGCCGTTTTTACAGCGGGCATCGGTATTCGTGCTGCCTTCATACCGCGAGGGCCTGCCGCGAACCGTGGTTGAAGCGATGGCAACCGGCCGTCCGATTGTCACCAGTGATGCCCCTGGCTGCCGCCAGACCGTTCGGGAAGGCGAAAACGGCTTTCTCGTGCCGGTGCGCAACCCGGCTGCGCTCGCCGCTACCATGCAGCGTTTTATTGATAACCCGCAACTGCTGGCTCCAATGGCAGCTGCCAGCAGACGTCTGGCCGAGCAGAATTACGATGTAAACGAAATCAACCACCTGATAATTAGTGCAACAAATATCTGATATTTTTGTTACTTTGGTCGACGGCCATTCGTAATACAGTTGAAGAGCGATTGAATTTCATTTTTATGAGGTTTTTTATGAAACAGCTTAGAAAGATCTCAATCATGATGCTTCTTGTCAGTTCGATTTTCATGACTGGTTGTGATGCCACAAAGGTTGCCGAAGTTATCGGAAAAATTTCGCAGGCCGTTGAAAAAGCCATGCCCGCAATCAAATCAATTGCAGGTGCCTTCGAAGGGCTGTGTCAGAACAGCTGTCAGACTTCGTGCAGTAATTCATGCAGCACCTCTGCCTGTCAGAACAGCAGTTGTGCTGGCAGTTCCTGCCAGACCGCCAGTTGTGTACAGGGTGCCAGTGTCAGCGTTATATCGCCAGACAAGGAATAGGCACTTACAAAGCAGGAATTTGCGGAAAAAAATAAAAAATAAAAATTGTTTTGTTACTTTTGTATCGAGTCTGTCGTAAAGTAGTTGAAGAACGATAAAAATTATTAATGAAAGAGGTTTGCTTATGAAAGGGCTTAAAAGATTAGCGATCTTGATGCTTCTGGTAAGTTCGATTTTTATGACCGGTTGTGACGCGACCCAGATCATCGACATGATTCAGAAAGTCGCCCAGGGTGTACAGCAGGCAATGCCGGCCATCAGAGATATTGTAAATACCTTCGCAGGCATCTTCGGCAACAACAATAACAATGCCGCCGCCGACAACACGCAGCAGGCGACTCAGAACGCGACCAACACAGCTGCTGTCGAAGAGAACAAAACCGAAGAAGCCAACGTCGTCACTATCGATCCTAATAAAGAAGAAGTCGCCAGTGCGACAACCAATACCACAACCGAAGCCGGCGCCACCGGCAACACTACTGCCGTAGCAACCCAGACCGCTACTACCGGCACACCCGCAGTAGCCACCCAGACAGCGACGGCCAACCAGACTGCAACAGTAGAAGTCTCTGCTGCAGCGAAAAAGCAGATGGACGACGTTGTCGCCTACGCCCTTGCCAACCATCGCGGCGCTTCGAACGGACAGTGCTTCAACGCAGTCTGGGACTACCTGACCAAATCAGGATACGGCAAACTCGATGCCTGGGGTGACCTGCCGGCAATGCAGAGCGGTGAAGCCAGACATTTCGCCGAATACCTCAATGCCAGTCAGCGCAACCTCGATGAAGCTGGCCTCAAGCGACTCGATACCACGCTCAATCCCCCGATCACCAGCCCGCACGACCCGAGAATCCCCAAAGGCGCGGTAATTGTCGTTGCCGCCGGAAGCTACGGAACTTCCGACCCGACAGCAGGCGACATCGTCATCAAAGCAGCTGATGGCCGCTTCGTTAATGATGGCCCGAACATGGACTACGGAACCTCAGCCAACTGGTATGGCAAAGTTCTCGGAGTCTACATACCCCAATAAGCTCGAAGCCCTTACTTACCCAAAAAACCCGCAGTCTAACAGCTGCGGGTTTTTTCACACATCACCGAATCGTCTGCCAGGAGATTGCTGCCTGCGCACAGCCGGAAAATCAACAATACTGAGGCTGAAGCAAAGCAGCCTTCTCCGCAGCAGACTTGTGAGGCAGGCTGGTTTGACGCAGACTGACAGCTCACAGCACAGAATCTCTACTGCCGAGTCGTCTGCCAGGAGATTGCTGCTTGCGCACAGCCGGTTAAGCAGAGATACTTAGAATGACGGGCTGCTCGGCACGTTGATCAGTGACTCCTCGATACGGCGCGAAACACTGAGGTCGTCTGACGGGCAGTTTTTGTACATGGGAAGCGTGTTAGCCAGATTCCAGGCCGGGCGCACCATTATACCGTCTTCATTTAGCGCGTCAAGCAGACGATTACGCTGTTCACGCGAAACCTTTTTGAGCATGATGGCGTTGAGCCAGTAATTACTCTTGACTCCAGGCATTTCATTGAAGAAAGTGATATCTTCGACCTTCGAAAATTCACTGTTATATCGGCTTGCCAGCAGACGCTTCTTGGTCAGAATCTCGCTGAGCTGTTCGAGCTGGGCGCAGCCAAGCGCGGCGTTGACGTTGGGCATACGATAATTGTAGGCAACGCAGTCATGGTAATATTCCCACTGGTGGCTGACCTTGCCGGTCGTCGTCAGATGCCGGGCGCGCTCAGCCAGTTGGTCGTCATTGGTCAGAATCGCGCCGCCACCGCCGGTCGTTAGAATCTTGTTACCATTGAAACTGAGAGTAGACAATAAGCCATGGTGACCAACATGGCGACCGCCGTATTCTGATCCGATGGCTTCAGCCGCATCTTCGATCAGTGCAATGCCGAATTCATCACATACCTTTTTGAGTTCATCGAGATGAGAAGGATGCCCGAAGGTATGCATGACCAGCAGGGCCCGTATGCGTCGGCCGGTCTGGCGGTTAAACAAATGGTCATCCCTGAATTCGCCAATTTTTTTGAGGTATTCCCGAAGCCGATCAGGACAGACACCGAGGCTTACCGGTGAAACATCGACAAAATGCGGAATCGCACCACAGTAAGAAATGGCATTGGGTGCCGCAACGAAGGTTAAGGCCTGCGTCAACACTTCTTCATCTCGCTGAACACCGGCCAAAATCAGGCAAATATGCAGTGCCGCCGTGCCATTGACTGTGGCGATGCTGTGTTTGACACCGGTAACCCGACTTAACAGCTGTTCAAAAAGGTTGACAAACTTCCCTACCGTCGAAACCCAGTTAGTATCGATACAATCAACGACATACTGTCGCTCGTTTCCGTTGAAAAAAGGTTCATGCAGCACTATCGGCCCATGTTCGATGCCGGAAGCCTTGCGAATTATATTTTCGATCTGCGATACAAGCCTGTCAGCCATAATTACCCCCAATCCCCTCTCCTATCGGCAACCCCTGCCGATTTGTTTACCATAGCCAGAACCGCTATCACCAGCCATCATCCCGAACATAACAATACGGCTTTTAATATGAGTCTGAATGAGTTAAAATTTGCTGCGATATCAAACAACGGGAAATAGCAATGCACATTCTCTGCGGCGGCAAATGGCGCGACCATTATCTCGACTATCACCTGACTGCAGGCTCTCTGCGCATCGAAACCGTGGCCTGGCTCAACCTCGCCGAAGCGAAAGGCGTCTACTTTGAGCGCAAATTCAACCTGCGCATGCTCGGCGAATATATTCGCGAACTCGGCTGGCGCTCGGTTTACCTGAAAGCCCGCTCGCGTCTTGCCGAGAAGGGGCGCAACCAGAAATTCTACTCCATCGGCATCGGCCGCGTCCTGCAAACACGTGACGTCAGCGATTTTGCCAGCGACGACTACGTCGTCTTCGTCGCTCCGCTGCACCCGGCCGCCTGCGAACGCATTGTGCTGCCGCCCCTGCTGGTGCGACGCATCGACGAGGCTCTCTATCTGCAATACGCCCATATCGACGGCGTTCAGCATTATTCGCAGACTCGCACCGAATCAGATCTGATCCTGCCTGAACTCGCCGGCTGGCACCCGGAATCAGGATTCATACCAGATGCCAGTCGTCTGGCCGAATGCCTTGCCGGTGCGGAAAAACACTGGCGCCACCTTGCGCTCAAGCCGACCCTGTTGCGCTGCACGCCGCGCAGCAGCGTCAGAGAGACCGACCGCGAACCGGTGCAACCGACACCCGGCAATATTCCCGCCGCCCTTTATGGGCTCGGAAACTACGCCAAATCCCAGCTTCTGCCCAACCTCGACCCGCGCGTTCAGATCTGCGAAATCCACGAAATCGACCCGACTCAAATCGGCAATCCGGCTGACTACCAGGCCCGCATGATTACCAGCAGTGAATTCGCTTCTGACACAGACTGCAAAGTCTTTTTCGCTGCCGGCTATCACCACACGCACGCCGATCTGGCCGCCTGCGCTATCGAGTCTGGCGGTATCGCCGTCGTCGAGAAACCTGTGGTAACCACCGAAAAACAGCTCGAACGCCTGCTCGAACTCGACCGACGCTCGCCCGGCCGCCTCTTCAGCTGCTACCACATGCGCCACAACCCGCTCTTCGTCGAAGCACGCCGCGACCTCGACGTTGCAACCGGGGAACCGATTCATATCACCAGCGACGTCTACGAAGTCGCACTGCCGCCGCACCACTGGTATAACTGGCCAGCAGCCCGCAGCCATCTTGTCTCGAACGGCTGCCACTGGCTCGACCACTTTCTCTTCATGAATGATTACGCCAAACCGGTCAGATACCGGGCCGACCGCGCCGCCAACGGCGACAGCATCGCCCAGGTCGAACTCGCCAACGGCGCCTGCCTGTGTCTGCATCTCACCCACCTTGGCAGCCCACGCATCGGCGTGCAGGATCACGTCGTCATGCGTGCCGAAAGCCGCACCGTCAGCGTAACCAACGGCTCGATCTACAAGTTCGAAGACGATCTCTGCCTGCGCAAAAGCTTCACCGGCAACCGCATGAACGCCTACCGTGAAATGTACCGCAACATCTCAGCCGCCATCGTAGCCGGCCAGCACGGCGACAGCCATGCCGCCCTGCAGCACACCAACGAACTGATCCTCGCCCTCGACAAAATGCTCGGTTAAACTCAAGAGTCTCGCACAAAGCTACAGCGGCACAAAGAGAACAAAAAAAACAGAAAGAAAGAGCATCCACCGATTACGCTGATTACACCGATTTGCTTTTGATTTGCTTCTTTAGACCTGATTATCGCAACACCTTCTACTCAGCGTGAAATTTTTATCTTAAGCTTTCTTACAGCACAAGTTACCGATCTCGCCTCAAACCAGCTTGCAGCACAACCTGAAAAAACATCTGCGACAATCTGCGAAATCTGCGGTTTATCTTAATCAAAAGCTCTCTTAACAGCACCAGCTTACCGATCTCGTCTCAAATCCCCTTACAGCAAAGCCTCCAAAAAAATCTGCGGCACTCGGTGCAATCTACGGATAACTCTCTTCTGACCTGAAAGCTGCAATTCTTGTTCTTTTAGACCCTGTCGATACCTGCTCAAAAATCTTCTCTGCGGCTTTGTGCCTTTGTGCGAGCCTCTTCCCCCGTTTCCTCTCCGCTGCTCTCTTCAAAATCTGCGACAATCTGCGAAATCACCCGGGCGCTTCTATCCTGATGCGCCCAAGTATCGCCCACCTCCTGTGGGCGACGGCGGATAAATATTCTAATTTCAATAAAATTGCAGCGGTTTTGCTGATTGTGATAGAATCGCCAGAAAGAAATTTGCCTCCCCCATAGGAAAGGAGACTATCATGTCTAAAGAATTCAGCCGCATCTCGATCGAGCACCTGTGCTCCTGGATCCTCAAAGAATACGACGAGACCCAGCAGATTTTCGGCATCCATAAAGATCTGTTCTTCACCCCACGCGCCAACGACCCCTTCACCATGAACCGCTACGGCCAGTTCATGGAAACCCCGATCGGTGTCGCTGCCGGCCCGCACACCCAGATGGCGCAGAACCTCATCGCAGCATGGCTTTGCGGCTCGCGCTACCTCGAACTCAAAACCGTGCAGACGCTCGACGAACTCAACGTCAGCAAACCCTGCATCGACATTCAGGATGAAGGCTACAACTGCGAATGGTCGCAGGAATTGCGACTCGACGACAGTTTCGACGAATACCTCAACGCCTGGATCATGCTTCACCTGCTGCGCCACAAGTTCGGCTGGAGCAGCGAACGCGGCCGCGGCTTCATTTTCAACATGAGCGTCGGCTACAACCTCGAAGGAATCCTGAAGTCGAACGTGCAGACCTTCCTCGAACGCATGAACGACAGCAGCGCCCAGCTCAAAGAAAAGCTGCAGGCAATACGCAAGATTTACCCGAAAATCGACGAAATCGATATTCCGGCACAGCTTTCCGACAACATAACCTTGTCGACCATGCACGGCTGCCCGCCCGACGAAATCGAAAAAATCGCGATGTATCTGGTCAAAGAACGCGGCTACCACACCACCATCAAGATGAACCCGACCCTGCTCGGGCCAGAGCAGCTGCGCCACATACTCAACGACCGCCTCGGCTTCGAGACCAATGTTCCTGACGAGGCTTTCGGCCACGACCTCAAATACGCAGACGGCGTGCAGATCATCAAAAACATGCGCGCCGCCGCCGCCGAAAAAGGCGTAAAGTTCGGCCTCAAGCTGACCAATACGCTCGAAAGCGTCAACCACAAAACGATTTTCCCGCCAAACGAAAAAATGATGTACATGAGCGGACGCGCCCTGCACCCGATCAGCATCAACGTCGCTGCCAAGCTGCAGAACGAATTCGACGGCATGCTCGACATCAGCTTCAGCGCCGGCGCTGACTGTTTCAACCTGCCCAAGATCATCGCTGCCGGCATCAAGCCGATCACAGTCTGCTCCGATGTGCTCAAACCGGGCGGCTACGGACGCCAGCTCCAGTATCTGCAGGAACTCGACCAGGTGATGAAGGCCGAGAATGCCGGCAACATCGACGAATTTATCCTGAATTTCGCCGGCTGCAGCTGCAAAAAGACGCACAAAGCCGCGCTCATCAACCTGCGCCGCTATGCCGGTGCCGCCGTCAACAACCCTGCCTACCACAAGGACAGCAAGACCGGCGATTCGGTCAAGACCGACCGCAAGCTCACCGCATTCGACTGCGTGCATGCGCCATGTATTCATACCTGCCCCGCCGGTCAGGATGTGCCTTCCTACATGTATTACACCGCACAGGGCGACTACAAAAAGGCCTACGAAGTCATCATGCGCAACAATCCGATGCCCAATGTACTCGGCATGGTCTGCGATCACCAGTGCCAGCATCGCTGCACGCGCTCGAACTACGACAGCTCTCTGTTGATCCGCGAAATCAAGCGTTTCGTCGCAGCAAAGTTCAATAATCGTCCGAATCTCACTCCCGAAAAACCGAACGGGAAAAAAGTGGCGATAATCGGTGCCGGCCCGAGCGGCCTGTCATGCGCCTACTTCCTGGCACTCGATGGCTTTGCCGTCGAAATGTTCGAAACCCGCGCCTTTGCCGGCGGCATGGTTTCTGATGCAATTCCGAGCTTTAGACTTACAGCTGAAGCCATCGAAAAAGACATTGAATACATCAAAAATCTCGGCGTCAAGATCAGCTACGAGCAGAAAATCGACAAAGCGCGCTTCGAACAGCTGCGCAAAGAGTATGACTACGTTTATATCGCTATCGGTGCTCAGAGAGCCAAGCTCATGGGCATTCCGGGTGAAGACACCAGGGGAGTTATCGATCAACTCGTATTCCTGTCTGATGTCCGCCGCGGTAAAAAAGTGGAAATCGGGCCTGACGTCGTTATCATCGGCGGCGGCAACTCAGCCATGGATGCGGCCCGCACCGCGCTGCGCCTCGTCGAAGGCAAGGGCCGCGTTCGCGTTGTTTACCGGCGCACCCGCTCCGAAATGCCCGCCGACGCTGAAGAAATCAAGGCTCTGCTCGATGAAGGCATTGAGATTCTTGAGCTGCACCAGCCGCTCGAAGTCGTCATTCAGGCCGGCCGCGTCGCCGGGCTCAAGTGCCAGAAAATGAAACTCGGCGACAAAGATAGCAGTGGACGCCGCCGGCCGGTGCCCATCAACGGCGCCATCGTCGATGTAACCTGCGATACCGTCATCGAAGCCATCGGCCAGGATGTTCAGCTCGACTTCATCGATGCCGCCGACTTCGTCATCGACCCAGTCACCGGCTTGACAAAGCTTGCCAACGTGTTCGCCGGCGGCGACGCGGTGCGCGGCGCGTCAACCATCGTCAAAGCTGTAGGTGACGGCCAGAAAGCCGCCGCCAACATCGTCGCCCAGGCTGGCAAAAGCCTCGACATCGCACCTTCCCGCATCAAGAAGGGCCTGACACCCCAGCAGTTCCAGGTGCGCAATGCGCAAAGAGTCAAAGGCATGAAGCTGCCTGAAATCGACCTTGGCATGCGCAAGGGTTTTGCCACAGTCATTCGCGAACTGAGCGAAGAAGAGGCCAGACGCGAAGCCGAACGCTGCCTCTACTGCAACGACATCTGCAGCGTCTGCGTCAGCGTCTGCCCGAACCGCGCCAACCGCAGCTACTTCATCAAACCCGGTGATTACATGGTTCAGAAGGCTGTCGGCAAGAAGGGCAAATACAAGATCGAACACGAAAAGACATTGCGCCTGACTCAGGATGTGCAGGTCATCAACATCGGCGACTTCTGCAACGAATGCGGCAACTGCACAACCTTCTGCCCGTCAGCCGGCGATCCGTACAAGGACAAACCCAAATTCTACCTGACCGACCAGAGCTTCAAACACGAGCAGAACGGCTACCGCCTCGTCGGCAAGGTTATCAAAGCCCGCGTCGATGGCCATGAGAGCATGCTCGAAGAAAAAGACGACATGCTGCATTTCCATGACGGCGCCATGCACGCCCGCATGAAGAAAGACACCTTCGAAGTGGTCGCGGTCGAACCGCGCGGCGACAAACCGCGTGAATACTCGTTCGAGCAGGCGCTCAAGATGGCCATTCTTTATACTTCGCTGAAAGCAGAAGGGTTCAATTACTGATGCGAGCCCTGCTGACCGGCGGAACCGGCTATATCGGCAGCCACACCTGCGTTCAGCTGATGGCTGCCGGTCATGAAGCCGTAATTATCGACAATCTCTACAATTCCCGCGAAGATGTTCTCGATCGCATAGCGCAGATAACCGGGCAACGCCCGGTTTTCTACCGCGGCGACATCCTCGATGGCGACCTGCTGGCGCGCATCTTCAGAGAGCAAAAGATTGACGCGGTCGTGCATTTTGCTGGTCTCAAGGCTGTCGGCGAATCGGTTGAAAAGCCACTGTTCTATTATCACAACAACGTCGCCGGCACAATCAGCCTTTGCCAGGCCATGGAAGCAGCGCAGGTGCGCAACATGGTCTTCAGCTCTTCATGCACCGTTTACGGAGACCCGCATGAAGTGCCGATTCGCGAAGACTTTCCGACCGGCGCCACGACCAACCCCTATGGTCGTTCAAAGCATATCATCGAGCAGATCCTGACCGACCTGCACGCAGCTGTGCCGACCTGGAACATCAGGCTTCTGCGCTACTTCAACCCGGTCGGGGCCCATGCCAGCGGTCTGATCGGCGAAGATCCCAACGGCATACCCAACAATCTGATGCCCTATATCACTCAGGTCGCCATTGGCCAGCGCCCGCATCTGAACGTTTTCGGCAACGACTACCCGACTCCTGACGGTACTGGCATCCGCGATTACATTCATGTCGTCGATCTCGCCGACGGCCATGTCAAAGCCCTCGAAAAAATGACGCAGAAGCCAGGTCTCGAAGTTTACAACCTCGGCACCGGCTGCGGTTACAGCGTTCTCGACGTCGTCAAGGCCTTTGAAAAAGCCAGTGGCAAGCCTGTGCCTTACAAAATCACGCCGCGCCGCGCCGGCGATATTGCGCGCACCTTTGCCGATCCCGCCAAAGCAAACCGTGAGCTTGACTGGCGCGCCGAACGTGGCATCGAGCAGATGTGCGCCGATTCCTGGCGCTGGCAGAAATACGCCGCCACCCTGGCCAAAAAATAATAACGATCTCGCACAAAGACGCGAAGACACAAAGAAAGCCAGAAACCCGATCAGGTCGTCTGGCTTTTTTTTACGACCATCTCCAGATTACTCTTCGGAAATGGCCTTAGTGGCTTTGTGGCTTAGTGCGAGACTCCTTCTTCCGGCTTACTTTGCGGCGAGGCCGAGGCGCTGGCGCTGGTATTTTTCGCGCAGTGGTTCCCACCACCATTTGTTATCGAGATACCACTGCACGGTTTTGCGCAGGCCGGTTGCGAAAGTTTCGGCCGGCTTCCAGCCGAGTTCGCGTTCGATCTTGCCGGCATCTATGGCATAACGCAGATCATGACCGGGACGGTCGGCGACGAAGGCTATCAGTTCAGAATATGATTTGATCGAGCCTTTCGCCGGCGCGAGCTCGTCGAGAATGCCACAGATTCCCCTGACCACATCGATATTCTTCTGCTCGTTGTGACCACCGATATTATAGGTTTCGCCGGGTTTGCCGGTGAGCAGCACAGTGCACAGGGCGCGGGCGTGGTCTTCGACGTAGAGCCAGTCGCGAATCTGCTCGCCCTTGCCGTATACCGGCAGCGACTTGCCTTCGAGAGCATTGAGAATGACCAGCGGGATCAGCTTTTCAGGGAAATGGTAAGGCCCGTAATTGTTCGAGCAGTTGGTGATCAGTGCCTTGAGCCCGTAAGTGCGCTGCCATGCTCTGACCAGATGATCGGAAGAAGCTTTGCTGGCCGAATAAGGCGAACTTGGGTCATAAGGAGTTTCTTCGGTGAACAGACTGTCGTCAAGCTCCAGATCACCATATACTTCATCGGTGCTGACGTGATGGAAACGAAAATCCGGCTTTTCGCGTGCTTGCGCCCGGGCAGCTTCAAGCAGGGTATAAGTACCGATAATATTCGTCTGAATAAAGGTGGCCGGCCCGTCGATCGAGCGATCGACGTGTGATTCGGCGGCAAGATGCATGATAGCGTCGGGGTTGTGTTTTTTGAATACCTGCTCGACCGCCTCACGATCGCAGATATCGAGCTGTTCGAAGCAGTAGCGCGATGAATCGCTGATTTCACGCAATGATTCGAGATTGCCGGCATAGGTCAGCTTGTCGAGATTAACGACATGATGATCGGTATTCTTGATCAGATGCCTGATCACAGCTGAACCAATAAAACCAGCACCACCGGTAACAATTATCTTCATCGCTATCTCCTCAGCCTCCACAGATTTTATCAGACACATATATACCACAGCCCCGACCGCAAGGCAATTGCTGTACACGTTCATCAGGTTTTGCGGCCAGGAATGCTGATGAAAATCACAATGTGTGGTAATATAAAAGAAGCTACCTTTCGGAGAAGCGGCAGTGACACTCAAACTCGCACCCAAAGCATTGAAAGACCTTTTTCCAACCAGCATTCTGTTCCAGACGACATTCTGGGGGAAGGTCAAGGCCCGCATCGGATGGGAGCCAAGAGCCTTTGACATCGGGCATCCTGACAGCAGAAGCGATGTTCTTCTGCTGAATCAGCCGTTTGGCGACAATCGAGTCGCCGCCTATATCCCGCAGGGGCCAGAATTTGCGCCGGCGCCCGAAAACTACGGAACTTACCTCGAAGAACTTGCCGAAAAGCTGATTCCGCACCTGGATCCGAGGACTGCATTCATCCGCTTCGATCTTCCCTGGCTCTCGCCTTTTGTCAGTGGTGAATTCGGCCACCCGGTAATTCCAGAGGCCAGAATTCAGGAAATGCGCATGAACTACAGCACCAGCTCATGGAATTTCATCAAGTCGGTCAACGATATGACCGTCGCTTCGTGCATGATCGTCGATATTGCTCCCGACGAGAAGACCATTCTCGCTCGCATGAAGCCGAAAACCCGTTATAACATCGGCCTCGCAGCACGCAAGGGAGTACACACCTTTCTCGCCGGCAAAGATCATCTGCCGGCTTTTTACGAACTTTATCTGCAGACCGCCGGTAGAAACAAGTTTCTTGTCTGCGACTACGAGCATTTTCATGCTCTGTTTTCGGTGATCGAAGAAAACAATCAGGATGCCGAAGTGCTGTTTCTGCTGTCATGCCACAACCATGACCTGCTCGCCGGCGTGATAATGGCTATCTCTGAAAAAACCGCCCTGTTTCTGTTCGGAGCTTCTTCAAACTGCAAACGTAATTACATGGGTTCATACGCAGTACACTGGGAAGCGATACGCCATGCCCGTTCCCGGGGTTGCGTCGAGTATGATATGGGCGGCGTTTCGCCTGGAGCAGAACCAGAGCACCCGTTCTACGGCCTTTATTCTTTCAAATCAGGCTTTGGCGGGCAGATGGTTCACCGCACGGGAACCTGGGATTTTCCGCTCGACAAAGATGTCTATACAGCTTTTCGCAACGCCGAAACCATTCTCTGCGGTCTCGGTGGCTGATCTCACTTTCGCCTGTTTTCACCGTGAACTGCTGCACATATCTACCCTTTGTTGCAGAAAGAAGCTGTTTCAGTTTAGAATATGCAAAAATACAGAGGGCATCGCGGTGAACATAAGGGAGATGTTTCTGAGGCTGTTGAAAGATCTGGGATCGGCATTCATGCCGTTTGCCTGTCATCATTGCCGGGCTTCAACCGATTTCGGACTGGTGCTGTGCCCCGACTGCCAGAAAAAGCTTGCCACAGCGCTGCACGCACCCAGACTTGTCGAAGATACCCGCTGCGACTTCAGCGTGTACACCCTGAGCAATTACAACAGCATTGTTTCTGATGTGATCAGAATCGTCAAATATCGGCCTTCACCCAAGCTGCTCAAAATTCTTGTAACATCCTGCCAGCAGAACGGTCAGCTGAAAAATCTTCTGAAACCAGACGACCTGCTGGTGGCGGTACCCATGCATGGCGCAAGACTGTGCGAACGCGGTTTCAACCAGGCTGCGGAACTTGCAGCAGGCATTGCCAGGACAACCGGATGCCAGCTTCAACCCCTGCTCAAGAGGGTTCGTGCCACCCGACCGCAGGCCGACTGTAACGAAGAAGAACGCAACGAAAATCTCAAGGGCGCCTTTACACTCGACAGCAGTCTGCTGGCTGGCAGTCTTAAAAAACGGCGCATAATACTGGTCGATGACGTCGCGACCACCGGCAGCACTTTGCAATTATGCGCAAACAAGCTCAGAGAGCTCAAACCCGCCGAAATTTGCGCCCTCGTCGTCTCACATTCCTACAGGCAAAAGCCGCCCGCCGACAAGCCCTCTGAGTAAAAACCGGCTGTCTCAAGCTGAAAAATCAAGTGACAAAACGCAACGTTGAGCTGCTTGTGCGGCAGACTCAGCGCAAATCAGTTTAATCTGCGGTTTCTGCCCGGCTCGTTCACGGCTGGCCGCCAATGAGATGCAGCAGCTCTTCGGTGCGGGCTTTCATGAGAGCTTCGTCACCGCGAGACTCAACATTGAGGCGCACTACCGGTTCGGTGTTCGACGAGCGCAGGTTGAAGCGCCAGTCTGGCATTTCGAGACTTATACCATCGACTTCATCGCTGGCAACAGCCTGAGACGCATATTGCTGCCGAACTTTAGCGAACAGCGCGGCCGGGTCGCTTACCCGGCGGTTGATTTCGCCACTGGCAGGAAACGCACGCATTCGCTCATCGACCAGCTGCCCGAGCGTCTTGCCGCTGCTGCTGATCAGACCGTATACCAGCAGCCAGGGAATCATACCACTGTCACAATAGGCGAAGTCTTTAAAATAGTGATGAGCACTCATTTCTCCGCCATAAATAGCGTCTTCTGCGCGCATACGGGCCTTGATAAAAGCGTGACCGGTTTTGCTCTGCACCGGCACACCGCCGCTGCGCGTCACGATGTCGATGGTGTTCCAGGTCAGACGCGGGTCGTGAATGATACGGCTGCCCGGCTGGCGGCGAAGAAAGCTTTCGGCCAGCAGCCCGACGATGTAGTAACCTTCAATAAAGCGGCCACGCTCATCGAAAAAGAAACAGCGATCGAAATCGCCATCCCAGGCGATACCGAAGTCAGCCTTTTCAGCAAGCACTGCATCAGCTGTGGCTGAGCGGTTTTCTGGCAACAGCGGATTCGGAATGCCATTGGGAAAACTTCCGTCAGGCTCATGATGAACCTTGATAAAACGGCAGGGCAGATGCCTTTCGAGCCTATCCACAATCGGGCCGGCACAACCGTTTCCGGCATTAACTACGATCTTGAGCGGCTGCAAAGCCGGCAGATCGACATAGCCAAGCAGATGCCTGATGTAATGGTCTTTTACTTCAAGAACCTGGCGGGTGCCGCTGTACATCGCCTCACTGAACTCGCCGGCGATAGAGAGATCACGAATTTTGTGCAGGCCGTCGTCACCGCTGATCGGCCGCGATCCCTGTCTGACAAATTTCATACCATTGTAATCGATCGGGTTGTGGCTCGCTGTGACCATGATGCCGCCGTCAAAGCCCTGACTGAAAGTTGCGAAGTAAATCTCTTCGGTACCACAAAGACCGATATCGAAAACATCGACGCCGCCGGCCATAAGGCCATCAGCCAGCGCACTGCAGAGCTCGGCGCTGCTGTGCCTGATGTCGCGCCCGACGACGACTCGCTCTGGCTTGAGAAACTCAGCACAGGCACGGCCGATACGCTCGGCAGCAGCGGGGTTCAACTCGTCCGGCAGGCGACCTCGCACATCGTAGGCTTTGAAACATCGCATCAGCTCTTTCATGGCAACCTCCACAAAATAATCGGCAACAAAAAAGCCGCCGTTACAGGCGGCTTTTCGGCATCGGGGCGACTGGACTCGAACCAGCGACTTCATGGTCCCGAACCATGCGCGCTACCAACTGCGCTACGCCCCGTAACGCCAGATCACTATAACAGAAACGCGCAAATAATGCAACAACTAAATCTTATGATGCAAATGTTCCAATAGAATGATATCATGGGGAAATGAATGTAACGACTTCCGGTTCCACGGGTTTGGATAAACTCAAAGCGGTGTTCTTTCTGGGCCTGAGCTGTAATCTGACTACCTTCACCGGCTGTGCCGCCACCTGGATCATCATGGCGAAAAACGGTTGGATACAAGGTATCTGGCAGACTGCGCTCACGGTTCTTGCGTTCATTCCAGTATTCATGGCCGATGCAATCGATAATTACACCCTCGGCCGCATCAGACTCGAACACGATAAAGGCTGGGATGACGTGCAGATCTCGGTGCATGGCCGCCAGAAGGTGGCCCGTTATTACCAGTTTTTCCGCTTTCTCTCGATCATTCCGGCTTATCTGCTTGCTGCAACCATGATTGTCAGCTTTTCAGACCACCCGCAAACCGCCCAGACCTTCAAAATCGCTTTTCTGATCGCTTTTGTCGCCCTGTTTTACCGCAGCTACTGGCTTCTTAAAAGGCATATCGCAACCCGCCTGCCCTCTTTCGGCGGCAGACGCCTGACTGGCCGCAGCCTGATAATTGCCAGCATTTTTACCCTCTGGTTCATCTACTTCTGGAATTTGCCCGCGCAACCGTACAGCCTGAGCCAGATCGTCGGCTCCGGCCTGCTTTATTTCTTGATCGCAGCCGCGCTGCACCCGTTACCGACGCGATATTCTCTGACACGACCCGGGCGACCGATTGCACGCGGTAATTTTTTCAAAATCGAAGTCATCGACAATGAACAGCTTAACTCACTGCCGGGCGCAGCAGGAATCGACGAAGCCATGCGACAGCCCTTTACCGGCTTCAGACATCTGGCCAACATCAGAATGCCACTGCTTGAGCTGCCGCTCTTTCAGTCATGGGGCCAGGCTCTTGTCGCCGAAGATGGCAAAACCCTCGTTCTGCTTCTTGCCTGCGAACCCCACAAAGGTATACACCGCTGCCTGATCTCGTATGCTTCCGGCAAATACTTTGTCACCACAGATTTTGGCGCGCAACAGGCTAAATTTCCCGATTCAATCGAATATCTCGTGGTTGACCGCAGAACTTCGGGTGCTGAACTGCTTGGTCAGCATTACAGCCGTATCGGAGATACCGCGACAGTATTGAATGAGCCACCCTGGAGCCACCTTGAAACCATGATCAATACAGTCATAGCGTTTCTTGAATCAGAAAACGTTAAACAGCGCACTGCCGGAGTTCCCGAAAACATCCTCAGCAACGGTGAAGCCATCAGATGAATCAGCACAGAAGCAAAATGAACGTTTCGCGCCGACCGGTTCTCAAGCTGCGTCTGTTCGTTTTTCAGATTGTGGTACTTACCGCAATCTGCTTGATGATGAGCACCAGCGAGTTAAACCGCTGGCGACGCCTCAGCGAAACCCATATCAACAGCAAGGGCGTCAGTCTTGTTCGTACAATTGAACCTCACGTAATGCGCTTCATCGAAGAAAATGATCTGGCCGGCCTCAAAAAACTTGCGCAATCGCTGACCTCATCTGAGATTCCTCACAACGACGTGATCTCGGTGCAGATACTCGATGGCAGCCTGCAGAAAATTGCAGAAGCTTCAAACGAAGCGCCGATAGCGCGTGGGGGCTTGACCCATCTTCCTGCTACGGTAGTGATCGCCAACCCAATTTTCGATCAGCAGACAAATCAGCCGCGCGCTACTCTGCGTATGGTTTTTTCCAACCGCTATTTTGAAGAAAAAAGCCAGGAGGTCGTCAACAGCTCGGTAGTCTATTTTATCATCGGAATGGTAATGGCGCTGCTTTCGACCGTGCTGCTGTCACGCATGGTGCAAACTCCTGTCGACATGCTGGCTGACGCGGCGATAAGAATGGCAGAAGGCGAAGGCGATGTTCGCATCGAAATAGATGCCGACAACGAAATTGGAGTGCTGGTCGAGTCATTCAATCAGATGAGCACCCGCATCAATCAGCATCTCACTGAACTACGCCAGAAAAACCTGAACCTCGAGCACAAAGTGTACGAGCTCTCGACTCTTCAGCACATCGGTCGTTCACTCAGCAGCATTCTCGACCAGGAAATGGTTTACGAAACCATAGTAGACAATGTCATCAATGTTCTCAGCGGCGTCAAGCGTTGCTCGTTTCTGCTGGTCGATGAGAAAACCAACGAGTTTCTGTTCAGAGTCGCCAAGGGTCTTGACCCTGAGATAATACCAGAGGGCGGCCGCATACCAATCGAAAATGGTATTGCCGCCAAGGTCTGCCATACCGGCGAAGCGGTGCTGCTCAACGATATCGATGACGAAGACGATACCCGGCTGCTCGAAGAGAGCAAAGTCGTTCGCAGCTCGATCTGTGCACCGATCAAAATCTCAGGCAGAGTTATCGGCGTTCTTTCGCTGAGCAACCGCATATCTGGCATTCCCTTCAACGAAACCGATCTTCGCCTGGTTGAGGGCGTGGCTTTAGAAGCGGCGCTGGCCATCAAGAATGCCCGCCTCTGGCAGGATCTCAAGCGCAAGGTACTCGAGCTCAACACGTTGCACGAGGTCGGCAAGAACCTCAGCCTGGTTCTCGACATCGGAAAGCTGCTCGAACTCGTTCTTAACCTTACCGCCAACGTACTTGGCGGGGTCAAGACAAGCTCAGTAATCCTCTACGACAGCGAGCTAGACTGCCTGCAGGTGATGCTCTACAAAGGCGAGCGCAGCATCGAGGCAATGGGACCTATCAAACCCGGCGAGGGTATCGCCGGCAAAGTCTTCAAGCGCGGTGAGCCGATTATCATCAACGACTTTCACAAGCAGGGAGACGAGACCGGAGGCGGTCGCAGCTCGATCTGCGTACCGCTGAAAGTCAAGGAAAAGACGATCGGCGTTTTGTCGGTCTCCGACAAAAAATCAGGTGATCCTTTCGATCAGAGCGATCTCGACATGCTGGTCACCCTGGCATCACAGATTTCGATCTCGTTGTACAATGCCCAGCTTTACGAAGATCTCGAAGCCAGTTACCTGTCGGCGGTTCGTGCCCTGGCCAACTCTATCGACGCCAAAGATGCCTATACCCGCGGCCATAGTGAACGTGTTGCCCGTTATTCCATGGAAATAGGCCGCGCCATGGGCCTCGATCAGCTGGAAATTAAAAATCTGCACATTGGTGCACTGCTGCATGACATCGGCAAAATCGGTATTTCTGAGGCTATAATCAACAAAGATTCGCGCCTGACCGACGAAGAATACCAGGAAATCAAGACACACCCGGCCCGTGGCGCCTCGATCATCGAGCCCGCCAAGTTTCTGCGTGAAAAGGTTCCGCTGATCAAGTTCCATCACGAACGCTACGATGGTAAAGGCTACCCTGATGGGTTGAAGGGCGAAAACATACCGCTGATGGCCAGAATTGTCTGCGCCGCAGACTCGTTCGATGCGATGACCAGCAAACGCGCCTATCGCGATGTAATGCCACTGGAAGAAGCCCGTAAAGAACTGCTCAGATGCAGCGGCTCACAGTTCGATCCCCGGGTGGTAAGCGCTTTTCTGGAAGTGCTCGCCGACGAAAAGAAAATCGAAGCAATCGCCAACCTCGGAAAATAATGGAAAGAATCTGGAAAGTCAGACAGTATGACGCTGCGCAGCTCGAAAAGCTGCGGTCTACCGGCTTTCCTGAAATACTGCTGAAAATTCTGATCAATCGCGGAATCTGCGATGAAAGCAGTATCGAGCGCTATTTCACCCCGCGCAGCCGCTACCTGTTTTCACCATACGTCATCGATGGCGTGTGCACAGCGGTCGACCGCATATTTCGCGCAGTCGAACATGAAGAGAGCGTTCGAATCTACGGCGACCGCGATGTCGATGGCATAACGTCGACCGTGATAATGACCGAAACGATGCGCAGCTTTCATAAACTCGTCGATTACACAGTACCGGTCATCGAAGACGGCTACGGCCTCAACCCAGACTATATCGACGTTGCGGCGCGCGACGGCATAAAACTTATAGTCACAGTAGACTGTGGCATCAGCAAC
The DNA here is from genome assembly GCA_022704885.1 of Candidatus Rifleibacteriota bacterium. The sequence continues at coordinate 1,616 of JAKJFO010000023.1, read as the reverse complement.
CTGGCCGAAGTAGAATATGCACGACAGAAAGGCATCGACGTAATTATTACCGACCACCACGAACCGCCCAGCGAACTGCCTGACGCCGTGGCCATAGTCGATCCCAAACTGCATGATTCGTGCTGTCCGCAAAAAAACATCGCCGGTGTCGGCGTCGCTTTCAAGCTTGCAATGGCACTTGAAATGGCGCGCTGCAACCGCTTGAGCAAGCCTTTGATTGCCTTCGACCTGAGCGATCACGACATCGCTGCCGTGCGCTTTGCTCCGCGCGAAGGTTTTCAGCACCTGCGCAACATCGACCGTTCGAGCCTGGCCGGCTGTGTACCAGTTTTTTACAGTGAAGAAGAGCGCCGCACCATCGGCGAACTCATGCCCGAAATACTTTCCTGCGCCAGTTCCGACCCGGCACTCAAGCCGGTGTATGTCGACAAGGTCGTTGCCGCCTGCATTCCTGACGAGGCCAGGCTGAGTAAGCAGGAAATCAAAAAAAGCCTCAATCTTGAAGAAATTGAAGGCGGCCGCGCGCTTCTGCTGATTTATCTCAAGTGCATAGAAGCAAAACTGCCGGCCGTGAAAACTCTCTGGCACCGTTGTCTCGACATTCTTACCATCGGCACCATCGCCGACATGGTACCTCTGCACGGAGAAAACCGCACTTTTGCTCAGATGGGTCTTAAATTCGTCGGAAAAAGCCGGCGAATCGGTCTGAACAGTCTGTTCAATGCGCTTGGCTGGAAAAACCGTCAGGTCACCGAACGCGACATCAGCTTCAGCATCGCACCGATTCTCAACTCATCCGGAAGACTGCGTACCGCCGAACTCGCTATCGAACTTCTGTCAACCAGTTTTGCGCCCAAGGCCGACGAACTGGCAAAGCAGCTGTTCGAGCTCAACAACGAACGCAAGCGCCTGGGTGAAGATTGCTATAATACTGTCAAGGGCTATCTGATCGAGCAGAACGACCTCGAAAACGACCGCATACTGCTTGTGGTCGCACCGATTAAAAACCAGGGTGTCACCGGCATCGTCGCTACACGCCTGATGCTCGACTACTGTCGTCCGGTCATCGTGCTGCTCGAAGATCAGGGCAAATACCTCGGGTCAGCCAGAAGCTTCAAAGACATCAACATCATCGAAGCGCTCAATCACTGCGGGCAACATCTTGAGAAATACGGCGGTCACATCGGGGCAGCAGGACTTACCATGCCGATCGGCAATGAAGGCGCTTTCCGCGCCTGCCTGCGCGCTTATGCCAACGCCAGCATACGCCAGTCTGATCTGCAACCCGAATGGCTGATCGACTCAGAATTGCCGATAGACATGATTGACGAACAGTTCCTCAAGGATATTCTCAATTTTTCGCCTTCGTTTCAAGTTCAGACGCCAGAACGGGCGCAGCATTTTTGGCATAGGATTCAATCTCGGTGATATCATGGCCCCGGAAGTATTGCGTGATGGCACCTGTGATCTGGTGTTTCACGTCGAACCCAACGATTATAACGGTGTCCGATCGGCTCAACTGATGGTGCTCGACTGCCGTATACGAGGTTTCAAGTAAATGGTCGGAGGAAAAATGGAAATTCTCGATCGCCCCCCGCTTGATAAATACGACTTTT
>JAKJFO010000239.1 GCA_022704885.1 Candidatus Rifleibacteriota bacterium | reverse complement strand
CCCGCTGACAAAGTCCTTGCCTCATGCACCTTCAACGGCGTAAGCAACCAGCCTCTTGCTCTCACATTCGCTTCGCCGGGCAAAGCAAAAATCTCGATTGCAGGAACACCTGCTCTGAACGACGACGGCAAAATCAGATTTGCCTTTGCTGAAACGCTGGTGACGCCCCATGGCAGACAGCAGAAAACAGACAATATCTTTATGCACCACCTGACCCCGGTCGAGCACCGTATAAGCATGGCTGGCACAGACCTGATTATTGGCTGGCAGATCGACGTAGCTCAGCTGCACGGCCGACTGGCCCCGGAAAATACAGGTCGCATCGCCAGGATGTCGCCGGTTTCTCAGGAAGATATACAGACTGAAGATGAACCGCCGCTGCGGCATTACACAGAAATCTGGCATTCAACAACCGAATCTCTTGAAAAGCCTCTCATACTGAGGAATGCCGAGATTCAGGCAACGTTGGCCGACCTTGCCAGACAGCAGAACATCAGACTGATATGCGACAGCAGCGTTACCGGCCGCATTTCGGCATTCTGCTTTGCCGAAGACCTCGATCGGGCAATGCTTCTCAGAACCATTGCCATGATCGCCGGCGGATGGCATGAAGATAATGGCATAACCTTTGTCAGCAGCCGCCGGGCCATCATGGATATGCAGCTGAGCCCCGGGCAACCGGTTTTCTCTGAGCCTCTCAAGGCTGTTTCTGCAGCCTCTGCAGCTTTCATGCTGAATTCATTCTTCAAAGAAGCCGGGATTCCGGGGCGTGTCAGCCCGGTCGCGGGCAACCGCGTCGCTGTAATATCAGACAGACAGGGCACCGATCTGGCGATCAAAATCTGCGGAGACTGGTCGGCCGAACCGCCGCGTTTCAATCTCGATATCAGCGGTGATAAACAACAACAGGGCGCAGGTCAGAAGCTTTCTCTGCAGAATGGCAAATCTGCCGATTTCGTTCATAAAACAGTAAGAACCAGAATTAAAGGCAGCCTCAGACCATCTGTAATCAGTCGTGAGCTGGGACTGCTTAACGTTGCCTTCCGGCTCGAAATCTATCAGAACGGTGACCACCTGCGGATAGACAGCTCAAGCCAGATCAGGGCAACAAGCCCGATGTTACTGCTGCACAGCCAGGTTCCGGCTTCAGAAAAAATCTATCTTTCGGGGCATTTCTCACGCAAATTCCCTGAAGAGAACCTGGTTGGCGGTGAGTCTCCACTCGATGCGCCAGAAAAATTAGATCCTGACAAAGCCTTTGACTCGGAATTCTGAAACAGAAACAACAGTTAATAAACCCGGAAAGAAAACCACATTGCCAGCGCAAACAGGAAAATTGATCACCAGACTGCTGCAGCTCATGCTGATGATTCTGCTGCCGTTTTTTCTTCTCTGGTTTATTCTTTGCGGGTATTACAATACAGGCAGCCAGCAGGCAATTTCTGACGCTCAGAATCGCCTCAATCTGCAACTCGACCGTCTTGAGGCCTTTCATTCTGACGAAACATTCTTTCACGCACTGCTGCAGCAAAATTTTGCCGGTGCAGACGCCTCTGCCAACCCCGATGCTGAATTGAAAAATAAAATGGCATCTTTCAGGCGCTTTCTTGCCAACCGGGTGCGATTTATCGTCTGGAAACCCGACGGCTCGATAAATACAGTCTTGAGCGATGAGAAACGCTTTCAGTTCATTCTCAAAAGCATGTATCAGGTTATGCACCTGCTGGCTGAAGTTTACCGTAAAGAACCGGCGACTGACCCGGCAGGTCTGCAGTCGGTAGCCAGCAAAATCAACCTGCTGCGAGGCTATTTTGGTCAGTTTCTCTTCGAAAATCAGCTTTTTGAACCTCTGAAACCGGGGCCCCGGGGCAGGTGCCTTTTTGTTTCTCTCGAAAAACAGCAACGCCTTCTCTGGTATTACCCCGGCAGCAACTTTTCGCTCGCCTGTTTTCTCGACGCCGAACTGACCGGCAGATTTCTTGGCCCGAAAACATTGGTAAGACAGCTTGCAACCCAGCCGGTGCCGGAGCGCCCGGCAATGGTTAAAACCCTCTCCTATGAATCTTCAGGATTGCCTGACAACGCTGAAGAACAGGCTGAAGTCATGGTCGAAATCAAAAAATTCGAGTCTGATGGTATGGCAATGCGCGAAAGCCATAACTTCCTCGTAAATGTACGCCAGGCTTCCCCCGACCTGCTTCTTGCCAGTTACCTGCGTAAAACTGCTTTGCCATCGGCAGATGAACAGGCCACCAGAACCCTGTGTCGCATTTTGTCAGCAGTCTTTCTTGCCGCTTTTTTCCTTTATTGCCTGCTGTTAAGACATCCGAACTGGTGTCTTTCGGTTAAACACAAGATGCTGTTTATCTTTTCTAACGGTCTTCCCATGTTGCTGATGCTCTCGGCCGGTTACGAGTTTTTCCATGAGAAAAGAAGCGAGCTGCTGAACTCGGCACACCAGGAATCAATGCGTATCCTGAAAGAATTCGACCGGCGTTTTCCTGAAGCGGCAACCTCTCTCGCAGCGAGGCTGAACAGCTTTATTGACGAACGCAACCACCGCTATGGCAGCAGTCGCTGGCCCGACAACGAAATTGAACAACTGAAAAAACTTCTCGAAGAAATACGCCCCCAGGAAGGCGGACTGCTCGAAGATTCTGATAATTACAGTTTTTATATCGCCAACACCACAAACCGGGCCTCAAAAATGGGCATTTCGCTCATGCAGGGTGGGCTTGATTTTTTCAGCCGGCCCAGAGAAAAACCCAGGTTTAAAAGCCGCGAATCGATTCTTGAACAGGTTTCAAGTACCGACAAGTCTTTGTATTTCTTTCTTGCAGCACTGAATCGCTTTTCGACCCTCAGCACAGGCGACAGCGAGAGACTCGCGTATCTTAAATTTACCGGCGCACCTGATCAGGGTTTAAACTGGGGGCTGATTCTACTTTCATGGGAAAAATCAGCCTTCATTCGCGATTTTATTGGCGAACGGCTACAAAAGTCAGCAGATGAACTTAAACCCATAACCCTGGCGGTTATGGAAAGCTCGTCTGAAAAAATTTTCTCTACGGCCAGCCTTGAAAACCCGCTGATCAGAAAACTGATGCTCCAGACCCGCAGTCGAAGAATAGTCACCAGCGACCACGTTGAAGTCGACGGCAAAGCCTGGCTCTTTACCTCAATCGCCGGCAATGAAATCGCCCACGGCATTCTTGCGGCTCTCTACCCGGCCGAACTGATCGACCGCCAGATTTTTGATCTCCAGGTCGTCATCGGTCTTGCCATGCTGCTGACCATCATAATTCTCAGACACATAATAATACTTTTCGCCACCAGACTTCTTGCACCCGTCGAAAACCTTGCGCGCGGTATCGAAAGGGTTAAAAATCGCGACTACACTGTAAGGGTCCCCCAGGGCAGCGACGACGAACTTGGTTTGCTGGTCGGCGCCTTCAACGAGACTATCGAAGGCCTGCATGAACTGTCAGTCGGCACTACGGTTCAGGTCAGTCTGCTGCCGCCTGAAACCTGCCGCCGCAAGCAGGTAAGACTTTTCGCCCGCTCTTTGTTCATGAGCAAAATGGGCGGAGACTACTTTGACTATTTTGACCTGCCGGGTGACCACCTCGGAGTCTTTTTCGGCGATGTCGCAGGGCACGGAATTCCGGCGGCGATGATCATGGCCATGATGAAAGCCATGATTGCCGCAGCTTCAAAAGATTTTCCCGGTCCCTCAGAAGTTCTGTTCAGAGGCAGCCAGATTCTTCACGAGCTCAAAAAAAGAGAATGGCGCCGGATGATGACTGCCCAGTGCCTCGATTTCGACTGCCGGAATGGCAGTTTCGTCATCGCCAATGCCGGTCACTGCTACCCGGTAATAATTGGCCCCCACGGCGAAAGTGCAAATCTTCTTGAACAGAAGGGTTTTCCGCTTGGCAGTTCGGCAAAAAACCGTTCAGAAGAAAAAACCGCAACCCTTAAACCCGGAGAAACCTTGATTCTCTATACAGACGGCATTATAGAAGCCACCAACAAATCAGGCGAGATGTTCGGTTACCCGAGATTTCTGCAGCTATTGAAAAGCGCCTGGAATGATGACCTGGAAAGCTACTGGCAGGGAATTTATGCCGGTTACCGCGCCTGGGGTGAAAACCAGGATGACGATCTGACCTTTCTGATGCTGCAGCGGGAGGAAAAATGCCATGATTGACGGCAGATTTTCAGCCTGGCTGAAACTTGTAGCTGCAACGGTAGTTTTGCCGCTGGTAATCTTCTGGGCCGGCGGGGCTTATCTTGCTTCGCTCGCCCGCGAACTGCGTTTCAAGAATTTCGAGACCGAAGCAGACGAAACCCTGGCAACCATGTGTGCACTTGCCGAAACTGAAAAATACCTGTGCACAAGCTTAAATTCTCTTTTCAACCGCCAGAACAGCCCCGCCGGCATGACAGAAGCAATCAAAGACTATGCACGGCAGCACCGCCTGAAACTGCGTTACCTGGTATGGAACGCCAACGGTGAGGTTTCACATTCCAGTTTCCCGTATAAAAAAATTCCCGGCGACTGGAAATCTGCCTATCTCGAAGTGAGAAAAGTTATAAACGATGATTACCTGCGCAACGAAGACAGCATTCCGCCCGAAATCATGGCAAATATGCGCACGGTTTTCGGTCCACACTTTTTTCCCTTTTATTCACGGCATTGTTATGCCGGCCGCGAATTAAGACTTATCAGACCCGATTCAACGCAGAAATATCCGCTGACATGGCTTAAAACCGGTCCAGATTTCGGCCTGGCAGTCTTTTTCGACTACAGTGTACTGAACGGCCTGCCGGGCCTAAGACTCTGGCTTGACAGCTTTCGTGGCAATGTCAGCGTCGGACTGCTTTCAGACTCTGAAATTTTCTGTCACAACCCGCTGGCTGCAACAGAACTCAGTCAGAGAAAGACCGAGTTCAGGCACAGTTACACCAACAGGCAGATTCTGCCCAGGCATTACATTTTTACCAGATTCATAAACTCAGAACTGACAGGTTTCTGCACCATCAACAGAAACGCAATCGACCAGATTGAAACCGATACTCTGACGCGCATGCTGATGCTGCTGCTGCATTTCTGCCTTGCATTTTACGCCGTTCTCAGTTACAGAGTGACCGTCTGTCAGAAGCGAATATCACTCAAAATTCGCAGCCAGCTGCTGCTGCTTTTTGCGGTGGCCAGCATTCTGCCCGGCTTTCTTTTGTTCGTTTCTGGCACTGACTACCTGCAACAGTTTCGTGTCGGCCTGCTGAACCGGGCATTTAACCGCAGTCTTACCAGACTGCAGGATGTCGATGAACTTTTCAATCATGAATTCACTGTACAGAAAGGGCGCCTCAGCGCAGCTCTACCGGCGCTGAAAAAGTCACTGAAGCAAAACCACATCGACCGCCAGACCATTTACAGTTTTCTCGACCGCCAGAGGCCAGGACCTGACATGCTGCTGCTTACAGCCAGCAGCACCGGCATAATAGTAAGTGAAGCCGCCCTGATGCAGGACAACACTATTAAAGAGGCTTTCAGCCCCCGACTGGCCAGAGATAATACCAGAGCCAACGTTATGAAAGCTATTTTCAAGCTTTCTGTCTATGTAATGGCTTGCATAAACAAGACGCCTGTTTCTGATAAAACCGCCACCGAAGTTGAATTTATTGCCGACGGCCTGATGCAGAGAAAACCAGCCGAACTAATTGGAAGGTTCTACACACGTGGAACCTTCTGGCATTGGGGTATTGGCCAGATTCGTCACCCAACCTTCATCGAAAACTTTTCACTGTTCGACCCGGCGCTCGTCGATTATCTCATGCTCTACGTCTGGGACAGCCGCAACCTCGAACTCGAGTTCGTCAGACGCATCTTCGGCAATATCCGCAGCAGCGCCGAAGGCATCACCATAATGGCAGCCAATGAACTGATGACACAGGTATTCCCCCCCGAAGCCCTTGAGCAACCTGAACTCGTCGAATTCATTCGCAAACTGCGTGAT
>JAKJFO010000238.1 GCA_022704885.1 Candidatus Rifleibacteriota bacterium | reverse complement strand
TTTACCGATTTTGACATCGTCGTCAACATAGGCAGACTCATGCACAAAATAGTCCATGGCTGATCCCCCCCGTTTTTTTTAAAAAACTGCCCCCCGTGGCAGAGGTAACAACAATAACATAAAGGCACAGCAAAAGGCAAATTTTACTTTCAGCGCAATGCTTTTGCCGCCGCGCAAAATAGTTGCATTCTTTACGACATTAAGTTAAGATGCCGCCTATAAAAACAATTCCGGAGGGACTCTATGAAAAACCTTTTTGCTACACTGAAAAGCCACAAGACAAAACTCGCAGTCGTTGGCCTCGGCTACGTCGGCCTGCCGCTCGCGCACGCCTTTTCCCATAAATATGATGTTGTCGGCTTCGATGTTGATCAGGAAAAAGTCGATCTGATGAAGAACGGCATCGACCCGACCGGTGAAGTGCCGGAAGGTGGGCTGAAGGATTGCAAAATCGAGTTTACGACCGATGCGGCGAAACTGGCGGCGTGTAAATTCATCGTGGTGGCGGTGCCAACACCGGTCGACCGCAATAAACGGCCCGATCTGACACCTCTGGTCATGAGCTCGGCCACGGTTGGAAAATATATGCCAAAGGGGGCGGTTGTCGTTTATGAATCGACCGTCTACCCGGGGGTGACCGAAGACGAATGTGTGCCGCTGCTCGAAAAACATTCGGGCATGCAATACCGGCGCGATTTCAGGGTCGGTTACAGCCCAGAACGCATCAACCCGGGTGACCATGTTCACCGGCTGCAGACAATTACCAAGATCGTTTCGGGCTGTGATGCTGAGACTCTCGACCTGGTGGCGGCCGTTTATGACAGCATTCTCGAGGCCGGAGTGCATAAGGCCTCGTCGATCAGGGTCGCCGAAGCGGCCAAGGTTATCGAAAACACCCAGCGCGATGTCAATATCGCGCTGATGAACGAGCTTTCAATTATTTTTCATCGTCTCGGTATCGACACACTCGAAGTGCTGCGCGCCGCCAGCACCAAATGGAACTTTTTGAAGTTTTTCCCCGGCCTGGTCGGCGGGCACTGCATCGGTGTCGACCCCTACTACCTCACCTACAAGGCCCAGGAGGCCGGTTACCACCCGGAAGTCATTCTTTCGGGGCGCCGCATCAACGATAATATGGGCAAATTCGTCGCCGAAAATACCGTGAAAAAGCTGATCAGGGTCGGCAAGGCGGTCAAGGGCGCGCGAGTGCTCATTCTCGGCCTTACTTTTAAAGAAAACGTCGGTGATATACGTAATACCAAAGTCGTCGATATCATCAGCGAACTCAATGAATACGGTGTCGGATCATACATTTACGACCCCTACGCCAGTGCTGAAGAGGTAATACATGAATATGGGGATGTTATAGAGGGTTCACCGCAATCCGTCCCCGCATTGCTGGATGATCATGTGCCCGGTTTGCTGCTGCCGTCACTCGAAGCGGTGCCGCCGGTCGACGCAGTGATTCTTGCCGTGCCGCATGACCGGTTCGTCAAAGAACTCAGCCTCGACAAACTTGCGACTTTCTGCCGGAAAGGGTCGCCGGCAGTGTTGATTGATATCAAGGGTGTGTTCGAACCCGAATCGGCAGCGCAGCTGGGAATCAGATACTGGCGGCTGTAAGCCTTATGGGGTCACCACACCAAACGGAAATTTACGTACGCTAAGGAATTCTTAGCGGTCGAAAATTGCCCTGAGTAACGTTCCGATTGAGATTCCAGACATAATCGCCAGTAAGGTTGATGTGTTCCCACCCCAAAGGCGACAGGTGCCTGATCAGATCATCACGAATGGGCTCGCCCTTATCGCGTAAAGCAATCAGAGCGCGTTCAATATAGACTGTGTTCCATAGAATGATTGCGGCAACCAACAGGTTAAGACCGCTGGCCCGATGATTTTGATTCTCAAACCCTCGATCTCGCATTTCCCCCAGGCGATTGAAAAATACTGCGCGGGCCAGAGCATTTCTAGCTTCTCCTTTGTTGAGCCCGACTTGCACCCGCCGACGCAATTCAGTATCCTGAAGCCATTGCAAAACAAATAAAGTTCTCTCGATCTTGCCGATTTCGCGCAATGCTACGGCCAGCCCGTTTTGTCTAGGGTAACTGCCCAGTTTTCGCAGAAGGAGGGAAGCTGTTGCCGTGCCTTGAGAAATCGAAGCTGTCAGCCTGAGAATATCTTCCCATTGGCTCAGAATGTGCATTTTCTGGATTACTCCACCCGTCATGCTTCCAAGAGATGGGTATTCACAGGCTTTATCGGGAAGATAAAGCTTTTTGTCGGCAAGATCTCTAATGCGTGGTGCGAATCGGTACCCTGAAAGATGGCAAAGACCGAAGACGTGATCAGTGAAACCGGCGGTATCTGTGTAATGTTCTTCTATTTTAAGGTCTGATTCGTGGTAGAGAAGGCCATCAAGAACGAAAGTTGCATCTCGCAAATTGGCATTGATGATCCGGCTGTAAAACGGTGCGTATCGGTCCGAGATGTGGGTATAAATCATAACAGACGGATCTGTGCCATACTTCAAGTTAGTTTGCCCGGCTGGTTCGCCTCTACCACCAGCGCGATAGCGTTGCCCATCTGAGGAAGATGTGTTTCCTTCGCCCCAGACCTGTGCTAATGGCTGGTGATGCTGCGCATTTATCAGCTCAGCCAGTGCTTTTGAGTAAGTTGCGTCACGAATATGCCATGCGGCCAACCAGGAAAGTTTTGTGTGTGTCATTGCCGGGCAGGCTTCGGCCATTTTCGAAAGGCCGAGGTTGATACCGTCTGCCAGAACTGCTGTGAGCATAAGAATTGTGTCCGATGCCGGCTCTTCTGTTTTAAGGTTTGTGAAGTGCTGCGTGAAGCCAGTCCAGCGGTCTACTTCCAGCAGTAATTCAGTAATTCGCACATGTGGCAGAAGACTATAGACCTTGTTCATTGCTGCTGTCGCCTCATCTGGAACAAGATTGGTAAGTGGGGTGATCTTCAAAATCCCTTTGGTAATGGCCACATCTGGCAACTTGCCGAGTTTTGCGAGGTCATTAACTTTGACAAACTGGTCTTGAAGTTGCTGCATGCGCTTATTCAGATATTTCTCACTGTTTATTTCCACATCAAGTCTGAATCCGTCTTTTTGCAATTGTGTAAAGGCACCTGGTGAGAGCATGTATTCTTTGAAATCATTAAATTGTCGGCTTCCGGAAACCCATAAATCTCCGGACCGCAGGGCATTCTTCAGCTCTGAAAGAACGCAAAGCTCGTAAAACCGCCGATCTATGCTGTTTATTCCCACAGAAATTGACCTAAAAATGGGCCGTTTTTCTCAATTTAAATGGCCATTTTGAGAATTCACTGGTATCGATTGAGAATTTCTGCCGATTGCGATTGGATGCAGCATACCGGAACCGCCCCATGCCTTTATCCAATCCCCATTTCGGGGGGATTATAGGGGGGGCCGCCGTAGGCAGCAAAAGAAAATGACCCGCTGGTAAAATTCTCAGAGAAAAAACCGAGCCATTTCGTTGAGAATCAACACTATGCCCACTTGCGTAAGAACCAGGGATTCCCAACGCTTACGAACAAAGCCTATCGGAGCATCTTCAGGTATTTCACGAATATTCGTGGCATTCAAATGGCGCAAAATGTGAATTGCCTGCAAGAGAGGTTTTGCTGCCGGAGCAGCTTTAAATTCAAAGGTTTCAAGAAACAACGGTGCATAACGGCGAATTTGTGAATATGATGTTCCTATCAGGCTCAAGGAATCGTCCATGCCGGGTTTAACTATTCCATCAGCCCCAGTAACGCTTGCTTCAAAGGTTTCCCACGGAATAACCTCTTCAATTGCGCTGAATGGGTCTTCTCCTGTTTTGCGGGCATCGAGAAGAACTCGACCAACCTTGGCAAAAATGCGCATTTTTTCGTTGATAGATTTGGCAGATTCCAGAAAGGTTTCCTGATGCTTCCTTTTGGCTCTGGCAAACAGCTTTCCCATAATCCGGTCGTGCATAGCCAGTATTTCATCAGTCAGGGATGCGCGCGTTTCCAGCAGTAAAGCTACCAGATGCGCATATCGTTGAGTTGCCTCAAATCTCTTCATGTGCTGACCGCTGGTCTGTTCAGCAATTCTCGCCAATTTTAGAAGTCTGTTGCGATGAATTGCATGCTCGATTCCAGGAGCAAAATTTAACGCTCGAATCTTATGAAGACGAGCCAGCAAACTGTTTATATGTCGTGGGCCTGTCGCAACCACCGGCAGACGTAACCAGCTCAGAACACTGAAACTCCGGTTCTCGTATGGCAAAAAAAGTGCATCAAGTTGCCTTCGCTGGCTCAAGGTTAATGGTTCGGTTAAAGCGGCATATATCCGTCGCGTTGCTCGTGTCGCCGTTTCCGCACACAATCGCTCTATAACCGCAAGAGGAGGAATAATGATTCGCCGGGCTCTTAACTCTTTTAACACTGCATGCCCCAGAACCATACTCTGGTCACTTTGCAGAGCCAGCGGCAAGAGCCAGTTCATCATCGCGCGATATTCGGGCGTTTCAAACAGATGATACCCGCAAACAGCCATTATTACCTGTAGGTGTTCGCGTCTTGTTTCATCTCTTCTCGCATAATCGACCCACAATTCTTTGTTCAGGCCAAGTTGCCTGGAAACAACTTCCAGCATGCGTGTGTCTGGGATGTCGTTTTGACCAATAACCTGACCTGGATATCGAAGAGAACATAACTGAATGGCGAAACCAAGGCGGTTAGGGGCCCCGCGCCGCTGCCGAATCATGGCCATGTCTTGTATAGACAATGTAAACAGTCGTATCAGCTCGCCTTCATCACCTGGTAGCGCTAATAAATCGAGCCTTTGAGCCGGAGAGAAGAGTTCGCGACGTGGCATAATGTTTTATCCGTTCAGTCATTCTAGGGTATACTTCAACCTGACGTCAGAAAACCTGATTTTCAGTGTCAGATTAGAGTCTAATGTCCTTGAATTAATTATGGGATATTGAAAAACCCTCTGGAATGTGTTTTAGTAAGAGTTACCACACTTCTACTTAACTCACCCAAAGGGTTTTCAATGAAAAATATATCATCTCCGCTTCTTTCTTTCAAGCTCGCTGCAACTGACGATAAAATTACCCCTAATGCCGGGCTGGGTTTATTCGGCGAGTTTCTTTATTCACAGAGACTTTCAAAACTTATTGATGACAATATTCTTGGCTTTAAAAGCAACCACAGCTACAAACCTTCAGAATTTGTTACCCCACTGCTTTTGATGCTGCATGGCGGTGGTCGTTATATCGAAGATGTTCGTGAAATAGCCAATGATGAAGCTCTTTTGCAGCTTCTGCAAATCCCCGCAATTCCAAGCAGCAGCGCCATAGGCGACTGGTTACGCTTTATTACAGATGCCAAGGGTGGCTTATCTGGTCTTTCAAGCTGTAACCGCGAAATTCTTAAAAGGGGTCTTAAACGAACAGGCAAAAAGGAATTCACTCTTGATATTGATGCTACGCAGATCGTTGCTGAGAAGCAAACTGCCAAAATCACCTACAAAGGAGAACATGGCTACATGCCCATAGTGGGCCATATTGCAGAAGCTGGCATGGTTGTGCATGAAGAATTCCGAGATGGCAATATCAGTCCTTCTACCGGCAATATGGAGTTTATTAAAAAATGTTCCAGTAAAATGCCAAAGGGGAAAAAGATCGCAAGGTTTCGTGCTGACAGCGCCAGTTATCAGGCAGAAATATTTAACTGGTGCGAGAAAAACGATGTCAAATTCGCTGTTGGCGGACGTATGGATTCATCAGTCAAAGAAATCATTCATGATCTCGACGAGTCTAAGTGGCTCCCATACAAAGGTTTTTCGAGCATTACCTGCACTCCCCACAGCATGAAAAACACCAAAACAGCTTTCAATCTGATTATTATTCGTAGGCCGTGGCAACCCGATCTGTTAGAACCACAAGCTGATGACAGCAAAAGATATGTGCTGGTGGCTACAAACATTGAGGGGAAGCCTGAATCGATAGTCCGCTGGTATAATCAGCGTGGTGAGGCCAGCGAGAATCGAATAAAAGAACTTAAAATCGGTTTTTCAATGGAATATATGCCATGCGGTACAACTAAAGCCAACGCTGTTTACTTCAGAATCGGCGTTC
>JAKJFO010000237.1 GCA_022704885.1 Candidatus Rifleibacteriota bacterium | reverse complement strand
CACCGACTATCTCGAACACAATATTCTTGAAGAACCGGTGCCGCGCCGGCCAAAGTACAGCTACGGCGTTGCCTATACCGAAGACAATCGTTCAGAAGCATTTGGCAAACTGGTCGGTGGTGAGTATCTTGGCACCAGCCGCAAAACCAAAGATCTGCAGCTGGCTTTCGGCACCCGCTTTCCGATTGCCCGCCGCATGCTTGCCCGTGAGCAGCTTTATGGCGGTATCAAAATCAGACATTATAACCTCGATCGCTGGATTCGCAGCTTGCAGCAGCACAGCAAAAGAGATTCGACTTCGCTCGGCATCGGTCTGATGTATCACTACAACGATCGCATTACCGGCGGCATTACCGTCGACAATCTCGTCGAAGACGTCAATGGCACCTACGACCGACGCGATGGCGTCAGTCTGAATCTTGGCGCCGCAGTTAAAGTGACCAAAGGAACGATTATCGCGGCCGATGCATTGAATGTTACCAACACCGCCCGCGCTTTCGATCAGCAGTATCGCATCGGAGTCGAAAAGAAGTTTATCGAAAACGATCTGACCATGCGCATGGGTTCGCTTAACGGAACACTGACTCTTGGTTTTGGTATGTATGTTCTTCCTCATATCAGAGTCGATTACTCGTTCTATGACGGCGAAATCGTGCCTGAACACCATGTCGGAGCGCATGTGACTTTTGACTGATCGGAGAACGTTGTTGATGAAACTCGCCATACGACTGGCAATAATTTTAAGCCTGTTCACCGCCTGCAGTCTGCGGGCGGACTCTTTTATCGAGCCCGAAATTTTTCTTGACCAGAAAATCGAAGTGTTCGGTCTTGCAGGTATTCCGTGGGAAAGCGAATACTCGCATGACGAGGAACGCTCGCGCGCCTGGATGGACGCTCTGCATCACGCTTACGAAAAAGTGCTCAGTCTGCCGCTGATGGAAGGCAAACTGGTACGCCATGTCATGCAGACCAACGCAGCTCTTAAAGAAAGGCTCGGGCTGGTACTGATGTCGGCGCCAAAGTATTTTCAACAGGCCGATACTTCAGGCCTGATTCGCTGTCGGGTCGAGCTGCCGCTGACCGGCAAACTCAGTGTCAGATCGGCACTTTATCTTGCGGCTATGCGCCCGCAGCCCCTGCAGCCGGTGAGCTTTCTGGCTTCCTGGAGTGCTGGTCTGCATGTTGACGAAAAGGCTCCGGCGCCGGATTTCAAAAGAATCATCATCGATGTGCGCAGTTCGCTGTTTGAGCCCTCGCTGTTTCCAAGATTCTTCGATCAGAACGGAATGTTGATTTTTCAAGAATCCATGGTGCCTTCGGGCGAGCGTTTCAGTCGTCCGGCCATTCGTTTTGAGTCAGATATCAGAAAAGCCCGCGCTGAACTTGAAGAAAACTATGTCATGACGGCGGCCGCCCACGTAAATGAGCTGTCGGTGCGTGATATTATCATCGAACATACAGATGTTGACGTCTTTGCGAGATTCTGTCGTGAACTGGCGCGCAATCCTCTGCAGGAGCGTGAAATAGTGGTGGTGTTCAACCCCGGACCGGCAAAAGCTCGTGGCAGACTGGGTAAGACTGAAGCTAAGGTTGAGACTGAAGAAAAAACCAAAACTCCCGCAGTAAAATAATAGATCAGGAGGCATTAACGATGAAAACCGTACGCATATTTACACTTCTACTGGTGCTTTGTTTGATTGCCGGCGCCGCCTGGGCCTCTGACGAACAGTCGCGAAATCTTGACAAAAAACTGAGCCGGCTCGAGAGATATATTTATGGCGAAGACCTGAATGGAGCGACAGCAGACCGTCTGCGCCAGATCGAAGAAGATCTTTTTGGCCGCAATACCGGCCGCAAGGAAGCTGAGAAAGCAGGATACCTGCATGATTTTGTCTTCAAGGGCACACCAGCCAACCCTTCGCTCGACATGAAACTTAGTTTTCTTGAATGGCGACTGTTCAACCGTACTGGCGAAGGCAATCTTGAAGCACGTCTGGCAGATATCGACAGACAGGTTACCGGTCACGTTTCGATGGAACCTCTCGCTTTCAGGCTTGAACAGCAGATACATCTGGTTATCGAGAATGGCATGATTTCTTTACATCAGGTAACGATTCCGCGGGGCACCGAGATCAAAATGCGGCTCAAAAAGGATATTTCGAGCCGCACAGCAAAAAAGAACGATCTCATACCAATGGTGCTGGCTCACGATGTGTTTATCGACAACAACATACTGGTCATGACCAACGGCGGCATTGTTACTTCGTCAGTTAAATCCGTTCGCCGTGGCGGCCGCTTCGGGCGCACCGGCTACGTAAATCTCGATGTGACGAAAATTGAAAGCATGGATTCAAGCGAATTGCCGATTCAGATCGATGCTGCCGGCGAAAGGTTTGACAAAAAGAAAATCGGTATGGCAGCTGGCGCTTCTACTCTGGGTTATCTGGTGCTTGGTCCAATCGGTCTGGCCGGCGGCGCATTCATTAAGGGTGGAGAAGTCGAAATTCCTGCCGGAACCGAAATCAGCGTGCGCACCACCGAAGACTGCAAGGTCGTAGGTGTTCTGGTTAACCGCAGGTAAGCAGCTGGTAAACTTTTTAACCGCTTTAACATCAGGCCGGACAATCTGTCTGGCCTGGTCTTTTAAAAGGCTTGTAGGCAGTAACTCGTTGTGTTACTCTTGCTGACATGTATCCATACCTGTTTAAAATAGGTCCGCTGACCATCGGCTCTTATGGCGTTACGCTGGCAATAGCGTTTTTTACTGCCTTCATGGTTATCAACTGGCAGTTCCGAAAAAATGGCTGTGACGAAGAGCTAGCCTGGGATCTGCATTTTCTCGCAATTTTCGGCGGCATGGTTGGCTCGCGTCTGATGCACATTCTTGAGAATTTCCGAGATTTTCTCAACGATCCGATGTCGATGATTTTTACCACCACCGGTTTCTCGGTGCTGGGCGGATATGTTCTGGCGCTTGTATTATGCACTTTGCGCGTGCGCTACGCTGGGCAGCCCTTTTTTAAAATTGCCGACATCTACGTACCTGGAATGGCAGTGGGCTATGCTATTGGCCGCATTGGCTGCATAGTTGCTGGCGATGGTTGTTACGGCCTGCCCTGTAAACAGGCTTGGGCGATGAATTTTCCAAACGGACTGGTGCCGACGTTGAGCGATAAGAATCAGATGCTTGCCGAAACCTATCGCCGCCTGTTCCCGGGCGAAGCAGTTCCGGCAGACATCAGCGTTCACCCAACCCCGCTTTATGAATCGCTCTCGACCCTGGCTCTTCTGATGATTCTGCTTTTTGCTGGCTGGCGCATTGGTGGTGGCCGCCGCTTTGCCTTTTTTCTCATCTGGTTTGGCGTTTCCCGTTTTCTGGTCGAGTTCATTCGACTCAACCCCATTGTTTTGTGGGGCCTGTCTTCAAGTCAGCTGCTGTCAATATTTTTTGTCCTTGCCGGTTTCATCATCATGGCTGGCGCAAAAAAGCGGCTTGCAAAGATCGAAGAATCGAAGCAACCATCGACCGGAGATTGAAAACAATCAGCAACTGGTATATGCTGTTGCCGTAAAACTATAGGGAAAGGTCGCAAAATCAGTTTATGGCTCTGATTCTGGTCAAAGAAATTGTACAGGACCAGGGACTCGTGGTCGTAGCCGGCAAAGAAGGGCTTGACCGTAAGGTCATCTCGTCTGAAGTCCATCGCCCCGGTCTTGAACTGGCCGGTTTTTTTGAACATTTTGGCTACGAGCGCATTATCGTGCTTGGGCGCACCGAACTGGCCTATCTCGGCGAACAGACTGCCGAAACCCGTAAGGTCAGGCTGCGTCAACTGCTGTTCTTCAATATTCCGTGCATCATCATAACCGACGATCTGCTTGTTCTTGATGAGCTCATAGAACTTTGCGACCAGAAAAAGATTCCGTTGCTGCGCACTTCGGCACGCACCGGCGAGTTCATCTACCAGCTGTCGCGTTACCTGCACAACCGCTTTGCGCCACGTAAAAGCGTGCATGGCGTTTTTGTCGAGGTTTATGGCGTCGGCATTCTGATCATGGGTTCTTCGGGAATCGGCAAAAGCGAGTGCGCGCTTGAACTGATCAAGCGCGGCCATCGACTGGTGGCAGATGATGCGGTTCAGCTCATGAAAATCAGCGATACCAAAGTTGTTGGCTCGCCTGACGAGATGATCCGACACCACATGGAAATCCGTGGCCTTGGCATAATCGACATTCGCTCACTGTTCGGCATCGCGGCTACTGCCGATGAAAAGCCGGTCGATATGGTCATTAACCTTGAAAAATGGGATGACCAGAAGGAATATGATCGTCTCGGCATTTTTCAGCGCACGGTAAGATTCCTCAAGGTCGAGGTTCCCAGCACTACCATACCGGTGCGCGAAGGGCGAAATCTGGCTGTGGTCATCGAAACCGCCGCCATGAACTTTTATCTGCGCCGCATGGGCGTTCTCAGTGCCGAAAAATTCTCAAAGCAGCTGCGCGCCAAAATGATCGGTGACTTTTGATGCTGCTGTCGTTCAGACGCAAATTCAGCCATGAAATAAGAGCCCGTCGCTGGGTGGCTTTTTTGTTGCTGGGCCTGCTGATGATGTGCTTTGGCTTTGTTTTTGCCGCACTTTCGACTATCGTTCTGGCGCCGGCCAGTATCGAAACTTTGCGCAGTTTTCATCCGATCGGACTCGCCCTGGCCGGTCTTTCTTCTCTTCTGATCAGCATATTCTGGCTTTTTAAAGGTTTCAGAACCGCGTTTCGCCTGCTTGACAGCCGAGATTATGGCCTGGCCACACGTCTGCGCGAATTTGTTTTTCAAAAATCCCAGGGAACCGGCAAGCTTTTTTCAATGGTGGCCCTTGGCGGGGGAACCGGCTTGAGTTCTCTGCTGAAGGGCATCAAGGAACTGCCGGTAAATCTGACCGCTATTGTTACCGTGACTGATGACGGTGGCTCCTCCGGGCGTCTGCGCAAGGAACTGCAGATTCTGCCGCCGGGCGATATCAGAAACTGTCTGGTTGCTCTTTCGCGGTCTGAGAGCCTTTTGTCGCGTCTTTTTCAATACCGTTTCGGCGATGGTGGCGAAATCGAGGGGCACAGCTTTGGCAACCTTTTTATCGCGGCGATGACTGGTGTCATTGGTGACTTCGGCAGTGCCGTGCGTGAAGCCAGTAATATTCTTGCGATCAAGGGGCATGTCATTCCGGTAACCAACGATAATGTGCAGCTGGTGGCGCAATTTTCGGACGGCAGCGTAATTACTGGTGAGACCGCGATATGTGAAGCCCGCAAGCCAATCAGTCGCATCGATCTGGTGCCGAGTTCGCCGCGTGCCAACCAGGAGGCCCTGAGTGCCATAGATGACGCCAATATGGTGGTTATGGGCCCGGGCAGCCTGTTTACCAGCATAATTCCCAACCTTCTGGTTCCGGGTGTGGCTGAGCACATCAACAAAAGCGATGCCAAAGTGGTTTACATCTGCAACGTCATGACGCAACCCGGCGAAACTGACGGCTTCAGTGCCGCTGACCATGTCAATGCGATACTCGAAAAGACGCCATTGCAGCGTATCGATATCGTAGTGGTCAACTCGCGTCGCGCAGCGCGCAGTCTTATGGAAAGATACGAAGCCAAAGGGCAGTATTGGGTGGCCCCGACCGTCAAGAAAATTGAAGACCTGGGAATCAGAGTGGTTGCGGCTGACATGCTGCTGCAGGCAGATCTGCTGCGTCATAACCCGGCTCTGCTTGCTGCGATTCTCATTGGTCTGATCAATGAAAATCGTATCGAAGAGACAGGTCCGCTCGAAGAAGAAGTCGAAGAGAGCTTTTTTGATGATTGAGCCGGGCGCATGAGTGGCGCTGATTACAACACTGAGCTGAAACGCGAAATTTTTTCGGTCGCGCGGCAGCAGTTGCCGTGCTGTGTGCAGTCATTTCTGGCCGGTCTGTTGCGCGGTTCGGCCCGGCAACCACAGATAAAGGTGCGACGGGCACTGCATCGCCAGCTGCAGACATTTCTCTGTCAGGTTTTGCCGCCGGACACAGCGGTTGGCAGTGGCGGCACCGAAATAATGCTCGACAGTGGTCTTGATCAGCTGATGCTTCGCCAGAAACTGGTTGAGCGTATCAGACGTACCGGCGATGCTGCTTCAAAAAAACAC
>JAKJFO010000236.1 GCA_022704885.1 Candidatus Rifleibacteriota bacterium | reverse complement strand
CAGAAAGTCTGACGCCGCGGCGTCTTATCGCAGCTGCGTCGAGCGTTTCCCGAAGACTCAGATGGCTGAACAGTCGCAGGAACGCCTCCAGGCCATCGGTTACCGCACCATGGTGCCCGCAGTCTTTTCAGAAATGGGAAAAAGCGCTCCGCGTCGCAATCCGTTCGAGGTTTTCCGGGTCGACCGTGGCCGCATTGCCAGAGTTGCGCAGTTCATTCATGCGGTTGAACGCATGGAAGGGATTGCAGAGGCCAGGGCGCGTCTGAGTGCTGAAGATCTCAAGCTTGATACCGTTCAAAAATACCAGCGCCTGCTGGCTGAAAAGGAAAAATTTGACCGACTGCACCAGGAACAGAAATGATTTGAACTGCTGAATCCTGCAGAGCTGCCAGTTAACGGTAGCTCTGCTTTTATCTTCCGGAGGGAAAAAATGTATCGCGACAATCTTGAACAGTATGTGAATATGTGCCGGCTCAGGCGGGTGCCGACCGAACCGCAGGGGCAGGACGAGCTCATCAGGGCACTGCGCTATACCCTCTGGACAAAACGCTACGATGAGCTGCAGGCTTTATTCATGACCTGCGGCATGGGTGAAAGTGAAATAATCGAGCGCCGCCGCTTTTATCTCGAATTTGCGCCGCTGATCGGGCGGCTGGTGGTGCTTATTCCGTCACTGCATCAGTATTTCATGCTCGATTATATCGCTGAAGATATGATCGACGGTGGTGACCCTGAACTTGTCGCTGCCGGTCAGCGCCTGCAGACAGTTTTACAGCATGCAAAGGCCGGCGCCAAAGACATTCGCGGTCGGGTTCTGATGCCGGCTTACAGCGAGCTGAAGCCCGAAGTGCTTGAGCATTACCGGCGTTTTCCGGGTGAGTTTCTTGCCCGCGTTCTCGAAGCGAACTGGGAATATGATTCGGACCGGTCATACGGTCTGGCCGCGGCTATCGAGCTACTTTCGCTTGAAAAGCCAGAGATGCCGCTGATCGGGCCGATACTGATGCAGTCGCTCGGCGATTATTCTTCGCCAGAACACTTTTTTGCGGTTTTTGCCGCAACTACGGTCAGCCTGCTCAATAACGCCGGTTATTCAGAGTGGGCGCAGGTTTGTCAGCAGGTTTTCGCGCCCCTGACCGCTGGTTTCGACCCGGCAAAGGCCAGTGCGGCGAAGGCCGTTGCTGATGCCGGCGATGGCTCCGGTCACTCAGAGGCTGATTTTGGGCCGCTGTCGCTTGGTAATATTTCGGCGGTCTGGAAGAAGGAAGGGGTGGCTCAGGCACTGGTCATGGCGAGGCAGCGACTGCTGATGACCCCTGAAGACCCGTTTGCCTGTGGTATGCTCGGTGATATTTATCTGGCGCAGATGAATGTGCCGCTGGCCCTGGCCTGTCTGAGCCGCGCCTGGCATCGCGCACCCGATTCGCCGGTGGTTCTGCACGTTCTTGGGCAGGCCTTTCAGGCCGGCTATTTTGCCGCCCAGGTAGATCTCTGCCGCCGGCAACTGTCGCAGCTTCCCGAATTTCAGGCCAACCCGCGGCCATATCAGTTCGGTGTCGAACTGTTTCTCAAATGTGACGTCGAAGAAACGCAGGTGGCGGTAAACGGCAGCAATCTCGGCCTGTGCCCGCTGCAGATCCGCAACGTCAGACCCGGCACCCTGAATATTCAATGGAAACTTAAAAATGGCCGTGAAAAGCGTTTTTCGGTGACTGTCGAAGAGGCAACTGTCGCCAAGTTTCGCTATCATCCTGATTCAGACAGTGTCAGCGACGAAATCAGCCGCGACGGTGTCGTCACCGTCTTCACCCCAGAGGGCTCAAAGACTCTCAATGAGCTGATTCCGGAGTTTCTTGTCACCGATCTTGCCAATCTGCCGGACCCAACCATCGAGCAATGCCTTGGCAGCTGAAAATTGCCGGCAGATTGTCTTTGAGTGCTTTGTTTTTCTCAATATTTTGAGGTAGACTGTAGGCCTGTGTAACTTGAAAATTTTCAAGAGGAAATCAGTATGGAAAAGGGTAATGCGCGGTTTGCGAAGAGTCGGGAATTCTTGAAAGATGCAGTAAGATTCAATATTGATTTTGCGCAGACGGCGCAGAGTCGCAAACTGCCGGCGCCACCTCTGCAGAAACCCTGCCGCGAAGGGGCGATTACTGTTCAGCTCCCCGATGGGGCGGCGGCTCTTGCGAAGACCTGCGGTATGTCTCTGGCCGAAGCGATCAGCCAGCGCGTCAGTGTGCGCGCATACGCTGCCGCAGATATAAGTATCGAAGAACTTTCGGCGATGCTTTATGCGACTCAGGGCGTGCGCAAAACGATCAGCCCTTCGACGGCGACCCGCGTTGTGCCGTCGGCCGGTTCACGCCACGCTTTTGAGACTTATGTGATCGTAAACATGGTCGAAGGCCTGAAAAAGGGTGTCTACCGCTTTTTGCCCTTTGACAACCAGCTCGAATTGATTGCGCTCGACGAGAGTGCTGCTGAAAAGGCGGCTCAGGCCTGTCTTGGCCAGATTTTTGTAGCCAGCGCCGCTTTTACCCTATTCTGGACCGTTATTCCTGAACGCATGGAATGGCGCTACGACCTCGCCGCCCATAAAGTTCTCGCAATCGATGCTGGCCATGTCTGTCAGAACCTTTACCTGACGGCAACTGCAATCGGGGCCGGAACCTGCGCCATTGCCGCCTATAACCAGAACGATTGTGATCAGCTTCTCGGCGTCGATGGCGCAGAAGAGTTCACCATCTACGTCGCTCCGGTCGGTCGTTGCCGTTGAAATGCAATCAGGCAGAAAGGCATTGCTGCTTTTTTTCTGTCTGATTGCCACCTTGCTTGCATTTTATTTCTTCGGAAGGACAATATGGTTTCCGAAAGTTGTCAGGGTTTCCGGAATGCGCACAGTTGCTGATATTATCGATCTTTATGGCGCCCCTGCCGATGCTGATCTGCAGCCAAAATTCGCTGCAGCCGGCGCAGCTTACCCGCCTGCTTCACTGACCTTTATTGTCCTTAAACAGGAAAGAGCTCTCGAAGTCTGGGCACCTGGCGGCAATGCGTCGGTACTGGTCGCAACTTACCCGATTCTTGCCGCCAGCGGCAGGCCGGGCCCAAAACTGCGAGAAGGGGACCGCCAGGTAACCGAAGGACTGTATCGCCTTGCCGGCCTCAACCCGAACAGCAGTTTTCATCTGTCGATGAAAATCAATTACCCGAACGAATTTGATTTGCGCCATGCTGCCGCTGAAGGCCGTACCAGCCCGGGCAGCGATATTTTCATTCATGGCCGGGAGGCCTCGATCGGTTGCCTGGCAATGGGCGACCCGGCAATCGAGAAGCTTTTCGTGCTCGTCGCCCGCACCGGTTTTGAAAATGTCGAAGTGATCATGGCACCGTATGACTTCAGAACGACGCAGCCGCAATCGGCGGGTGACCCGGTATGGTTGCCTGAGCTCTATATCGTTGTCGCAGAAAGAATGAAGAACTTTAACAGCCGGTCAACAGGTGAATAAAATGTGGCTCTATGCAGGTGTCATTGCATCGCTCTTCTGTCTGCTGGCAAGCGCCGGCCTGGCCATAACCTCATGGAATGGCGCCGGCCCCGGTCTGGTTGTTTTTGCTCTGCTGACGCTTTTCTGGGCGAAGATGCTTTTCACCATGCTTCGCCAGGCCGTAAAACCTGCAGCTGATCCGGAAAACAAGCCGGGTGTCAGCCCGACTGTTTTTGTTCCGCACTGGTTTCTCATGGGTGCCATATTGCTTGCCGCTTTACTGGTCTGTCTGGCGATATTTCTGCCGCTGCTGGCAAAGTGACTGCCTGGCCTCTGTTTTCAGTTTTCGACCTGGTCAGTGGGAATGAGAGACCTTAGGTTGTCAAGCAGTCGCAGCTCCTTGAGAAGCGCCGGATCACCGATCTTTTCTGCTTCATGACTGAAATGCCGTCTGAATATGCTCAACGCATCGTTTGCAGCAGCAGATACCTGCAGTTTGCGGCCAGGGCGTTCCCAGTATGACCAGCCCGAACCGTCGGCGTCTGTGTCTTTGGCAGTCGTCACTCTGATGCCGTGCCGGCCGGTTGCCGTCTCTTTCAGCAGATCAACGTATCTGGCCAGCAGTATGCCCTTTCTGATACCATTGTCTTCGTAAAAGTCGGCGGGCTGAGCTTTCAGAATGATTTTCTCCTGGGCATCATGAATGGCGCCATTGCGGTCTTCATAACTGAGAGTCAGGGTCAGCCAGGTGTCGACCATTGGCCGGTCGAGCTGCAGCAGAATGATGCCGCCGCGGGTTCCGTCTGCATTCGTGGGCGCGGGAAACAGTGTGCTGACATGCATGATGCGACCGGTCGCCAGATCGGCTTCGGGCGAACCGATAACCTTGAGAATTCTGCATTCGGGTGCCTGCACCTGCAGCGCCAGGTCAAAAACCATCGGATTGACCATGCATTCGAATTCGTCGGCCAGCCGCTTTCTGAATTCGGTTGGCGAATGCACCGAAAAATAGTTTGCCCCCCGCACCTGCGAAATCGATTGCACCATCTGCGAATTAAAATCAATGCCCATGCCGATAAAGGTCAGATAAACCCGACTGCGCGTCATTTCGCGGGTCATTTCGAGCAGCCCGGATTCGCTCGTGTCATCAGTATTCGGCATCGCGTCGGTCATGAAAATGATGCGGTTCTCGTATTCGTCAGGATTACAGATGGAAAATGGCGCAAGCATGCTTCTGCCGAGTTCGAGCCCTTCTTCCATGCTTGTGGCACCGGTGGGCTCAAGCGCCAGAATATGACCCTTAAGGGCTTCCATGTCGGTGCTGCGCACAGAGGTGACAGGCTTGGCCAGAAAGCTGCGATGGTTGAACAGAGCGATACCGATGCGGTCGTCTGGCCGCAGATGTTCGAACATGGCGACGATCGACCGGCATGCCGATTCAAGTTTTGTCATTTTCGCCGCCTCAGCGTTCATGTCGGGCCGCCGGCGATGGCTTTCGTAATAATACTGATTGAAGGGGCTGCTCATCGAGCCAGAAATGTCGAGAACGACAACCAGATTAAGTTTTTTTCGGGCCGCGGCAGCGCGGTCGAGTTGCGAACTCAGGCCAATCGCCAGAAAATGCTCGGTTTCGCCGGTCAGCGGGTTGCGGCTGCTGGCTGCCGACCAGTTCGGCGCAAACAGCTTCGGCGATTCGCCTGCAGACATTGCAGCGTTTTTCCCGGTGTCGAAGTGGTAGTCGTAGAAAAGCCCTTCATAAGTGATGTCAGACGGTTTAGGCAGATAGCCCGTCGCAATATTGGTCCGGAAATTGTTGATATCTTTGGCACCACCGACCGAAAAGCCGAAATCGCGAGCCGTCTGGTCGGTTATGCTGCCGATCATCGGCCCTGAGATTGAATAGAGAAAGAAGAAGGTGCCGAAAATGGTTATTGAGGTCACTGTGGTGAGTTCACAGGCCAGAAACAGTTTCGAAATTTCGAGCAGAATCATGATGGCGACAATGTAAAGCGGGCCATCCTGCAGGTATTCTTTCAGCATCGCCAGTGGCTGTTCGACGGTCGGCTTTTCGACCTTGTATTGCCAGTCATCGACCGGAACCTCGAAAAGCAGATTGCCGGCCGCCGGAATTGCTTCAATCAGCAGCAGGGTTGCGAGATTGAGCATGAGAAGAACGAACAACAGCCGATGAGCGGTTGGAATTTTGTCTAACATAGTTTTTCTCCTGAATAAGATCATTCGGAAGGCCTTTTTTCGGGGGCAGCAAAGCATGCCAGAGAAGTTTCCGGCTGAAACAGAAGGAAAAACAGGATTCAATGCCCGGGAAAGCCGGTCGGTGAGCCGACAGACCCGTGCGCGAAGTGTGTAGACGAATTCACCGCAACTCGAAAACACCTTCGTGGTTCAGAACCCGTATGCAATATAGGCAGATTTTTGCGAATGCCAAGGGGTAAAATTTTTTCTGCACCGGTAATTAGCGAATAGGTTTTTAAATGGATTATGAATTACTGGCGTTTTTGGTGAGTTTCCTCAGGCAGGCATGCATTTTATGCCTCTGTATTGCCGATTGCAGCAATACTCGACATGTGGTTCAAAAACAGGCATAGTATTTATAACTGACAAAACAATTAAGGTTTTTTAAGGGTATGGTAGGAGAGTAGAATGAGTATTTCCGGCAAAGTTTTCAGACTGTCGTATTGTTTGCTGGCGGCATTTCTTGTTGCTGCAA
>JAKJFO010000235.1 GCA_022704885.1 Candidatus Rifleibacteriota bacterium | reverse complement strand
AACGATACTCTCATCTGGTGAGAGTTGTAGCGAATGAGATTCCGCCGAGAGCCCGGCAAAAGCAGAGACTCTCAGATCGAATTAATGAACTCTTATGTGACAAAGGACTAGTTGGAAACTGGTGATAAATTTGTTAAATAACAGGACAAAAGAGGCGTTGCAGCCAAATGGCAGTCCGGTTGCCAGCTTTGCCGCATCGGCGACGGTGGCGGTCGCTTCGCAGCCGGCGTCAACCGCGTTGCCGGCATTGCCACCGGGCGAAGAGATCTACGATCTCATGCCGGTACACAGTGTCGGGCTGCCGATTTTGCACGTTCTTGGGCAGGCTTTGCTTGTTGTTGCTGTTTTCTGGCTGCTCTGGCTGTTTTATCGCTGGCTGACCACGCCGGTTCAAAGGCCGCGGCGCAAGCTTGAACTGAGTCCGCAGCAGATGGCATTGCGTGCCATTGCGCGACTCGAGCGTTCGCCGGTCTGGCAGCAGCGCCAGATGAAAGAAATCTGCGAAAGTGTTGCCGCAATTCTCAAAACCTACGCGCACGATGCCTGGGCAATCGGAATCGGCGCTGCCGCGACCACTGACGAATTTCTTGAGAGCTTCAGGCACCACGGCATGACATCTTCAGTTTTTGCGCGCAGTCGCGATCTGTTGAACGACTGCGATCAGATCAAGTTTGCAGGTATAGAGGGCGACCCTGATCTGGCTGCCGGCATGCTCAATGAGCTCAAACAGCTGGTCACCCAGGAGGGCTGGAAACAATGAAATGGAACAGCCCCGAATTTATTCTACTCTTTCTGCTGATTCCGCTGATCGCTGGTTATCGGCTGTATATCAGCCGCACCGCCAAAAAAGGTGGGCTGCGCTACCCGCTGGCATTTCTCGCCGGACATGACGAAAGCTGGCGCAGTCGCCTGCTTTTTATTCCTGATCTGCTGCGGCTGCTGGTCCTTTTATTGCTGATCTTCGCACTGATGCAGCCGCAATACGGGCAGGAGCATGAATCGGTCACCAGGCAGGGCATCGATATAATGCTCGCGATCGACGTTTCGGGCAGTATGGCCGCCGAAGATTTCAAGCCGAATCGCATCAAGGCAGCGCAGAAGATAACCGAAAATTTTATTTCAGGCATTCAGGATCACCGCATTGGTCTGGTCGTGTTTGCCGGCCTGGCACTGACACAGTGTCCGCTTACCATGGACTACGGGGTTGTGACTGAACTGCTGCGACGGACATCACTCAATATGATCAAATACGATGGCACTGCGATAGGCGATGCCATAATCAACGCGGTTTACAAGTTTTCGGGTGAACGGCGCGACAACCGCGACCGTGTCGTCATTCTGCTCAGCGACGGCGAAAACAATTCAGGTGTTGACCCGCTTGAAGCTGCGAAAGTTGCAGCTGACCGCAAGATTCGCGTTTACACCATCGGCGTTGGCAGCCTCGAAGGCGCTCCGATTCCGATCATACAGGGTGGGCAGAAAATGTATGCACGCAATCGAGACGGTTCGCTTTATATTCCCAAAATCGATGAACAGCTGCTCAAGGATATCGCGTTCATGACCGGCGGCAAGTATTTCAGAGCGACCGACAATACTGCGCTCGAAGAAATCTACAAAACCATCGCCACGCTCGAAAAGGGCAAACTCGACGTCAGCCGCACCATTCAGTATTCTGAGCGGTTTATCTGGTTTCTTGCACCGGCTTTTGCTCTGCTGGCATTCGAAATCTACCTGCGCAGCAGGGTGTTTCAGAGGTTGTTCTGATGTTGCGTAATCCGGAAAATCTTCTTTTACTCGCAGTTACAGCGGTATGGGTCATTGCGCTGTGGCAGGTTGCCGCACGTGACATTCGCCGCCGCCGTGAGACTTTTGCCAGCATTAAAATGCTCGAACGCATCGCCAGTCATAAGCCGACCCGCCGCCCCGTGGTCAAATGGCTGATGGTTCTGCTCGGGTTGGCGCTGATCGGTTTTGCTCTGCTGCGTCCGCAGGGCAGCATTTTTGAAGAAGAAGTTTTCGGCGAGGGCCTCGATCTGGTTATTGCCCTCGATATCTCGAAGTCGATGTATGCCAACGACATCGAAGGCAATTCTCGGCTCGACGTCGCCAAGGCAATTCTTTCGCGCATGGCCAACGGCTTGCGCGACGACCGCGTCGGCCTTGTCGTCTTTGCCGGCGAAACCATGGTGCAGAGCCCGCTTTCTTATGACAAGGGTGCCTTTCTGACCTTTCTCGAAAGGGTAAATCCAAATCTGTTGTCAAAGCAGGGAACCAACCTGGCTGGCGCCATACAGACTTCGCTCGATCGCTTCGACATGACAGCGTCGCAGTCAAAGGTAATTCTGGTCGTTTCCGATGGTGAAGACCGAGATCAGAACCGTTTGCAAACAGCTGTCGATGAGGCTGTCCGTAAAAAAATTCCTGTTTTTACCGTAGGTATCGGCAGTGAACGTGGTGGTCGCATTCCGGTTGCACGCAACTGGTTCGGCGATATCGAGTATCTGCGCCACAAAGGGCAGGTTGTCGTTTCGAAACTCGAAGAAAAGAATCTCAGAGAGATTGCCGACAAGACCGGGGCGCGCTATTTCAGGGCTTCTGACATATCGAGCGCCAAAGAGGTCATTGGTGGCCTCGATGGTATCAAGAGAGTAGCCGTTGCAGGCGGAACCAGGCTGATCAGGCATGAGCTTTATTATCTGCCGGTTCTGCTGGCGTTTTTTCTGCTGCTTCTGGAATGGATGATTTCGGAACGCATTCCTTACGAGCGCGAACGCGACCACTGGTTGAAACGAATATGATAAATGAAAACAGAGCAACTGTATCTGCAATGAGATTGCTTCGTCTTTCTGTTCCGCTTAAGCTGCGCAGAACTCCTCGCAATGACATTATTAACGTCATTGCGACTGCGAGGCGCAGCCGAAGCAGGAAGCAACCTCATGGTATTAACATAAGCCATGCCAGCCAACACGCCATTGCGAGCGCAGCGAAGCAATCTCATTGTATTCACCTGAACCATGTCAGATGGCAGGTAAGGGGTTTGATGATTCTGGTTCTGTTGCTGCTGTTCACGGTTTCGGTGGTGCCGGTTGCCGCGCACCCTGCTTTCAATATCAGACGTGGTCTGGCAGCGCTCGAGACAGGTAATCTTGAACAAGCTGAGAGTGAACTGCAGCGCGCGAGATTCGCTGAACCTGATAATCCGGTGGTTTCATACAATCTTGGCGTAGTCAGCTACCGCCGCCGTGATTATCAGAAAGCTGCCGGTTTTTTCATGCAGTCGGCGGCAGCAGCTGCTGACGAGCAGATGAAGTTCGACAGTCTCTACAACCTCGGTAACACAGCATTCAAAGCCGGTGATTATGCTGCTGCTGTCTCGGCTTACAATGGCAGTCTTGAAGTCAGAGACGATCCGCAGGCCCGATATAATCTTGAAGTTGCCAGCAAAAAGCTGCAGGAACAGCAGGAAAAGCAGCAGCAACAAAATCAGCAGCAGCAAAAGCAGCAACCAGACAAAGATCAGCAGAGTCAGCAGCAGAAAGACGATCAGAAGCAGGACCAGGCTGGCGAGCAGGATAAAAGCGATCAGAAATCAGGCGAACAGCAGAATCAGAAAGACCAGAACAATCAGAACGGCCAGCAGAGTGATCAGCAGCAGGATCAGCAGTCCGGTCAGCAGCAGAACGACTCGCAGGCTGGCGACGATGCGAAACAGAGTGAAAGCGTTGAACAGCAGACCGGTTCCGATGAGCAGAAGTCTGGTGCAGAATCAGACCAGCAGCAGACGCAGAAATCTGAGTCGGGCAGCGAAGATCAGAACGCTTCGCAGACATCGCCCTTGAACGAGCAGGACGCCGAAGATCCTTCCGAAAATCGCGAAGATGTTCAGATGGGAAGCGCAGAAGAGCAGCAGGAAACCCAGAAACCCGAAGCTTCACAGCGTGCTCGCGCGCTCAAGAACGTCAGGCTGAATCCTTATCAGGTTGAGCGTCTGCTGCAGCAGATGCAGGAACGCGAGCGCCAGGCGCAGCTGCATTATCGCAACGAACGAATGGATGAAGAAGATCCATTCAACATGGATGCCCGGCAGCTGCAGGAATGGATGCAGAACCGCGGTCGCCGGCGGCAGCAGCAGCCTGCCGACGAGCCCGACTGGTAAAAGCGCCTACAGCTCGATGCTGATGGTCTGGTCGGCAGTTTTGCGGGCGTTGTAAAGAGCTACCTGAGCGCGCCGGATCAGTTCTTCGAGGTCATCCTCATTGTCGCGCAGCTGAGTGATGCCGCATGAAAAAGAGGTTGCGACATTGTTGTCGGTAAATTTGTGGCTGGCCAGGTCAGCGTTGAATTCGCCAATGATCTGCTCGGCCCTTTGGGCATCAGTGTCAGGCATGAAAAGGATGAATTCGTCGATGCCATGTGCGCCCAGCACGTCACAGCCTCTGATATGTTTTTTAAGCACCTCGGCCGATGATTTGTAGACGTCGTGGGCGGCTTCTTCTCCGTAAAGGTTGATGATCGACTTGAAGTTATCCATGTCGAGAATGACCAGCGCCAGCGTGTGCGGCTCGAACTGGGTGTCATGAATCTCTTTTTCGAGTCTTCTGATGAAATACTGATGAGAATAAATGCCGGTTTCGATGTCGAACTGGCGCAGTTCGGAGATCATTTTGAGAAGCTCTTCCTTTTCGAGGGCAGCCGAGCATGCTCCGGCCATTGCCAGAAAGAAGTTGCGAGTCGCGAGATCTACTTCGATCTCGTTTTCGAAGTAACAGGCGATAAACCCGTATGTTCGACCCTCCCAGCCAATGTGAGCGGCCAGGCACATGGCATAGTCTCTGTCGATGCGCATTTCTTCGTAGTCATCTGCATTGCCGGCTTTTGTGATAATGTTGAAACTGTCTTTGAAGAAGATTCTGCCGATCGTATTGCTGCCGATTCGTTTGTGAAAATCATTCAGAGTGTTGCGCGAGATATTGTGCGAATGCGTGATGTCCAGGTAGGAAGTTTTTTTGTTCTGCTGGGCAATATACAGGCAGCTGGCGTGCAGTTGCTGTTCGAGAGTGCGTAGTATTTTCTGGATCAGGCGCGTGGCGTTCGATTCGGTAAGGTACCCCTTCAGCGACTGGGAAAGCGCGATCAACAGTTTTTCTTTCATCGATGCTCCTTGTGAAAAAGCCTCTTTTAGCTTGGGCAGAATTGTTCAAAACATTCCTGAATCAGCCGGCAGCGATGGTAAATCTGTTCCAGCTCATCATTAAGCTCGTCGTTGCCGGGATTGAGTTCGGGATCGGCAAGTATCTCGGCCTTGCGTTTCTGCAGCAGTTCGTATAAAGCATGCAGCTGCGCACAGAGAACTTTCTGCGAATAACCGGCGTTTTTGCCTCTTGTTTCCATGCCATTCTCCTTGTGCTTCCATGTGAAAGAGCATTGATTCTGCTGCAACCGGGCGGCTCTGGCCATCAACCGTTCGCCTGTCGTTACGTCATTATAAAACAAAAATACCCCGGCCGCGCAAAATTTTTGCACCCGGGGCACTTTTGTCGTCAATTTAGTCGTCTATTTCTGGTCGAGAACCTTCTGATTCATTTCAATAATGCGCTTGTAGTTTTCAGCAGCCTTGTCGAGATTGTTGGAATTTTTGTAGATCTCGCCGAGGTGCAGCAGCAGCCTGCTGGCAGCCGCCGGATCATCATCGGTAAATCTGGCAATGCCTTCGTTGATAATTTTTTCGGCGTCTTCGGTTCTACTGTTCTGCAGATAAAGGCGGGCAATTTCATGATACACAGGCACAAGTTTGCCGGTAAGCCTGCGTTTGCCGCCTTCCGGCTCATCTACGGGTGCCGGTTCATTCGATATAAGAGTCAGGATTTTTTTGAGTTCGGCTGCGGCCTCGTCGATTTTGCCCTGTTTTTCGTAAATGAATGACAGATTCTTGTGCGCTTCTGCCATCGCCATAACCGAGTTGCGCCGGTTCATCTCCTTTTCCATCTCAGGACTCATTGGTCCCCGGTGCATTCCGCCCATTTGCGGCGGCATGCCCGGCATTCCCGGGCCATCGCCTTCACCGCCCTGCGGCCCCATTCCCGGGCGCATCCCAGGCCCCATGCCAGGTCGCATTCCGTGACCTGGCTGGCCGGGTCTCTGTCCTGGCAGGCGAGGATTAGTGCCCTGCCACAGTTCGGGGTTGTCACTCTGATCGGGTTGTTGCGCCGGAAGTGGCATTACCAGAGCGACTGCGAGAATCACTAT
>JAKJFO010000234.1 GCA_022704885.1 Candidatus Rifleibacteriota bacterium | reverse complement strand
TCTCTTGCCAATCTCGTTTGACCGCAATGTAGCGGTGCCTGAAAACCCTTCGCTGTGGCTTATCGGCAAACTTTTCACAAGTGCTGGCCTGCCGTTTTTCGTATTGGCCGCGCTGTCACCACTGCTGCAGACCTGGTTCAGCCGCAGCGGGCACGCCCGTGCCGAAAATCCCTACTTTCTCTTCGCCGCCAGCAATCTCGGCAGTTTCGCCGCTCTGCTGCTCTACCCGACATTGGTCGAGGCCAGGTTCGGACTGTCCATTCAAACAAAAATCTGGGCAGGCGGCTTCGCCCTGCTGTTGATTCTGCTGGTGACGTGCCGGCAACAGTTGAGGGCGCCGATGACACCCCAGTTTCTGAAACAGCTGACAACAGAATTAAATGGCTGATAGCAGCAATGATTCCTTCGGTGTTGCTGCTTGCTGTCACCCAGTTCATAACTGCTGATCTCGCACCGATCCCCCTGCTATGGGTGATACCGCTGGCGATCTATCTGATCACCTACGTAATGGCTTTCAGCAGCCATAACCTGGCTCCAGCCAAAATCGAAATGCTATTTCTGCTGGCAATATTGCTGTTTCCGGTTGCTTATTTCAAGCTTCATCGCAGTCTCGCCGCAGCACTTTCGACTCACCTGTTCATTTTGTTCGCCATCTCACTCTACTGCCACAGCTACCTCGCTGCCTGTCGACCGAAAGCAAAGAATCTCACCGGCTATTATACTGTCATGTCTCTTGGCAGTGTCATTGGCAGCCTTGCCGTCACCTTCATCGCACCACTGATGTTTTCAAACGACGCCGAATACCCTCTTGCCATAATATTCGCCTGCTTTATGACAAAACGCTTCAGATTTTCAGATAATGGCGAAAACCCTGATGAAAAGGAAAGCCTTGCATTGTCAGTAATTATAGGCCTATATGCAGCTTCAGCGCTTGTTGCCATCGAAAACATCAACTTCAGCCGCAATCTACAGCAGACCGCGCATAGTATGGGATTCGACCCCGGCAGCGGATATCTCAACTCAATGATTCATTTTCTGGCGGCCAGACAACTTGAAACCACCATGCTGCTTCTGCTTATCGCTGCCGTACTGCCACTTTTCATAGTAAAAAAAATGCCGCGGCTCAATCTGGCGCTTTTTTCGCTCATCAGTGTGGGGATGCTGGCAATTAACTACGCCGGAACCATGCCTCTCAGGCTGCACAGCTCACGCAACTTTTTTGGAATCAAAAAAGTCACGGTTGCGAGCGAGAACAACACCATCGCCATGGTGCATGGGTCTACCATGCATGGTATGCAAAGCCTGCTGCTCAATAAGATGTTCGAACCACTCGCTTACTTTCACAAAAATGGCCCGATCGGCAGTATTTTTGCTCTGAAACTCACCAGAAAGCCTGATTTTAAAGCCGGAATTCTCGGACTGGGAATAGGTTCGCTGCTCGCGTACGCCAAACCCGGCCAGGAATTCACCTTTTATGAAATAGACCCGGAAGTCATCAAAATAGCGCAAAATCCTGACTATTTCAGCTATCTCTCATCATTCAAGGACCGCGCACGGGTAATCTGCGGCGATGGTCGGCGCATGATCGAGCAGAGCCCGAACGGGTATTTCGATGCAATTTTTGCTGATGCTTTTTCTTCTGACTCCATCCCTGTACATCTCGCAACAGAAGAGGCATTGAAGATCTATGCCGACAGGCTCCAGCCCGAAGGCATCATAGTTTTCAATATCAGTAACCGCTATATCGACCTTAAACCTGTACTGGCCGCACTGGCTCACAAAGCTGATTTCATTGCACTGCATGTTCTTGACAACGTCTTTGTCAAAGACGACCCGGCCAATTTTGGCCGCAATGTATCGGAGTATGTTGTTCTGACAAAATCAGCAGATATTGCTGATGGTCTGATAAAAAGCCCGATTCTTGCCTGGAACAAACTGACCGACCACACTGTTTCCGACAGAGGGACAGCAGCAGCTCGCTGGACCGACAACAGTTCAAGCCTTTTCCCGCTGTTCAAAATTTTCCGATGACTGCAGTTCGCACGCAGAGGCGCTGAGGCACAGAATCAAGAAATGAGGTTCAGAATTACCAGCAGCTGAGTGAGGGGCTCGATCTTTGTGCCTTTGCGGCTTTGTGGCTTTGTGCGACAGTCTTTTGTCAAAAAATTTTGCTCTGAATGTAAAAAGTTGTTTTCGAAAATTAACTACAGCCCATATCAGATACAGTGTATAATATAAGAGAGGCCGCTGAAACACATCCGGACTCTGGCATGGTTGTTGCGATATACAGGCTGGTTGGGCGAGAAGGGGTTGAGTATGTACCAGATTTTTCTTTATCTGAAGCGACGCGGTTTTACGCTGGCCGAAATTCTGGTGGCAACGGTAATTGCCGGGTATTGCATTATGCCGATAGTCGGCAGCATGCAAGGTGGAATCAGACACACCGAAAACTTCAACCATCGCGAAAAACTGCGCATGCTCGCGCGTTCGCGACTCAACAAAGAGCTTGCAGCCGGCGCCTTCGACCATTCTGCCATCAACACCGAAAGTATGTATCATTATGTCTACAGGCTTCCAGATGACCCGAATTATCTTACCTGTGACACTTCGCTTGCTTCTGATGCCGCCAGTTTTACCGACCTGCTCGGCATAACCCCCGACGACATAATCTATTCGTACAGGGTGTCGGTATCCACCAGAGAAAACATCAATATCTCGACCACTACGGCCAGTATCGACCCAGACATGCTCAAATCTCCGCGCGGACTCAAGGCGGTAGTAGTCAATGCCGAGCTTCTCGATGGCCCTTATGTAATCGCCACCGATTCGCTGAGCTATTTTTCGCTGGTGACCCTGCCGAGCTTCGGCGACCAGTTCATCTGGCTGTCGAACTCGAGCATGCTGCGTATTCTCGCGGTCGACTCGACGACACGTGCTATCGCCGAAACTTTCCAGCTGCCCTACGATACCACCAAAGCATTAGATAAAGCCGAACAGGACGTATTCCGCCCCTGGAACATCGACCTGCACCCAAGCCGCCGCGTGCTTGGCGTTCAGGGCAGAACCAAGATCAGACTGCTCAATATAGACAGATCGCATGCCTCTTACCAGCAATCTGCGGGCTTTGTCGATATTGCGGCTCATCCGGGCACCAACGCCGATCCTAATAAAAACATCTATGCAAACGTGGTTGCCAATTCAAGTAAAGCCGAAGAAGACCGCGGCATCGTTTTCCGACCTGATGGCAAGTATTTTTTCGTGAGCAGTCACGGCGATAAATCTTTATATGTCTACAAAATCGATGTTGCCACAGCCAGCGCCCTGAACTGGCCGCCACCGGTGGCCTTCGTCAAACGTTTCGGCCTGGCAGCTGCTGAAGAAGGCAATGCTGATACAGAGAACGACAAGTTCACCGACATGATCTCCGGAAACGACGGCTATCTCTACCTCTCGATCAAAGACAAGAAAAATGTCATCAGGTTTCCCATGTATCCGAGCTCTTTCACCAGTGGCTGGACCTTCGAGCAACTGCTGGCACCGTTTGCTAAAGCTGTCAACTCAACCTGGACCTCGAAAGACGGCAAATACGTCTACATCATCGGCGACAACAAGAAGGTCGCGCAATACCAGTCACAGCCGCTGGCTAGAATTGGCACCGCTACCTTTGACGCCGATGAAAACTTCAGAGACATAAAACTTTCACATGACTCGCGCTATCTGATGATGACAGACAAGGCCGACGCCACCAACAAAGGCGGTCTGCGCGGAAAATTGATCAACGAAGTCAATTTTGCTGCGAATCCAGCGGCAATAACCATGACCCGGGCATATCCCTACAAAGTCAAGGCAGACCTGGCCGTTCTCTCGCCAACCGGTAACGATGTACTGTTCACCCACAAAGACAAGCCGGAAATGTATTTTATCGACATCGCCAGCCTGGCGGCGAATTTCTACGCCACTTCGATTCCCGGCGACCGCATTCTAACCTACGACAGTACCGGCAAGCCCTGTGCCGACATCGTGACGCGCGTGCCCGAACACATGCTGGTCGGAACAAACGACAGCACTATCGAATTCTTCGATCTGCACACTTTCAAATTCGACGAAGACAGAAGAATAGTCAGCCTGCGCGGAGTCCCGAGAACCATCGGCGTCAGCCCGCAGGGCACCAGATTCAAGGTCGGTTATGCCAGTGATACGAGTGGCGTTGACGCCTATAATATGATTGATTCATCTAACATATCAGTTAATGAGCTTTCTGGAAACAGCAAAGTCGTCGCCTATTCTGCTGATGATGAAACCGTAAGACGAGCCAGCGGTGTTGCCACCTACTCAGATAACTTTTTCGCCAATCTCGAAATTCCTGGTTCAGCTGGATCTTTCAATGGTTACTGGATCGCCAATGCTCCAGGAGGATCTTTCGGCAATAGCGACATAGACACAGCCTGGGTTCCACAGGACATGAAAGCCATGCCAAACGGCGGTTTTTTGATGCTGTATAAAAAATCCGACGGTTCAGCCATGCTCGACTGGATCGGCAAAATCAAGTGGGGCACTTCTGACCGCGGCCGCTACAAGCGCTTCGCCAGATGGATAACCACTGCTCACAATCAATTTCCTCCTGCGTGGTCACAAAATATTGCGATAAGCCCGGATGAGCAATTTTTAGCAATTGAAGCCTCAGGAACACCGAATCTTGTTTATCTTTACGACTTTGGAGCCTGTAATTTCGGACACGAAACTCAACTTGAAGGCTGGTTAGCTGACTATCGAGTTCAAAGCCAACCAGTAACTGCTGCAAACCCCGCATCATGGATTTTTGGCAATGTTGCTGCCAACACTTATTTCACAGTGCCCAATGTTACAAATTCTTCAACAACCGGTATTCGTCTGAAAGACTCAGTTACCAGTAACGAGTCGTGGACCAGCATGGTTAATTATCCTTCAAATTTTATCGTTAACTCCGGCGATCCTGTAACTGGGGGCACTAATCCGAGTAAACGTGATGTGAATAGAAGATATTTTGGATATTTTACCCCAGACTATCTCGCCAATAAATTTTTGGTATATTCACGCGACTACGCAAGAATGTTTTATAATCATGAACCCAAAGGATACTGGGCAAATACAGGCAGTGATGGAAGTTTTGGCTCGGCAATAGGACAAATAGCCCTTACCACATCTGTCATACAAACAGACTACATGACAAATGGCGGAAATGTAAAAATGGGATTGTTCACTCATATAAACTCCGCTCAAGCTACAGGAACAATCAGTGCTGATGGCTCAAGTGAAGCCAGCAATCTCGACATGGATACCAGTTGGACCAGAATAGCCTCCACCCACACCCGGCCATTCAACTTTCAGCCAATTTTTCTGCGTTCATACCCCATCCCTGGCTGCAATGGTGACAGTGCTAACGCCCTGGCGTTTTCTCGTGATCGCGCCAATCCGATTCTTTTTCTTATAGATGCCGGCAACGACGATCTGTGGGCATTGAAACCTGGTAAATCAATCACCAGAATAGACGTCGATGATACTTTTAGTGATACATCAGACAAACAGCTGGTCGTCAGCCCCGACGGGCAAAAGCTCATTTTTGCTGAAGAAAGCGGACAACAACGCATATTTGTAACCAATATCGGCAATCCCGACAGTTTTGCTTTTGATGGCACACCTGTGTCGCAGTCTTCTATCCCCCCGGCAAGCTTTGGCAGTCTGATAACTACGGTCAATTGCGGTGCGTCACCCAAAGCCCTCGGCGTAATGCCGTTCAACAGCTACAAATCAACGTCGCGCCTGGGCAAATACGAGCTGGTGGCAACACTATCAGCTCAACTTTATGGTAACAATAGCGCTGCGCTAACAAACAACGGTATCTATATCATGGGGGGAGCGCCAAGTACTACAAGTGCCCCTGTTAACAATATTTACATATTTGCACCAATGACTCCCGCCACTGTTTCAGCGCTGGCAACACCTTTAAATAAAGCAGTTAAACTCAATTCTGTTGTTGCTTATGACGGTAAAATTTACAGTTTTAATGGCGCATTAGATGCCAGTGTAACCAACGTAAGCGACTGGGTACAGCGTTACGATCCTGGTTCAGCCGATGTCATTTCTTCGTTTGACCCTGGTGTAAGCGGTTTGCCAGATTCCTACCAGGTAAACTACGTAATGACGAGTTCGTTACTTCCAGCTCCAGCTCAAGTAAGTGATTCGGGAGATATTTATGGCGGTTACCCAGGATACATGGCTTTTGATAACC
>JAKJFO010000233.1 GCA_022704885.1 Candidatus Rifleibacteriota bacterium | reverse complement strand
TCCGTCACGTCAAACCCGATTTCAACAGGTAGGTGCACGATGAAAAAACAGTGGGTAATCGTTAAGTTGCGGATTTCAAAGGGCGATGTCTATGACGAGGTCGACATCGAAACCTTCAGCGATGAGATAGAAGCAAAGCAGGCCCTCGAAAAATACAAAAACAGTGTTTCGCCATGCTGGCCCGACTTCGACGATTACACAATTTCCGTCAGAGAAATACCCGATGCTGCCTGACTGATCAGGTGTGTGGATCGCAGAGGAGTTTTTTTAGAATTGCGAAATCGGGATTGATGTGTTCTGAAAGCAGGGGCTTTTCAGAGGCCTGCTGCAGGGGTTGGGGCAGTGGAATTGCGGTATGCAGAATTTCGTCGACCTTTGCCTTGAATTTGGCGGGGTGGGCGGTGCCGAGAAAAATGCCGTGTTCGCCCGGCGCGAGCAAATCTTTGAGGGCGGCTGCCGCGACGGCGCCATGCGGGTCGGCAAGGTAGCCCAGTTGCTGCAGGTGGCGCAGTGAAACGGCGGTATCTGCTTCTGAAATGGCGATACCCTGAATCTCGCTGAGATCATAGCCTTTGAGCTGGCAGATCGCCTCGATGCGTGGCCAGTTGTTCGGTTCGGCGACGTCCATGGCGTTCGACATCGTGGCAATGGTTTTTGCGGGTTGCCAGGCACCGGTCTTCAGATAACGCGGTACAGTATCGTTGCTGTTGGTGGCGGCGATGAACCTTTTGACCGGCAGACCCATGGCTTTAGCCAGCAGCCCGGCAGTCAGATCGCCAAAGTTACCGCTGGGAACCGAAATTGCCAGCTCGTTGTGGCCCGCCTGTCGTGCCCTTGCCACCGCTTCGAAATAGTAGCAGATCTGTGCGAGCAGGCGGCTGATATTGATCGAGTTCGCCGAATTGAGATTCAGGCAGCGGTTGATTTCGGCGTCAGAAAATGCCTGTTTGACGAGGTCCTGGCATGTGTCAAAGTCGCTGTCGACGGCGATGGTTCTGATATTATCGCCGAGCGTACAGAACATTTTTTCCTGCAGCTCGCTGATGCGGCCTTCAGGGTAAAGAATCACCACTTCGACGCCGGGCAGGCCATAAAAAGCCGCAGCGACAGCGGCACCGGTAT
Organism: Candidatus Rifleibacteriota bacterium; assembly: GCA_022704885.1. The sequence goes on along the minus strand of JAKJFO010000233.1, from coordinate 5,148 downwards.
CACCCGAGGTGGCGGTGAGAATCGTGATTTTTTTGTCGCCACCGGTATGGCTCAGGCACTGAGCCATGAAGCGGGCACCGAAATCTTTGAACGCAAGAGTCGGACCGTGAAACAGTTCAAGCACCGAGAGCTGTGGGCTGATTTCGACAACCGGCACTTTAAAATTGAAGGCCTGACTCACCATTGCATCGACAACGTTCTGCCCGAGTTCGTCGGCGAGCCAGGCGCCGAGAATACGCTGACTGCGCTCGACGAACGGCAGTGACAGAAGTTGCTCAACGCCAGCCAGCTCAGGAATCATGGTCGGAAAAAAAAGCCCGCGGTCGCGCCCCAGGCCCTGTTTGAGTGCCTGCACAAAGGTCACCCGTTCATCCGGGTGTTTGAGGTTGTATAGATGCATGTGGTGTGCCTTTCTGCAGAGGTTTCAGATGATGCGGGCGCCGCGCGGGTCAACGCGGCAGATGCTCGAAAAACTTTCGTCATTCTTCAGAAAGTTTTCGCCAAGCCAGGTTTCGGCCATTTCAGCTTTCTGCGGGTCGTCGGTAACGGTGAACAGAGTCGGCCCACTGCCCGAAATGCCTGTGGCCAGCATGCCGATTTCGCCAAGGGCAGCGCGTGCCGCGCTGAACCCGGGAATTGAAGGGCTGCGGAAAGGCTCGGCAAGCACGTCTTTCATTGCCGCTGCCGCCAGTTCGACATCGTTGCGGTAAGATGCGTGAATGAAGGCGGCCAGATTACGGCCATACTCGATGGCAACGGCACGCTCATAACGGTCGGGCAGCAGGGCGCGCATTTCAGCAGTCGCGAGCGCAATGCCCGGGTAAGCAATAACCCAGAACCAGTCTTTGAACCATGGCACCGGTTCGCAGATACGGTTTCCGGTCTGCAGCAGCAGCTGCATGCCACCATGAAAAGAGGGGGCGACGTTGTCGTAGTGCACCGAACCGCTGACACGGCCTTCGAATTCGCCCATCATAAGCAACAGCTGATCGCTCGAAAAAGGCAGGCTGAAATGCTGGTTCATGGCAAAAAAGGTGGCGACGATTGAACTGGCGCTTGAACCAAGACCACTGCCGACCGGAAGATTTTTGATCAGTTCGAGTCTGATACCGGCCGTTTTTTTGCGGGCCGGCAGCCGTGCCAGGAAGTAGTTCGCGCACTGCCAGGCAATATTGCTCTCCGGTTCAGCCGGAAGTTTGTGTTTCCAGGGTCCGGAAACTGTGAATTCAATACCCTTTTCGCATTCTTCGATTCTGATCGAGTCGCCAAGCAGGCTGCCGTCGACAGGGGCGAGAGCGAGTCCAAGCAGGTCGAAACCGGCGCCGACGTTGGCAATGGTGGCGGGGGCGTAAAATGTCTGGTTCACAGAATGTTCTCCCTTGTCCAGTTAAGGGTGCGCAGCAGGTCGGCGAAGGTTCCTGCTGCGGTTACCTCGTTGCCGGCTCCGTAACCTCTGAGCACAAACGGAATCGGCTGGTAATAACGGCTATAGAATGCGAGGGCATTCTCGCCGCCTTTAACGCTGAAAAGCGGTTCATCCGGAGCGACTTCGGCGATGCGCACGCGGCATTCAGAACCGTCGATTTCGCCTATGTAGCGCAGCACCATGTTTTTAGCACGGGCGGCTTCGACGCGGGCTCTGATCTGGGCATCGGCCTTCGGAAGATTGTTCATGAACTCTTCGATGCTGCCATCTGCGTTGAAGTTCGCCGGCAGAACGCTTTCGACCTTGATATCGCTCAGTTCGTATTCATAGCCGACCTCGCGGGCGAGAATCAGCACCTTGCGGGCGACATCCATGCCGCAGAGGTCGTCGCGCGGGTCGGGCTCGGTATAGCACTTTTCGCGGGCGATGGCGGTGGCTTCGGAGAGGCTCATACCTTCGTCGAGTTTTCCGAAAATGAATGACAGCGACCCGGAAAGAATGCCTCTGAAGCGCAGCAGCACGTCACCAGCGAAAACCAGTTTCTTGAGGTTGTCGATAACCGGCAGACCGGCGCCGACGTTGGTTTCGTAGAGAAACTGCCGGCGCTGGCGCAGAGCCACATCGCGCAGGGCACGGTAATAACCGAAGTCGCGGGTGTTGGCTTTTTTGTTGGGAGTGACAACATTAAGACCGGCGTTCATCGCGTCGAGATAACTGTCGGCAACCGCCTGGCTGCTGGTGCAGTCGACGAGAACCGGGTTGAGCAGCTGCTGTTCGTCGACCCAGGCGAACATGGCTTTGAGATCGCAGGGCACGCCTTTTTCGGTATGGATCTGCTGCCAGGTCTGCAGGTCGATGCCGCGGGCGTCGAGAAGCATTTTCTTTGAATCGGCGATGCCGCAGACTCTGATTGTGATGTTCTGATTTTTAAGAAAACTTTGCTGCTGATGGATCTGGTTGAGCATGGCGCGGCCGATATTGCCGCAGCCGACGAGCAGCACGTCGAGATACTGCTGCACGTCGAAAAACACCTGATGCGCGGCGGCAACAGCCCTGGCGCTGCGATTCTGGTCGATGACCACCGAGATTGAGCGCTCGGAGGCGCCCTGAGCGATGGCGATGATATTGGCGCCCGACTGAGCCATGGCTTTGAAAAATTTGGCCGCGAGGCCTTTGCGGGTGCGCATTCCGTCGCCGATCAGTGACACGATCGACAGGTTGTGGGTGAATTCGACCGGTTCGAGAAAGCCGCTTTTCAGTTCGAGTTCGAACTCTTCATTGAGCGCCTGTTCGACTTTTCCGGCATTGTCGCGGGCGACGCAGAAACAGATGCTGTATTCGGAAGAACTCTGGGTAATCAGGGTTAACGAAACCCCGGCGCGCGAAATTGCGCCAAACACGCGGCTGGCCATGCCGACCAGGCCCTTCATTCCGGGCCCTGAAACGTTGACCATCGTTTGCCTGTCGAGATTCGAAATCGCCTTTACCGCGAGGCCGCTGGTATCGGTGGCGTCAGAAACGAGGGTGCCGGGCGCGGTGGGATTGAGGCTGTTTTTGATATAACAGGGAATATGATACTGGGCAATCGGTGCGATGGTTTTCGGGTGCAGCACCTTGGCGCCGAAATACGACATTTCCATGGTTTCGCGGTAACTGAGCTGTGGCAGCAGGCGGGCGTCGGGCACCAGATTCGGGTCGACGCTGAAAACACCGTCGACGTCGGTCCAGATTTCGCAGGTATCGGCTTTAAGGCAGGCTGCCAGAACGGCTGCCGAGTAGTCAGAACCGTTGCGGCCGAGCGTCACGGCTTTGCCATTGCGGTCACCGGCGCCAAAACCCGGCATGATAATTACCTGATACTGGCCGAGTTCAGTCATATTGAAGTCGGGTCGGCTTTTTTCGATGTCGACCATCGCGTCGAGGGTCGGGCCATAGGCCTTAAAGAGTCTGACCGGGTCGAGCAGGATCGTTTTCAGGCCGCGCGCCAGCATTACCTGTTCCATGAGGGCGCCAGAGAGGTATTCGCCGCCGATGGCGATCGATGCCATGATGGTTTCGGAGCAGTCGGAAAGCATGGCGATGCCCTGCACCCGCTGGTTCCAGAATTTGAGGAAATGCTGCAGGCGTGTTTCGAGGGTATTCTTCTGCTGCTCAGAAAGGCCGCAGGCGGCCGCATCGGCGAAAAGTTTGCGGAAAAGGCTTTCGAGGCGTTGGTAGACTGCCTGGTAATCTGCGCCTTTCAGTGCCTGGTCAATCATTTCGAGAAGACTGTTGGTGACGGTGGCCGGTGCCGAAAGAACTGCCGCGACGGGTTCGCTTTGGGCCGCAGTCGCGATCAGATCCGCGGCCTGTGCAAATCTTGCCCAGCCGGCAAGCGAAGTGCCGCCGAATTTCATTACCTTCATGGAATTCTCCGATCCTTGGGAGTGGGTATTTTCGGGAAAATTATAGCATGATTTTTCGGCCCGGGGGAAAATTGCCAAAGCCTGTGAAAAATGATTTCTGGTTGAAGCCGTGGCGCTCGCGGCGTAGAATGTAGAAAAACGGAGGGATCTGATGACCGGACAGGAAAACCCGAAAATCGACGAATTGGTGCCCGGTGCCAGCGAAGGCAAAGTTGAAGAACAGCCACCGGCAGAAAAAACGCCGGCGGTGCGGTCGAGCCCATGGGTGCATTTTATCTGGGCCACGGCTTTTGTCGCGATTTTTGCGATCACTGCCGTCTGGATTCTACCAATGTTTATGGCCCGGGAACTGGGCAATCAGGGGATGGACGCGATTCGCAAAGCCCTCAAGCCGTCAGTCGAGGTGAAATCGGTCTTTTCGCAGCTGCTTGGCAGCACCGACCGCACGCGCAAGCTGGTGGTCGTGACCCAGAATGTCGATGTCGAGCTGTATCGCGAGAATCACAAACGGGTGCTCAATGACTGGTTCCCGGCCGGTTCGGCCTGGGTGCGCATCAAGGTTCTCGATAACCGGGTGCAGTATTATGTGCCGGTCGAAGAAATCATCGGGCAGAATTTTATCTACGACGATCTGACGGGCACCTTGCGGGTGATGTCGCCGCCGCTGCGCATCGACAAAGAGATGGTTTCGGTTCAAAGCGATCCTGAAAAGATAATTGTTGAAGAAAAGGGCTCGTGGGTGCCGTTGATCGGCCCGAAGGCTGAAGCTCTGCGCAAAGAAGCGATGTCAGAATTGAAAAACGAAGTTTTAAGAGCCGCCGGCCATGAACTGGTAAAAGAAGAAGCCCGCCGCGAAGCGCAGAAGGCCCTCGAACAGTTTTTCGGGCTGCTGAAAGCCTCGCTGCGCGACGACGTGAAGCTGCAGATATATTTGCCCTGAGCAGCTTTTGTTCCAACCTGACGGGTTCTTGATGCTGAACATTGTTAAGCACCCCCAAAGAGCGTCGGGCAAAAAAATGCCATGCCGGCAATCTTCAGTTATTCACAATGCAGTTTTATTAACCGTTTTTGCTTATTTTGCACGGCTGTTATGTAATTATTGGTTTACCGGGTTGAAAAACATGCCGGCGATTTGTAGAATGAAGCCGAAGTTTTGCGGGCACAGGAGCCAGAATTGGTTAACGATATAAACAACGCACTCGCCACCGAATTTATGCACCGTTACCAGACTCTCATGAAGGACTATCAGAATCTGCAGGCTCGTACCGACCGGAAAATCGCTGACGCCGCCGACTCGGGCCGTGCCGACCTGCTGCT
>JAKJFO010000232.1 GCA_022704885.1 Candidatus Rifleibacteriota bacterium | reverse complement strand
AAAGACCAGAAAACCATTTACATGCTCTATGCTTATGCAAAGAACCGTCAGGAAGATTTAACCCGCGACCAGCTCAAAGTCTTGAGCAAGCTGGTAGAGGAGGAATTCAAATGAAAGACAGTGACTTTAACAATCTGGTAGCCAGCATCAAGGAAGCCGGGAAGATTCATCGCGGGGAGACGAAGCCGAGCCGAGTCTTTGAAATAACTCCGCTCGATGTGAAGCAGATCAGAGAGAAGCTGCATAAAACCCAGCAGGAATTCGCACTGATGATCGGCATAAGCGTTGCTACCCTCAGAAACTGGGAACAGGGTCGCAGAAGGCCGGAAGGCCCGGCAATGGTTCTGCTGAGAATCGCTCAGACAAACCCGGAAGCAATCAGCCAGGCGTTACTGAACACCTGAATTTTCATTAAGCTGTTGAATGATACCAGTCCCACCCCCGCCGGGCGCCCGGCGGCCCCGGTGTCGCGGCACATCCGTTGTTAAACCTCGGGGCGGCTTCGGTCTGGCTGCTCCCTTGCAACCGCACCGAAGAGCACATATCGCGCCGGCCTTCGCCTTCCCTGGCTCAGTCCGTCACGCTCTGTGCGGCACCGGTGCTGGTCAGGTAATGGGCCATTACCTGACCTTGACTGCGGTCGCTGATCGCCAGACCTCGGGCAGTGGGTTCCCCATGCCTTTACATAATGACCTTCATTATGCAAACCGCCCCTCGCTGCCGGTTAAAGTGATGGTCTTACCACAAACCGGCATTTTTCCGGTTCTTGCCGCTGCCCCTCCCGCGAATTCAAAGACAGCAACTAAAGGGAAAACCGCTTATAAAGAGGTTTTCTTTAAGATCACATTCTGTGATCTTAAAAAGCAGCCTGTTTACCAGCGGCTGAATGACATCAGATGACAATCACCACCAGGCCGGTCATCAACGACACTCATTCAGCAATGTAAACTGGCGTTTTTTTAAGATATTATGAATAATTGCAGCAAAATAGTCTTCTAAACCAACTAAAACTCGAAATGATACAATATTTAGCCATATTTCTCAGTAAAGATTAGGCTTCATTTTGTCGATAGATATTAAAGACAGGGAAAATTGTGTCACATAAACTGCAAGGAGGCAGAAAATGAACATTCGACTCAACGACCACGGAAGGTCGCTCCTCGAACAGCTCAAAGAAATGCGCGCCGGCAACAGACCAGAAAACAAGCCTGAAAAGATGCCAAAAGCGCTCAAACATCTGCAGGATGTTTTCGAAAAGGTTGCCGACAAAGCCGGCAAACAGGACAAGCCTGCTGTAGCTGACAAAGATACCCCCCAGACAATACAGGCTGGTGGCCTCAATATCTCGTTTCAGTTCGATCTGTTCTATGAACTGACCAGCAAGGTCGAAGCGAAGATGGGCCAGAAAGGCGCCGAACGCTTCGTCGAACTGAGTGGCACTGTTTCCGAAACATTTATGGGCAGCTTCAATCTGTCGATCGACGCAGTCGGTTCGTTCATGAACGGCACCGACAAATCGCTCGACCTTTCACCCGAAGTTACCAGCGAATTCTTCGACGCAGTCGAAGGTCTCGCCGACCTGAGCCCGGAAGCGCTCGAAAACTTTCTTAAAGAATCAGACGAATTCTTCGCCGAACTCGAAAATACCTATGGCCCGGCCGATGGCGCCTTCGACCAGATCAAAAGCACCATGCAGGAACAGGCCAGAGCCTTTTTTGCCGATGTCGAAAGTGCCCGTCAGTCGGCTCTCGCCGGCCCCGAGATGGCTGCCCCGACATTACCAGAAACACTTCCCGTTGAAGGCTTACCTGCCGAAACTGTTCCGGCCGCCGAATTGCCGGTAACCGTCGAAGGCGACAAAGAGCTGATCGAACTGTTGTTTCAGCCGGGTAAAAAAGTCAGTCAGAGCGATTACAAAAATTTCCTTGAAGAATTCTGGAATTATGCCGAAAAATTCAGACAGCAGATGCTTGAAAGTCTGTTCAACAACCGCAATTCTGGCTACGCTAAGCAGGGCAAAACTTCAGACGAAGCTGAACCGGTTGTCAGCAGCTCGATAGATACTTCTGCCTGAGGAGATCAGAGATCTTTCCAGTATTTTATGCCGTTCTCAAGATTGGCATAAAAACAGTAGAGGGTTCCGGTCTCGACATAACCGTTCTTTTCGAACATGCGCCGCGAAGGTGTGTTACTCTCACGCACCTCGGCGCATGTTTTTTTCATGCCAGATTCTCTGAACCAGCGCTCGATTTCGCGCACCAGCGCCGAACCGACGCCACGCCGGGCGAATTCAGGGCGCACGCCAATCTTGTAAACGCGACCTGAGGGAACGAGGAAATGGCGCAACAACCCGATAACGGCAGCGCTGAGCCTGCCATTCTCGTCGCGAATTATGATGGTGCGGCTGGTCGGTGCGGTGATCAGATGCGTCAGACTGCGTTTCGAAAAGCGATCGCGCTCGTGCTCGAAACAGACTTTCTCGAACTCCATCAGTTCGCCAACAATATCTTTCGTCGCAACAATAAATTTGAATTCTTCCATAACTTCTGATACCAGTCCTTAACGCTACCAGCCCTTCTGTATTTCGTCATTCCCGCGAAAGCGGGAATCTGGTTCTAAACTCCTGGATACCCGCTTTCGCGGGTATGACGTAAAAAAATCAGACGCCGTGACAGGCGATTACGATTACGATTACGATTACGATTACGATTACGATTACGAAAATGATACCAGCTTCAGGCTGACAACTGAAATATTTTTGCCAAAAAAATCTGGTGGGGGCTTGCGGGTACCCCTGCTCATCATTAGAATCATAAATATCCGGCCCTAAGCATTCCCGGATAAGTCTATAAGTTCAGGGAGCCCGAGAATGAAACGAGTAACCAGTATCATCACACTTACCACCCTGTTTCTGTTCGCCATTTTGCTGCCGGCCGCAGCCCAGACCAAAGACTGGACCGTAGCCGTATTCCTCAACGCCGACAATAACCTCGACCCGTTTGGAGTAGAAGATCAGCAGGAAATGGCCCGCGTCGGCTCGAACGCCAATCTCAATATCGTTACGCTGATCGACCGCGAACGTGGCCCGGCCCAGATCAACTTCATCGAAAAAAACAACATCAAAAAGATCAAAGATATGGGCGAACTCGATATGGGCGACTATCGCGAACTCGTTAAATTTGCCCGCTTCATCAAAGAAAATTATCCGGCGAAGCATTACTGCTTCACCATCTGGAATCACGGTTCAGGCTGGAAAAACAAGAAGGTCAACAGCATATTCCGTGGTATTTCTTATGACGATTCTTCGAACAACCATATCACCAACGCTCAGCTCGGCCAGGCAACCGCCGAAATCGCCAATGTCCTCGGCCAGAAACTCGACATTCTGAACATGGACGCCTGCCTGATGCAGATGGTCGAAGTCGGCCATGCCGTTAAAGACAATGTCAGATTCATGGTCGCTTCTGAAGAACTTGAACCCGGCAAAGGCGCTCCTTATGACGACATTCTCAAAGGTGTCAGCAAAGGCATGGCCCCGGAAGCTTTCGCCAACAACTGGGTCAATGCATTCGCCCGCTCATACACCGGCGGCAGTCAGGGCAACGATGAATCGACCCAGTCAGCCGTAGACATGAGCAAGTTCGGCGCCATGCTCGACGCCATCGATGGTCTGGCCAAAGCCATCATGAGCGGTAAGTATTCAGCTGATGTCAAAGCTGCCCTGGCCACCACTCAGAAGTTCGATTCACCCGAGAACATCGACATGATTCACTTTGTTGAACAGCTCAAGGGCCGCCTCGGCACCAATGAATCGATCAAGACCGCCTGCGACAAGCTTCTGGCAGCTGGCAAAGCCGCAGTAATCAATTTCAAGAACACCGGTTACTCTACCAAGAATGCAAAGGGCATAGCAATTTATCTGCCCGCAAGCTTCAGAGTTGAAGCCAAATACCGCACTCTCAGCTTCGCCAAAGACAGCATGTGGGACGAAATGATCGACACCCTGCTCAAGCGTGACATGGCCGACAATATCGTCAGCAACATCAGAGCCGGCAGCCTCGATGAACTGCGCCACCTCGTGGCCGCAGCCGCCGAAAACCCTGAGAATGCCGATCTCTATCGCTACATTCTGCGCGAACTCAATTACGAAATGTATACCGAAAACGCTCTGCCGGCATCGCTGGCCGACGAATTCAAGGTTCTCTTCACCCAGCTCACCGCAGCAGCAAGACGCTAAGATCAACAAAGACCAACATTGGCGGGCAACCGGCAACAAACCGGTTGCCCGCCAGATTTTTCTCTTAAGCACCCAATAGACGCCTGCACACTTCCACCAAAAAAATGTTTTAGAATCCGTTGACACTGTACTTTTCGATGATTATAATGAATGAACGTAGTATCCGTATCGAGTAATTTTTTAGTTGTATAAGCGTATTAGAGTATAAGGAGTATCGATAATGAAGCGTGTAATCAGTGTATTTGCGATTTTCCTCATCACCTGCTGTCTTTGTACCCCGGCCAGTGCGGCTGCCGCCAAAGAATGGACATTCATGGTTTTTCTGAATGCCGACAACAACCTTGATTCATTTGGCGTGAGTGACATGCAGGAAATGGCTGCCGGCGGCGGTTCTAACGATTATCTCAACATCGTCTGCCTGATCGACCGCGAACACGGCCCGGCCACTCTCAATTACATCACCAAAGATGGCCCCCAGGTCGTTAAAGAAATGGGCGAACTTGACATGGGCGATTATCGCGAATATGTCAGATTCGTAACTGACGTTGCCAAAGCTTACCCGGCAAAAAATTACTGCTCGATCATCTGGAATCACGGCTCAGGCTGGAAAAATGCCAACGGAGAAATGATCAAGGGCATTTCTTACGACGATTCTTCGAGCAATCATATCACCACCAACCAGCTGACCGTGGCCATGAAAGAAATCAAGGCCGCCATCGGTCAGAATATCGAAGTATTCACCTTTGACGCCTGCCTCATGCAGATGATGGAAGTCGCCTACGCTCTTAAAGACGGTTGCGACTATCTGGTAGCTTCTGAAGAAGTTGAACCGGGCGAAGGCTACCCCTACCGCGAAATCATTCAGAACTTCAAAAAAGGCATGACTCCAGAGCAGGTTGCCACCATGATCGTAAAACAGTATGCGGCTTCCTATAACGGTGGCAGCGCCGGCAGTTCTTCTACTACCCAGTCTGTCGTGAAATGCAGCGAACTCGACAACCTGACCGATGCCATCAACGGCTTTGCCAAAGCCACCATGGCCGGCGACTTCGCCGCTGAATTCAAATCAGCTCTCAACCGCGTTCAGAAGTTCTATTACCGAACCAATATCGATCTTGGCCACTTCGTAGCCCTGACCAAGGCCAGCATCAACGACGAAGGCTTTCAGACCGCTGCCAATAAATTCGAAGCAGCCTATGCCAAAGCTGTTACTTACAATGGCCTGAGCGGTTACAACACCAAGAATGCTACCGGTCTGGCGATTTACTTCCCGACTTCTTCTTACAGTTTCTCAGCTGAATACAAAGACCTTGCCTTCGCCAAAAACTGCATGTGGGAAGCCATGGTCAAAGATTACTACAAGAAGGCCGCTGTTAAGACTCTGGTTGCCGATGTCAGCCGTGGCGACATGTCGAGCCTGATGGATTACGTTGCTACCGCCAACGAAAAGAACCGCGAAGTCAGCGCCCACGTTATCGCCAAACTGAACTTCAGCGTGTTTGCCGAAGGCAACCTCGATGACTCTACCAGAACCAACGTCAGCAACCTGCTGAACGAACTCAAAGCCAGATAAAATCTGTTAAGAAAACCGCAGAGACCCAGGTTTCTGCGGTTTTTTATTTGCAGAGCAAACAGATCTTTACAGGAAAATCTGAACGTAATATGGTTTAGCTGTTAAGGTTTTGCGGTCAATAAAGCACGACTGCAGTATTATAAACAGAAGAGGTCTGAGGTCTTATGAAACTTGTCAAGCAGCTGGTTATCTGGATTATCGTGATGACTGTCATCAGCATTATCGGAGTCGTAGCCTTCCATATCGTTCAGGACAAAATGATCAAAGAAATGCCAATGATAATGGCGGCGGTAAACGGAGTAGTAATGGGTTTCGCGATTGGACTGGTAAGATACCTCAAGCAGCGCCGCGCAGAAGCGGCAAACAGCAGCCAGCAAGCTTAAATTCAAGTATTGCTCGCAAATAACGCTACTTTTTCTGCAGAAAAACGGCGCGGGGTTCGAGGTGAACCTCGCGAAAAAGATTGCCGAGATCGCCGG
>JAKJFO010000231.1 GCA_022704885.1 Candidatus Rifleibacteriota bacterium | reverse complement strand
GCTGGCTGTAATTCTGCCATTTTTGTAGTCATCGAGTATTTTTACAATTCTCAGGTCAATTTTTTCCATGGTTTGTTCAGGCAGGTTCGTCTGCGCTTTCTTTTGAAGTTTGTATAGAAGCTGTTTCTGAATCGACTTCGGCTTTGTGCTGCAGAGTCTGGAGGTCCCTCTGGTTATAACCCAGCATGAATATGATAGTGCCCAGCAATACCGCAAACCAGAGAGTCACTGCTCTTATCAAAAAGGTCGCTGAAACAGCTGCGGCATCAGGCACGCCGGCGTAGACAAAAAAGGCCCCCATGCTTCCTTCGGCAACGAGCAGACCGCCAGGCAGAAATGAAACGGCGCCGGCTATCGATGAAAAGGCGTGGGCAAACAGCGATATCGCCAGAAGATTCTGAAGCTCAAAGCCCATTGATTTAAAAATCAGGTAAAGTGCCACGCCTTCGCCACCCCATGACAGAGCGCTCAAGGGAACGGAAAAAGCAAGCGATTTGAGTGAGAGCAGGTCGCTGGTGCTCTGCTGCATAGCCTTTATCGACTCGCGCAATCTGGCCAGGCGGGTTTTGCCGCTGAGCAGCCGTTCGAGCATTCCCCAGAAGGCAGGCCTGGTGACAGCCAGTATTCCTACGGTCATTAACATGGCTACCAGCGCCAGAGTTCTGCCACCAAAAGCGAACTGAGAAAACCCGATGGCGCAGAGAATCAGCAGGCCGAGCAGATCGGTAAGTCGTTCGGCGACTACCACCGGCGCTGTTCTGGCAACAGAAACGCCAAGGCGTGATTTGAGCAGAAAGGATTTAACCAGTTCGCCAAGCTTTGCCGGGCTGAGAACCATGGTGAACGCTGAAAAGAATATCCACAGATTCAGCTTGAGAGGCACCTTTATGCCAAGTATGCCGAGAAACCAGTTCCATTTGATGAAGCGCAGGGCATAATTGAAAAGAACCGCTGTGATGATGGCGATCAGATAACCTGGAGAGACGGCGGTGACCAGAGCGATGACTTTCTGGTAATCGGTCAGCAGCGCTGCTGCGGTTATGAATAAAACCAGTGCAACGCAGAGCCAGAGAGCAAGCCTCCAGATTATCGTGCTGATCGAAAATGTATTTGCCACCCGGCTATTTTTTCACAGACCACTTCATTTGGCAAGAGCACTGTTTTTAAAGCCGTTCTAAAATGAAACCAGCTCAACCTTAGATGGCTGAGCTGGTTTTTCAGTGGCGTATCAGCGCTGGCCTTCGTTATATCGCAGGTAATAATCGCGCATGGCCTTGTCGGTGATGCGTCTGAGTGCTTCTTCTTCGCGTTCCTCAGTGTTGAAAATTGGAGCGAGCGGATCAGCTTTGACGATGGCTTTGGGAACCACTCCGGTTATGCCGCTTGTAATCTGGCTCTGCACCGTTGCAACCGTTTTATCAGAGAGACCGCGTTTAAGAAAATCGAGAATTTTGTTGAGGTTGGGAGCGGCCCCGTCTTCGTATTTGGCGCGGGCGAGACCCTCGGCCAGAATTTCAGCCTTGGCGACATTCTGCCAGCCACCATAAGTCGAGAGCATTTTGCTGTTGGCTTCATCAACTATGCCGCTGAGCTGTGCATCGATCTGCTGTTCTGTCATGCCCTCTGCCCGCATCTGATTGACGCGCATGCTGACAAATTCGTTTCTGAACGAAGTCGGCTTGACCATGGCAGACTGGCTGTAAGCCTGTCTTACCACGTTGTTAATTTCAGCTTCTTTCATTTCTGCTGGAGATCCGCCTTTGATGCGTGAGACCAGACTGGCGCCCTCACCGCTCTGGTATGGCTTGCGCATAACCATATTGCCGTTGTCATCGGTTACAACTACGTAATGCTTGCCGTCTTCGCCTTTTTCGATTTTACCGACAAGGTTCATGTTCTGGCGCTCGAGTTTTTCTTCCATCTGTGCCAGCTTGATTGCGCTGTCTTTGGCAGCGGTGTTGTAGCCGTCAAGAACGGCGTATTCAGCTTTTTGGCGTAGCCCGCCCGGAGAAAGATCGGCATTGAGCGGGTCTTTAGCCAGTTCTTTCATTTTGAAGTCTACATAAGCCTCATATCCGAGAGCTCTTGCCAGTTCAGCCTGACGATTGTGTTCGATGGTGGCCGATACCTGTTGCTCAATTTCTTTCATGCGCGCCTGCCCTGCCGTGCTGCTCTGGGCCGCCGTAGCTTCGATCTTGGCCTTGTTGTAATCGTTGCGTAAAGAGTTGAGTTCGCCGACATATTCGCGCAGAGCCTTGGAATACTCAGCCTTTGTCGCATAGTCTGAGGCGACCGGCCGGCGATATTTCATGAGTTCGAGTTCCTGACGGACTTCGTTGGCCTTTTTCCATTCGGCGCTCTCTTCTTCGTAAGCCTGCTGCACCTTGGCGCGTTTTTGTGACGGGAGATCCCAGATGCGGGTTTTGGCGACAGAAGTTCCGACAATCGCAGCCTGCATGGCGGCGTTATTGATCAAAGCCTGTTTGCCCGCTTCGGAAAGGCTGATGCTTTTGTATGCCTCTTCGAGATCGGCTATTTTGTTCTCGTAATACTGCCAGGCAGCTGAGTCTTTTTCGTATTTGACCTGCTGCATGCGGTTGTATTCGATCTGGTTGAGTATTTCTTTCTTGTCGACGGCTGCATTGGCTGCGCCGGCGGCAAAAGCGAACGGGTTGCTGACCACCGCATTCGAAATCATGTTGGCTTGTGAAACCGAACCGAAGATTTTGCTGGAAGCGGTCTTGGCCCAGTCGGTTTCGGCGGCATAGCGCCCGGCAATGCCCCCGAGAACGCCTGAGATGCCTGCTGAGACTAATGCCTTTTTCTCGTCTTTGCGGAAGTTGTCGATCGTATATTTTTCTTTGGTGATGGTGTCGAGCTCTTTCAGAGCTGCTGCCAGCTGCTGGTCTTCTGCTTCGGTTCTGGTCGTTTTTGCTTCGAGGCCGGCTATGGTTGATTTCAGCTCTTTTTCACGCTCATCATAGTTGTAGTAGTGGTTATACCAGAGATTGGTAACGGCACCTTTAGTGACGTTCGAGACCGTGCTGCCAAGGAAACTGACGGCGCCGGCTTTGGCTGCTGTTTGTACTATGGTTTTCATGGTCAGTGGGCCAACCGCCTGCACCATGCCTGCTGTTAACATATTGAACGGTGCCATGACCCCGCTGATGGCGGCCTGAATCGAAACTTCGCGCCAGATTTTATCCTGCGATTTCTTTTCGGATTCTGAGCGGAACTGATTTTTTCTGTTCTCGTAGGCGAAGGTCAATATGCCTGAAGTCGCCGCACCGATGGCAACAGCGCCAACTACTACCCATGCAAGAGGGCAGACAGCCGCGGCAGAAAAAGCCATGACCGCAAGCGTCGGCAGCAGAGCTTTACCGATCGACCAGGCGATCTCTTCGAACTTGCTCATCTGCTTTTTCTTTTCGGCTTCTTCTTCGGCATTGAGCTGGTCGACCTTTTCGGAGTCGAGTTCGATTACTGTCTTCTGTGCGCCGGCATTCGAGGTGGAAACTGCGAGCGGGTCGTCAGCATCGAGTTTTACTTCATTTTCATTGAATGGAGCTGCAGCGGCCGGAGCTGTGGCCGCATGAACGGCATGGAGATTTATGGCGTCGAAAATTCCCGGGCTGGTACCGAGAATAACAAGCATCAATATCAGGCCGACGATACGATGAAAGAGGTTTCTCCGAAAGGTTTTGAATGTCATAAACTTCTCCTGATTCATCTTGTAAGCAATTAGGGTATAATCTAAACGTTAATTATACCGAATTTTTCTGGTAAAGTTTATCTCTATGTTAAATTTTGTACAGAGATCAGGCGAGTGAGAATATGAAAGCTGGTCAGCCCGGTATTTTCAGGCAGGCGTCGATTATTGCCGCCATTTTGCTGATGACCGCCGCGCTTATGTTCATGATTCTGGATCAGTATAAAAGCGAACTGCAGCAGAGTACTATCGACAGCAATCTGAATGATGCCAAGGTCATCATGGCTGAACTGCAGAGCCAGATGGTCGAAACGAAGGTAATTCAGCAGGCGCTGGAAAGTTTTCGCAGCCGTGCCGACAAATATCTTGGCTCTCGACCCCTTTTACCGCAAAACACGGCCCGTCTGACAGAAGCATTTTTGCGAAGCTTTCCTGCCAGATCGGTAGTTATCTGGTTTTCACGAGATTTCGAAATTGTTACGCCGCAGGGCCTGGCTGAGCCCGAGCAGAAACGGGCATGGCAGGCATTCGTAAAAACCGTAGCAGACAGCGACCGCGCGAGCGCGCTTGACCAAAAAATTGCCGATGGTTTTGTAAAGTCTAACATCAGCGATTTTCTGGCGGCCGATTACTTTTCCTCGCTCAAATTCGAATGCCAGCTGATAATGTTCAAAAGCGCGCGTAACTATCTCGGGCTGCTTCGTCTTGGCGCTGACAATTCTCATCTTGCAGGTTATATGCTGGTTCTCGTTCCTACCAGCCATGCCCGGCGATTCTGGTTGGAAGAGCGTGCACTGCGGCATGCGGGGGATCGTGGCGAGATCGCCGGCGCTTATATTTTGAGTCGCGATCACATGGTAGAAAATTCGACTATCGATGAAAATCAGCTGCATGGTTTTGCAGCAGAACATGCGCGTGGCATTGCCTACCAGATTCGTGATGGAATCTTTTATTACTCGGATCGTCATTTCGCCAACCCTGACATGTTGCTGGTGACGGGTTTGCCCCTGAAGACAGAAGATCTGTTACTCGAAGGGATTCTAGATCTGGCTGGTGTGCTGGTCTGGCTTCCCGGTCTGGTCTGTCTTTTACTGCCGTTCCTGCGGTTGCCGGTCGAAACCTGGAACTGGTCGCTCAAGGCAAGGTTCAATCTGACGACCGTTGTTATTATTGTTCTTCCGTTGCTTATCGGTAGTGTAACCAGTGCGATAAATACGGCCAGAATAAGCCTGGAAATGCAGAAAGAAGAATTCAGCCAGCTTGAAAAGAAGCTTTACGAGGTAGAAGAGTCGGTAGCCTTTCAGACAAGCAATCTTGAGCTGTATCTAAAGAGCGAAACAGTGGCGAAGGTTGTCGATAGTGAACTTTCACAGCAGAAAACACGGGAAATATATGAAGACCTGAAAAGCAGCGGCTGTGAAGTGGTCATTCTGATAATGCCCGACGGAAGATCATGGGTGGCTTCTGATCTGCCAGCAGATACAATTCGCCAGCGCAACAATTATCTGGTATCTCTGACCCGCAACAATCTCAAAGAAATGGGTTTTGCACTTGATGTTATCGACAGGACATTTCCATCGCCGGTGCGCGGTTCAAGAACAGACGATCTGGCCAGAAGCGCTTTTGCGCACACCGATTTTCACAACCGCATAAGGCGGTTCGATCTCGGTGGCACCTCGTTCAGCAGCTTCGTCAGTTATGTCACTGACCGCTCTGGCACAGTAAAAGCCTGTCTTAATATCGGGTTCAACAACCGGGCCATGCAGCACGGCTTTCTGCGACGAGTAAAGAAAGACCCGCCAGGTTCGTTGAGCCGGCTTTATCTTTCTGCCGGATCTCGAAGCAAAGTGAATCGTCTTCCGGCTTCGGCCAGGTTGCAAAGCATTATGAATGCTTCTCTGGTAACTGGCGATTCTTTTCATTTTGTGCACGAATGGAGTGGTCGTCAGTATCTCGTGTATACCCGCCCGCTTAAAGACCTTGCCGGAGTCGGTATGGCTGTTAAAAAGATTGGCTTTTCCGGCCTTAATCCTCGGTTAGAACAGCTCATGACGCTCGCGGTCACCACTATTTCTGCGATATTGATTGCAATGCTGGTGGTTAATTTTTTCTCAGGATATTTTCTCAGGCCGTTGCTTAAGCTGTCAGCCATGGCGGCCAGGGTTGAGACTGGAGATTATTCTGGAGAGACATTCAGCGGTGCCCTCAATGACGAAATCAGCGTTCTTAGCAATAATTTCGGACAGATGATCGCCGGGTTGCGGGAAAAGGCGGCAATGCGTGATTATCTGCGTGCCGACCTGTTCGAGCATGCGGCGGCTGAGCAGAAGATAGTAGCTGAACGTGCAGAGGTCACCGTGCTGTTTGCCGGCATTCGAGATTTTTCTGCACTGGAAGACCAGTTGTCTCCTGAAGAATCAATGGGGCTGATGAGCAGTTTTCTCGAAATCTGCGAGACTTCGGTTAAAGAATATGGCGGCGATATCGACAAATACATTGGTGATACTGCTATGGCTGCTTTTAAGCATGCTGCCGCTGCAGGTGCAGCGCGTCAGGCGCTGCTGGCCGCCCTGAAGATTCAAGAGAGAGTATCGCAGCTGAAACGCGAGCTTCCAGTTTTTTCCGGGTTATCAGCCGGTGTCGGACTGGCCTCGGGGTCGGTAATTGC
>JAKJFO010000230.1 GCA_022704885.1 Candidatus Rifleibacteriota bacterium | reverse complement strand
AATCTTTGCCGGCCGCTGACTTGGCTTTTTCAAGCGCTTCTTCAGCCGCCTTAGCCATTACCGCAACCGGTTCACCGGGCTTGTGTATACTAATGCCCATTGACAGAGTGATCTCAGGGTTCCCGCAGACAAATTCCGCAAACTTGCCACGAATGACCGGTGCCAGATCGAGCATGTCGCACCAGGGCCCAATCAGAAACAGATCATCGCCGCCGGCAAAGACCGTATAAACGTTGCTGAATTTCTCCTGTAGAAGAGTAGGCAGATATACGGCAAAAAAGTTGTTGAACTGCCGGCTCAAGACCGATACCCGCGTGAGGGTCTGAACTTCCTTATCCAGACCGAGCCCAAAAATCATGCCAAGGTTATCTACGTCGGCTTTGAGAACCCCCAGCGCTGCAACTCCTGTTTTGCCTTCACCCGGGATCAGTTCTTTTGAAGCGGCTTTTGCCAATGTTTCGAAAGACTTGATATCGCCGGCCCTTACTTCTTCATCGCCAGCACCAAGATATTCATCTTCTTCACTGTAGACAGGCACATAGCCTTTTATGGGTTTGAATGCCAGTTTTCGCCAGTCTGGCTCTTCTTTTGCCGGTGAAAGTCTTGCGATCTTAAGCAGTTTGCCTTTTTGCGCATATTTTACGGCCTCGCCCATGCGGCCAAGCCAGAGCTGATACCTGCCAAAAAGTGGAATGTTCAAGGTTTTACCAAAAACGCTGTCTCCCTCTGCCCAGACGGCAATCGAATCAGCTTTAACCAGCTTCGAACCAATATCGATCTGGTCTTTGCAGATGCCACAGATCGACTTCATACCAGCCGTATCATCTACTGACCTGGCTGGTCGCTGCCCACAATAGCTGCAAACTCCAAGCTCGGGCTTGAATTGTTCAAAAAACTTAACCTGAGTTCCGCCGTATGCCGCAAGATCGAATTTACTGAACTTTTCCTGCTCCATCGCCCGGCTCAGGCGATGCCACATCTGGCGATAATCTCTGGCAATGTTTTCCGGCGAAACCTCGACTGTAGAAAAACTGACCGAAGTCTGCCCGTAGTAAGTCTCAAGCAGCCATTCATTGGCAATTTTCCTTACTCTGTCGACCGCTTCTTTAATCCTGGGAAGATTCGGCGCAATAAGCGTTACCTGGCCAGCTGCGCTGAAAACTATAGAAGTCGGCGGCAGTCCGGTTTCCTGCAAAATCATGTCTCCGACCATTTCAGACAGAAGGGATACGTAAAAAGATCTGCCGCGCAGAATTTTGGCAGCTGCCTTATTGGTTGAACCGCCGCTGGCAAAGATGAATTTTTGAATCCCGTTGAATGCAGCGCCGACAAACAGGAGCTTGCTCAATTGAGGATCTTCTGCCTGTTCAACCTTGTCAAGCCCGCTTTCGAAGTGATATATGTACAAGCTCACCGCAATGGCTGCAGTGATCTTGGAATGATCGTAAAGCGAAATATCCTGCATTGCCGGACTCACCGTCGCAGCAGGGATTTGCCCTCCATAGCGCATATACAGGTTGTCGAACTGTTCAAACCACAGTTCGACATTGTCCTTGAACTGCTCGAGCCCCATCAACTCAGATACGAAGTCAGCAAAAAGCTTTTGATATTCTTCAGCACCGGCCTTGTTGTCTGACGGCAGCACTTTCTCTTTCAATCCCGGAAAAAACCTGTCAGCACGCAATTCCTGAAGAGGAATACGATACTTGAAACCTTCTTCTAATCTCTTTCCAGGAGATTCTGAAAATTTAATTGCTTCGACGATAGGCCATAATCTTGCACTCTTGTAATTGGCGATTTCTTTGTTGCGGTTATAACCCTTGTCAAATTCTGCGAATCCTTTGCGGTCGAGCGCCGAGGCCATTCGGTCTGCCAAAGCTATGACCCAGCGTTCAAGACTATGCCATTCCTGAACATAGTTGGCATCATCGCTTCGCTTTACAAAATGATGTCCGGCTGCGAGGTCGCCAACCCAGGCTGACCCACCCCAATTTGCCTTTTGAAAACAGGCCGGCAGAATTTTTTCGAGATGGTCTATAAAGGCCGCAGTATAAACAGCATGTTCATGAGTATATCCATGCTCCTGACTGAATGGCTGAAGACGCCCTCTCTGCTTGTCCATGAATTCTCGCGAAGGATAAAATGCTACTTCACCCGCACTTTTTTCATCACCTCGTGCCCGCTGCGCAAACTTGCCGATATCATGCAAAAGTGCGGCCAAGGCAATCTTCAAAACTTGTTCTCTAGGTGTATTGTCTGTTTCTGTCATATACAATCCTTTCTGCTTCAGTTACAGAAAACGCTGCTGGGTTCGCGGGCGGGAAGATCGATACTGCCGGCGTAGCTGATGCGGCCCTGGCCGAATGTCGTGCTGCGGCCGCACCTGATGATTTCGCCGGCGCGGATCAGATCGACGAAAGTATTTACCGGACCGGTGTAACAGGCCTGGCCGATTACCCCGGAAATCGGAATGCGCTGCTGCTGCCTTGTCGAGAAACGCTCCCAGTATACCGGTTCGAGATTGATCCCGGAAAGCTTAACCTGACGAGCCAGGCGAGAGATTTCGGCGAAATTCCAGTTGAGCTGACGGCCTTCAGAAGCTTCGAAGGCAGTATAACGGCGCATAATCGAACCGATGATCCTCGAAAAATCCGGTTCCATGGTCAGATAGCCGCTGCTCTGATCTTTGAATGCCACCGGCGTGATGAATTTAAGCTTTATTTCACCGGGCTCGCCCGACTGCAGCGGAGGTTCTGCAAGCAACAGTTCCTGGGCCCTGGGCATTCTGAATTCATCCTGATCTGATGACCAGACCACCTCATCGTTTTCCTCGTCGGTAACCTGCTCCAGCTCACAGGGAACCCGCAGCCTTGTCAAACCGGCCTGACCAGCTTTCTGAGCTGCAACAACAATATAGGGCGACATCTCGATGCCACGGCCGAAAAGCTGAATAACAAACTCGATCTGACTGCCGGCGGGCAGAGTCTGATTACCGGGGAACCCGGTATCAATGACCATCAGATGCGGAACATCAGAGTTTCCGGCCATGAATTCGCGGCCAATATGGGCAGGGGCTGTTTCGTAACAGAGCGCATACGCGCAGTTCAGAGCAGCGCCACAATTTTTGCAGCCCTTTTCCGGGTTCTTGCGTTGAATACATGTCAGTCGCTGTAACTGAAAACCAAGCGCACCCCGGAAGGTATTCACCGGATTAGCCGGAAAGCTGATTTCAGCGAGTGCGCGGAAGCGAAAAGCTATTCTGCAATACTTCATATTGGGCAGTTCCTCCCCAGATGCACTGCCGGCATCGACCCTATCACGTTCTCTGATACCGCAGGGCCGTAAAACCACCGGGCATTTTTATTACTTAACAAAAGTTTTACCATTTCAGCCTCAGATATGCAAATAATTATCGAAAAGTGCTGTAAAAGCCGATCAGCTAAGTTTGAATGTCACAAAAAAAGTCAACAGACCGGGCATAAACACCACTATCAGCAGAAAAAGCAGAGGATTGCTTATTATCAGGCACAAAACGAAGCAGAGCACTGCAATCTTCAACAGGCCGACAGCCAGTTGAAAAAAAGCTTCGATCAGCATAAAAATCGTTTCTATCAACTGCATACAAGCTCCTTTCAAATCTCTCACGCGCACCCGTATAATCATTAAGTCGCAGGCACGCCTGCTGTTTAAAAAAACTTACAGCCACTCCGGCAGATCCTCGTCATCGAGATTTATCTCGACGATCTGCCGGTCGATCTGCTCACATTCCGCCGGCAGACGCACAAAATAAAAATCCGGATCATTCAACCGGCCAGGAAAACCCAACACATGCATCCGCCGCTGTGCCTTCCGCGAAAGCCCGTATACCCGCACGCTATCTACCGCCGCATCCATCAGCCCATATATTTTCTGCATCATCTTATCAAAGGTCGGACCATCGAGAAACGTCTCGAAAACACTCTTCTGCACTGGCACGGCAAAATTTTTGAGCATCTTGTGCAGTTTGGTGCGCCGTTTGTTCGACGGCGAGTCGTAGCAGATTATATAAAACATCCCTTTACCGCTCATTTAAGTTCCACCGGCCGGTAAAATTCGCGCTCCCCGTTGATCACCGCGCGATACTGATAAGCCTGTCGCAGCAGAAGATCTTTTATGGGGAAAAGGCTTTGCGTGACCGGATCAGCCGTTTTCGCGCGCAGCCTGGCCTGCAATTCGCTCACCAGCAGAGCGATCGTCTGAGCGCGCATGCGCGTTCCCTTCTCGGGGTCATCGAAGAAATCGACCGGACGAACCCGCACCAGATTTACCAGGCGCATCACTACCGTATCGACCACCAGCGCCCGGAATTCTTCCATGAGATCGAGTGCCAGAGAAGGCCTGCGGTCCTGCACAGCATGCAGGTTCGACAACCAGGCATCGAGGCCGGCCTGCTCGACTGCTGCCAGCACCATATTATATAAAAGCGTATAACCGAAGCTGAGCATGGCATTGACCGGGTCGCGCGGCGGCCGCCGGTTGCGCTCATTGAAGCCGAGATCCTGCTTGAGAAGCAACCGGAACGCAGCGAAATAATCGCGGGCGGCGATGCCTTCGATACCCATCAGGGCTTCGATATCGGAGGCGCTTTCGATCATTTCGATCGCAGTCGCGATCTTCCAGATGCTTTCGCTGATCGCTTCACTGGCCGGCCGGTTGCGCCGCACCAGAAAGCTCTTGGCGTTCAGCAGTTTGCCCCTGAGCATATCACCGGCCATCCGCAAACGGAATCGGCCGTCAGCGACCTTCTCATACTGGTTCTGCCGACACCTGACATGATTCGGGTTCATGTTACTGAGCCGACATTTGAAACGTCCGCCCAGACTCATGAAAACCACATCGATGCCACGCCTGACCAACTGTAGCAATGCGGCATTACTTATCTCGACGCAACCGAAGCAGACAACCTGCTGCAACCTGAAAAACGGCACATCTTCGATGATTTTGTCGTCGCGGCCACGAACCAGCAGACGCTCGCCAACCCGGCAGATGCGACTGCCCTGCACTGTGACGTAAAGGCTGCCTATTTCCATGTCTGACTTCCGTTATGAAGTTGCCAGCTGTGAATCAGCTTCATCGCCGGGAAGGCGGCGGTAAGTGCCGAGACGGGTTTCGATCTCATCACGGCCCGCCTCGTCGAAAAGCCGGTTGATCTGTCGACGCAGCAGGCGGAAACGCTCTGTCAGTCGCGCCAGCTCCGCGCCGGTCGTTTCGTATTCTCGCATCAGTTTGTCGAGACCGGCACTGCTGCCGGCAATCAGCTCTCGTCCGGAAAGAGCGGCCGGCACCGACACAGGTTGATAAAGCGTCCTGCCACTGCCCGGGAAGATGCCGGCATGCGCGACCGGCGAGGCGTAGCAGCCCTGCGGCAGCCTGAACTGGCAGTTGCAACCAGACTGCGCGGCAAGTTCGCCAAGATATTTGCGCACCTTGCCGCAGCTCATAGTCGTCGGCGGAACCGCCTTGATTTCAGCATTCACCCGGTCGGGATCGTAATCCGTGAGCTGATTTAGAACCTGATGCACAAAGACTTTGCCTTCTTCGCCCATCGTCGAAAAGATATAAACCAGCACATGCCGCCATTCCGGCGTCAGTGAGTGTTCCTGAACAGCGCGGCTGACAATAGCACAAAGCGGACGACAACCGGCGAGAACCTGTTCGATTTCTACAGTAAACCGCTCGGGCAGCCGCATTTTAACCTGCAACCCCATGGCCCTGCCAGTATCTGGAAGCGAGTCTTGCGGCTTTGCAGCTGGTTCGTCAGCTTCTGCCGCATCTCTCTCTGCTGATTCCGCAGCGTTTTTCAGGCGAACGCCGGCGACGGTCATACGCCCGAGAATTTCTTCAAATTCACTGCGGGTTATCGTCTGCACCGCTGCCACGGCGTCATCCTGAACCGGCCATGGCTTGCAGCTGCCCCGCTCGAGGAAAAGCGAACGACGCCCTGAAGCCAGATGAATACCGAGCGGAAGCTTTACCAGATTGCCAAGACCGTCTTTGGCGACCACTTCCTGTTTCGGAAAGACTTCGGCATGAATTTCGGCAGGCATTCCGCGCAACTCATCGATCAGCCAGCGGCCAAGCAACCGCCAGTGGCGGGCCGGCACCGGAAAGTCCGAAAAAGCCCAGAGATGCAGCCCCTTGTAACCCGAACTCTCGACAAGCAATTCCATGCCGACATTCTGAGCTATGCTGCAGATATTTTCAGCCGTTTCCAGCAGCAGTGCGGTTATGCGACGGCGATCGTCGCTATGGCTCAGAAAAGCCTGAAGGAACCCTTTGTTGACGTCGAGATCGATGACCATGGTTCTTGCGGTATTGTCGCGTCTGACGATATAGATGCCGAGCGTCTGGTCGCCTGCCAGATGCCTTCGGACGAGCTCTTTGTCGAGTCCCTCATAAATC
>JAKJFO010000022.1 GCA_022704885.1 Candidatus Rifleibacteriota bacterium | reverse complement strand
CAGACGTCGACATTCGATCTGGTGGGTGGCTGTGCCGGTGCGCGATGAGAATCGTAATCCGATAGCATGTCTGACAGCGTTTGTCGATGCTGATTTTTTAAGTCAGGCGGCGGAAAAGGCAGCTGAACATACTGACATAAGGCTTATGTTTTCTGACCGCAGCGGTGTTGTAATCGGTCATGCTGACCGCGAAGTCGTTGCGAGACAGGTGAATATGAGCAACGTGCTGCCATCTTTCGTCAATGAGACTGATCGCGGCTTCACCAGTCGTTTTGTCAGGTATGACGGTAAACTTCTACTGCAGGCGGGCAGAAGTGTCAGGCATGGTAACGTCAGGCACCTCCCGGACTGGTATGTCTGCTATGAGCAGAATTTGAGCGGGTTTGCGAGGCAGAGTCAATTTCTTCTCACGCTTTCAGTAATTCTGCTTGCCGCTACGGGTATGTATGCTTTATCCTGTTGCGTTGTACGTTTATTCTAATTTTCAGGTCGGGGAATATAAATGGCATATTTGCAGCGGCTCTTTGCCATAATGTTCATAACAGCGGGGATTTTGCTTGGCGCAAGTCCCGCATCTGCTTCACGCAAGGCTACCGATCTGATGGCGTCGGCTTTGAAGCAGCGAGCAGCCGGCAACCTTGCTGAAGCTATTTCAAGCTTTGAATACGCTCTTGAAAATACTACCAGTACGGTTCAGATGAATCTCGCGCGTTTTATGCTGGGCGACTGTCAGATCGAGGCGGGGCGCTACCGTGACGCGGTGCGTACATTCAATGACCTGCTCGAATCGGTCAGCAGCTCTGAAGAACAGGCTGAAGCTCTTTATCGACTGATGCAGGCCGAATCGGCGCTTGGCAACCGAAGCCGGGCCGAGAGTCTTTTTGCCAGAATGAGGCGTGAGCATCGCTCAAGCCCTTATTATGAACTGGGTCAGGCTTTTATCAAGTCGGAGGGTTTGCGTATGGAAGCCGACGAAATGCCGGATGTTCCAGAAAAAACAGACGAGATTGCCATTAAACCCAGCTCAGCACCAGAAATCAAGGCGGTGGCTGAACCGGTTTCGACCGGCGAGGTCAAACGGCCTGTGACTGAAACTTCCGTTCGCAAAGAACCTGTAGTAGAACCGGCGACAGAAACGGTTGAGCCTGCTCCTGCTGTCGCCAGCACCAAAGCTGCGCGAATTCGCGAACCGGCTCCGGCACGCCCGGCCGCCGGAACAGTAAATCTTGGCAACGAAACAACCAGACTGTTGAACAGCGTTCTGAAAGTCGAAAGTGCTGAAGGCAGCAGAAAAGAAGAACTGGCCACCCGTATTTTGAGCCTGCAGGACCGTCTTAAAGATGGTGCCGACCGCCCCGGCATGGACAAGGTTCTTCTAGAACTGGCCGACTGCACGGCTTCTTTTGGTGAGCTGCTCGAGGCATGCAAGACCTACGACCAGCTGTTGACCAGCCATCCAGCCTCGCCTCTTGTCGAAAAGGCTTATTACGAGGCGATCAGGTTACGTGCGATTCTCGGCGTGCATGAAGCGGTGATTGGCTGGGCCAAGGCGTTTCTGGCGGCTTTTCCGACTTCTGAATACCGTGCCCGGGTGCGCGCTCTGGTAGAATATTCTCAGGCCGGTGGCCGGGTCGATCTTGGGACGGCTGATGAAAAAACGGCAGTCGAAAAAAAAGATGCCGACACTTCAGTTTCCGGTTCAGGCATTTCGATTACAGCTGCTAACGCAGCTCTTACCGCTGATTCTGAATACGTCGCGGCATCCCAGAAGATGAAAGACGGGCGCTATAACCTTGCCCTGATTGACTTCAAACGTCTTTCCGGCAAGCATAAGCAGGCTCCCCAGATATGGTGGGATCTGTCGCTGGTATATGTACAGCTCGAAGATTTTGCTAATGCTGAAAAGGCTATAAAGCAGATGATAAGGCTCGACCCGAACAACGAAGATGCCAATTCTCTGCTGGGTTACATTCATTATCGTCTTGAAAACTACGAAGAGGCCGCGACAGCCTATGAGCAGGCTGGCGAAAGCGAAGGCCGTGGAGTTAACTTTTTTGATGCGAAAAACGCATCGCAACGTATGAAAAAAACAGCCGGTAAAAGACAGGCAGACTAAGGAGATCTTAAGATGAACAGTGAAAAATATCGTGAAATCCAGGCGCAGGTTAATGACGGTGATGCGCGCAGAAATGCCGGTGAATGGGGCGAAGCCAAGATATGCTATCTGAGGGCGCTTGAGGAATTCAACTCGATTCGCGAAATCGACCCTGATGCGCCTATGACTGCCGAGCAGGTAGACCTGCAGAAAACTATCAATGCCCGAATTGAAGACGTTAACAATCATCTGGCAACGGTTCATCTCGACAAGGGGCGGGCGGCCATGGGCAACAAAGTCTGGCAGCTTGCCATCGACGAACTTGAAGAAGCGACCAGACTTGCCAAGGACGACAATATCACCTTTCTTGAAGAAGTTAAGGTATTGCTCGACAAGTCGCGTAACAAGCATCGCGACGCCATGATGCGACTTGAACTTAACCCGTTCGTTGAGCGTGGCGATGATTTCAAGCGCTCCGGCAATTTTGGCGAAGCCATTCTAGAGTATCAGGAAGCCATGAAAAAGGCTGCTGGCATGCCTGAGAGCCACAAGTTCGTTGTCTATATCAAAAACTGCCTGACCGAGTGCCGGCGCAGCATTATCAGACCTTATCTCGCCAGAATCAACAAGGCCTGCCATGCCGGCAAATTCGCCCAGGCATCGGGCTTTCTCAAGCGCGCTCAGCTTCTGCTCGACAATTCCGACAATGTTTATCACGCTTTTCTTGAGCAGCTCAAAGAACGCATTCAGCAGAATCTCAAAGAAGACGAATTCGTCGAAACCGAAGAATTCGAAGCACCCGAAGTCTGGGAAAAAGCTGTTAAAGACTACGAAGAAGCTCTTGATCTGTATTCTTCCTTCACGGTGACCGATCCTTTTGCGCCGGCTTACACTGGCGTGAACGTATTCGAAGACAAGTTCGTCGATTCTCGCCGCAAACTCGGCAAACTTTACAAGACCAGGGCTGACCGTCTCAGAGATCAGGCGAAGGTAGAAAAGGCGATTCGCAACTACAAAGAAGCGATCAGGCTGCTTCCCCGCTCTGACAAGCTGTTCCATGAGGCATTCAAAGAATTGAAGAAACTGCGCGCCCAGATCGCCGTTCCCTGATAATGAGCCAGAAACCGAGCGCAACGGGCTCAGAAGGCATTCTGGGCTCGAGCGAAATAATCAGACTCACATCTGAGAAGCCGGCGGCAGTCATTCCGCTCTGGGAGCTGCTGGCCGGTTTTCTGTTCGCTCTTGTTTTTTCGCTGCTTTTTTATTATGGCTTTTTTGAGGTGCTCGAAAACAAGGCGCTCGATCTCAGGTTCAATCTGCGCGGGCCTCTGTCTGGCTACAAGGAAGTCGTGCTGATCAACATCACCGACGACTGCATCAGAGAACTCGGAACATGGCCCTGGCCGCGTCAGAAACACGCAGAACTGCTGAACGGTCTTAAAAAAGTCGGTGCCAAGAATGTGGTTTTCGATTTAATTTTTTGCGATGAATCTCTGCATGGCGAGGCTGATGATCAGAAATTCGCCGACGGTATCAAAGACTTTGGCCGCGTAACATTGCCGCTTATTCTCAAAGAAGAAACCGGTCTCGACAACGAGACCGGCGACTTTGTCACCCTCGATGCTTCGATTCGCCCAAACGCCATTCTGATGGCGGCACAGCCCTCTCTGGGTTTTATTGATCTGGCAATCAATGAAAAGAACCGCGATAACGTGATGCAGATCAGCAATCCGGATGGAGTGATTCGCAGGATTCTTCTCAGCCGGACCAGTGGCGGCAAAGAATATTACGTGCTCGGACTTGCCGCCGCAGCTGATTATTTTGGCAGTCGTCCGGTCGTCGAGAACTATGGCGTAAGGCTGGGTAACAGGTTTCTGCCGTTTCATGACCGCTACGAAAATGTCGGTCACCGCGTTAAGTCTTATCTGATCAATTACGCCGGTGGCTCTGACTATTTTACTTCGATCAGTTATTCTGAGGCATTGCGCCTTCTGAAAGATGAACAGACCGATGTTCGTCAGAAAGAGAAACTGCTGGCTACCTTCAATAACCGTCTGGTGCTGATTGGCACCACTGCGACCGGAAATTCGGCTGAAGACATCAAATTCAGTCCTTACGGTCAGCTGGCCGGCGTTCATATTCATGCCAACCTGTTGCAGAATATTTTGAGTCAGAGATTTCTTCATCGTTCTACGGTCGAAATGACGATAACGCTCATTTTCGTATTCGCTCTGGGAATCGCTTATCTCCTCTGGAAAAGCCATGGTCTGATCACCAATTTCGTTACACTTGGTATCGCAGCCTTGTGGAGTGCTGTCTGCATAGTTCTGTTCAATTTTGACATTGTCTGGGAAATGGTGCCGATTTCTCTGCTGTTGCCTGTTCAATGGGCATTTACCAGGCTGGTGCAGCAGTTTGTTTCGTTGCGCGAAAAGAATTATGAACTGGCACACAAGGTCAGAGAGCTGGCGATTATCAACGAAGTCAGCCAGGCTGTCAGCTATATGGGTGACCTTGACAAGACGATCGATGCAATCTTGAGCCGCGGTGTTCAGGTGCTGAATGCCGAGCGTGGTTCGCTGTTTCTGCTCGATGACAAATACGAAGAGCTGATCGAGCACGTTGCTGTTTTTGGCGTCGAAGGTGAAATCGTCATCGATGAAAAGCTCAGGGAGCAGTTCAAAGGTGGCAAAGGCATTGCCGGCGAAGTTTTTAACAGCGGCAAACCTCGACTGATACAGAATGTGCGTAAAGATAAGAGTTTTGCCTTCAGAGATGAAGACCGCGAACGCATTCGCTCGATAGTCTGTGTGCCGCTGATGATCAAAGATAACGCAATTGGTGTCATGAACATAGTCAACCGGCGTGAAGGTTCGTTCAGTGATGAGGATCTGCAGACAGCCCTGACTATGGCGAATCAGGCTGCGGTCGTTATAGAAAAATCCCGGTTATTCAACCTTGCTACCATAGATGGCCTGACCGGTCTTGTCGTTCATCGCCATTTTCAGGCGAAAATGGAAGAGGAATTCAGACGTGCACGCCGTTACAGTAAACCTCTTGCCTATATGATGACCGATATTGACCATTTTAAAAAATTCAACGATACCTGGGGGCATCAGACCGGCGATATGGTTTTGCGCGAAGTTGCGAAAATCGTGCGCGACAGCGCCAGAGATACCGATATTGCGGCCCGTTACGGCGGCGAAGAATTTGGTGTGATTTTGCCAGAAACCGACTATGAGGGCGCCATGCTGCTTGCCGAGAGATTGCGGGCGCGCGTCGAAAACGCTGTTTTCAAGGGGCCGCAGGGTGATCTCAAGGTCACCTTGAGTGTGGGCGTTTCTACCATGCCGAGACTGCAGCCTGAAACCGCACTTGAACTGATAAAATTTGCCGACGACGCTCTGTATATCTGCAAGCGCAATGGCCGTAACCGGGTCGAGCATGCACCGGTCACAGAAGGCTCTGAGTCTGTTACAGAGCCGGCTGCAGCCCCGCAGCCGACAGGCAGCTGATTGCGACTGCCGTTTTTCAGTCTGCCGCCCGCATCAGATCTTCGCGTTCAAGATTGAGTGCCTTGAGCGTGCGGTAAAAGGTGGCTTTGTGGATTCCGAGAAGTTCGGCCGCGCGGGTGATATTGCCGTTGGCCAGCTGATAGGCCTGGCGAAGTTCGCTTTCGCTGAGTTTTTTTTCGCCATTGAGCTTTGCCGGCATCGATTCGGCATTTTCAGGCATGCCGAGACGTATCGGCTGTTGCCATGGCAGTATGGTGACGTCGCTGTAATCTTTGCCGGGAGCATACTGGGCCGCGTTCATGCGCTCTTCATACCATTCGCGCAATGCGCGCAGGCCGATCACATCGGTCTGGTTTTCGGCAAAAAGGCGTTCCATGAGGTTGCGCAGCTCTCTGACATTGCCGGGCCACTGATATTGTTTGAGCAGCTGCACCGCTTCGCGGGTAAGACATGAGACGTTGCGCCCGTATTTCTGATTGAGATTCTTGATGAAATGCTGAATCAGCAGTTCGATATCGTCAGGCCGCTGACGCAGCGGCGGTACGTGTATCTGCAGGGCGTTGATACGATAATAAAGGTCGGCCCGAAAACCGCTGTTCTGGCTGGCCTTCTCGAGATTGTGATTGGTGGCTGCAATCACCCGCACGTCGACCTTGATCGGTGTTTCTGAGCCGACTCTTTCGATTTGTGATGTTTCGAGGACACGCAGCAGTTTGGCCTGCGACAATGCCGGCAAATCACCGATTTCATCGAGAAAAAGCGTGCCGCCGTTCGCGCGTTCGAAGCGGCCGCGGTGTGAGCGCATGGCGCCGGTAAAAGAGCCCTTCTCGTGGCCGAACAGTTCGCTTTCGAACAGGGTTTCGGTAATGGCCGAGCAGTTCATGGTCACAAAAGGCTTTGACGAGCGGTTGCTCATTTTGTGAATGGCCGCCGCGATACCTTCCTTGCCGGCGCCGGTTTCTCCGGTTACCAGAACGGTCGCATCCGATGCTGCATACATTTTGATCTTGTTGAATACACGTTGCATCGGCTCAGAAGTGCCGACCAGGCCACAGAAGGTCGCCTTTTCGAGAATGGCAGGCGCCTTATCTGAGATTTCCTGCATCAGTATGGTGACCAGATTCTGGTTGCTTCTGTCGCCCGAAAGCAGCGCATCGATCAGCAACTGGTGACTGTCACCATTCTTATCGGTGATCTGTGCATTGAAGCCGTAAAAGTTTTTCTGCTGCTGTACCGTCTGGCGAATGAGTTCGCTCAACCCTGGCAGATATTGCTCGAGCATGACTTCGAAGTCTTTTCCCAGGAGCTCTGAGGTCTGCCGACCGAAATAGTCGGCCAGCCAGTCAGGGATATCCTGTATTACAAGACGGCTTTCCGATTCCCGGATTATAAGATTGCGGCTGGGTGGCAGCAATAATAGCGGTTGTGTGGTTGTGTCAGTCATACTCTCAGGAATATACAATTTATTCGTGATAATTTTCAATGCTTTCTGTTCATGCTTTGCTTATTTCTGCCGAATATAGATGCGGCAGACTATATTCTGTCAGTTTCTGATTCGAAAGAAAGCAGCTGATGAAACGAGTTCTAAGATGGTTGCGAACGGCCATGATGCTGGCTGTGCTTTTGCAGGCACTGCCGGTAAGTGCTGCCGACGATGTTTTTAAGCTGGAACTGGATTATGATTCGCGCTCGGTTGTCGACAGCACCAGGCGTGACTGGTATGAGAGCGTGTACGATCCGGCTTCGTTGACGCCGGCAATTGTCAGACGCCAGTATGACAGAACTTTTTTTGGCAGCCGCAGTGACCTGTTTCTGGCAGTTAACGGCGATCTGAGCGAAACACACTTTCTCGATATCAGAGAACAGCTCAACTATCTGCATTACAACAAAGAAGACGTGCTCAGCCGCGACTACTCTTCTTTCAAATATCGTGAGCTCGACCACCATCTCAATGTGGTCTGGGGAATAGCTGCCGGCGATCATGACTACTTTCAGTTCGATTTTAACAACCGCTATCTCGATATTCCTGAAATCGAAAGTTATGGATTCAGATCGAACCTTGGCAGCGCTCTGCTCAGTCATGAGTTCTCACAGCGTACCTGCCTGAATCTTCTTGGCAGTTATGAAGAGCGTCTGTTCGAAAAAGATCTCGATGCCGACTATCGGGAAGCCCGCGGCGGTTTTGAGATTGTGTCGCTCATTCCTGGCCGGCATAAATATACAGCTGTAGCCAATTCGGCCCGTGGCGAGCGCGCCTATTTCGCCTCATTTCCCAACGGCATGGCAGCCCGCCGGGCGGTAGATTACTATACCGATTATGTTGTGAATCCTCGCGATGACGATCCGCGCGCCAGATATATCAGGCAAAAAACCCGCGGCGACCTGTTTCTCAGGGTTTTTGCCGACTTTTCCAACCGTGACCGTACCCGCATCGATAACAGTTATAATCAGGCAGCCGGAGGTTTCGAGACCGCATACGAAATTGCCGACGATCTTACGCTGCGTCTGCGCGATACTTATCGTAAGGTCGATTATCAGCGCGAATCTGGTGCATATTTTCTGCACGATTATGCGGCCAATATCCTGTCGCTGGCAGCAGACTATGACTATTCAGAGAACATGAGACAGACGTTCACCTTCATCGATGAATTTCATAATCATCAGACGGCGGCTGAAGAAGACTTCAGAATCAATTCGCTTTCATATGAAGGCCTGTACTCTTTTGGGCGGTCACGCGCCAGTGTGCTGGTGTCGGGTTTACGTCGCCGATATGATGTTCAGAGGTTTATGTACCCCGACGAAAATGAGTTGCGTGCACTCGTGGGCTGGGATTATCTGATCACTGAAACAGTCAAGTTCAGGATGAAATCTGAATTTATCGACCGCGAGTATCTTGATTTTGAAGACGAGCTATACTCCAGCCACAGTCGTAACAACTGGCGGGTAGGTGTTGAAAAGGCTTTATCGCAGGCGAATTCACTTGAGCTCGCCTTTCAGCTGGGCAGCGAAAAGCACGAAACTTTTACCAGCAATAACATCGAAGAAAAGAGTCTGCATTTTTCCTGGATCAGTCATTATTGACCAGTGGCAGATTAATCAAGATTCAATGCTGATTTTGAGCAATGAAAATATGAGCAGGGTTTGTTGACCTCTTTCAATTCAGCTGACTGAGGCTGTTTTGAACTTGCCAGCTGCAATAATAATTTTATTACCATGGTTTTTGTTGTGGTCAGACTGGCTATATGATAAAATAAATTGCTTATGCCAGTCTTTGCTTTTTTGGGCGTGTTTCAGCACGAAGTTGCTTCACAGCAGCTTCGCAAGCTTGTCGATGCCGTCAGGGCTATGGCTGGCAGCGGTTGCGTTGTTCTGTGCAACGCGAGCGGCCTGTTTGCCAATGCCGGAAGGCTTGATGCGCAGGTCGAGCAGCTCTTTGAAAGTGGAATAGATCTGATTTTTCCTGGCGAACAGGCTATCGCCAGGGGAGCCGCCCGCACGCTTGTAGAGTCGGGGAACTGGCCAATGGTGAGGCCTTTGAATCTGCCGGCAAATTCTCCGGGTCAGGGTGCGCTGCTTCTTGACCGGCATTCTGAGTCGGTATGGATTGTCAGCCTTCTTGACGGCAGCGGAAGAATCCCAGTTGAGCCGGCTTACGTGGCATTTGAGGAATTTTTAAGGAACAAAAGCGACAGATTCCCCGTATTAATAAATGTACACGGCAACGACTTTGACTACAAAAGGGCTCTGGCATGGAAATACGGACAATCAGGGCATCAGCTATACTGGTTTGGCAGTGGCAGCGGCGCCATGTCGTCAGCCTGCGAAATCATGACAGAAGGTTCATTTTATCAGCCCGAAACGGGAAACGTAGCCTGCCGGTCTTCGATCGGCGGTCTTGCCCCGGATATCTGGTGGAAGCGAAGAATCGAACGGCTGCCGGTATCGCCCCAGCCCGGCTGGGGAGCATGGAGTTGTGATTGCACTTTATTATGGCTTGACAGTGAAGGAAAAGCGCAAAAATTTATATGTAACAGGTTTGAATTTTGACAGATCGTTCCACAGTGAAGATTGTTTAATAAATTATAAGGAGTTAACCGGTAAAAGTGGCTGAAATATTGTCAGCATCGCATCAGCAGTTGCTGTATGAAGCGCAGAAACAGATTCTTTCGCACGGAAAGAATACCGACGGCATTCTGCGTGTGCTCAGCCGCACCTCCAAAGAATTATTCGGAAAACCAGCTCTGGGCGTCATTTTTTACGACCCCTCGGCTCAGCTGACCAGAATCAGATACAACGATGGTTTCAGTGACAAGACTCTTGGCTGCCACTGCGTAGCCTTTACCCGCGAAAAACTTGAGCGTGGCAAAATCATCGGACGGGCGGTTGCCGACGAAGATGGCGCAACCCACCATCTGACGCCCCTCGGCTCTGATGATGACGTTCTTGGCATGCTGATCATGCCAGAATACGAAACTGAATTCACGGCGTCGGCAGCTGCATTTCGTGAGCTGGCGACTACTTCCATAAACACTTTCCTCGAAGTCGAACTCGTTCAGCTGCGCATGGAAGAAATGGGCGCACTGCTCGAAGTTGGCCGGGTCGTCAGTTCGACCCTCGATCTGCGTGAGCTGCTGACCAAGATCATGAGCACGGCCACCAAGGTCATGCGCTGCGAAACCTCTACTGTTTATCTTATCGATGAGCAGACGAACGAACTGTATTTTCACATAGTATCTGGAGATCCCAACGTCGGCGCCAAGCTGCAGGAAATCAGACTACCTATGGGTACCGGCCTCGCCGGCTGGTGTGCCCAGAATAACAAGCCGATCATCGTGCCTGATACCGAAAAAGACCCGAGATTTTTCAAGGGCGCCGACAAAAAGTCGGGATTCGTCACACGTTCGATGATCTGTGTTCCGATGCGACTCAAAGACCGGGTCATTGGCGTTCTTCAGGTTCTTAACCGCACCGGCACGATTCCGTTTAACGATCATGACCTCGAAATGCTTGAGAATATGGCGAATCAGGCCGTGTCGTCGATCGAAAACGCCCGTCTCTATGAAAATATTCAAAAGGTATATCTGTCGACGATCGAAGTTCTTGCAACTGCGATCGATGCCAAAGACCCATATACTCAGGGCCATTCGCGGCGTGTTACCCAGTATTCGGTAGCGATTGCCGAAGAAATGAATCTGTCGCCCAAAGAAGTCGAAGATATACGCTACGCCGGCCTTCTGCACGACGTCGGCAAGATCGGTATCAAAGACAGCATCATCAGAAAACCTGGCCGACTCACCGATGAAGAATATGCCATCATCAAAAAACACCCCGCAATCGGCGCCAAGATTCTGCGACCGGTAGATTTTCTCGCCGACAAGATTCCAGGGGTACTTCACCACCATGAGTATTATGACGGCCGGGGCTATCCTGATCACCTGACCGGTGAAGACATACCGCTCGCCGGCCGAATAATCTGCGTTGCCGATGCCTTTGACGCGATGACTACCAATCGCCCTTATCGCAAGGGTCTGACTGTAAAAACCGCAGTCGGAGAACTCAAAAAGTTCTCAGGCAAACAATTCGACCCCGTCTGCGTCGAAGCATTTCTCAAGGCCTTCGACCGCAAGCTTTTCCAGTATTTCGAGAAAGTCGAAGACACTGATGATATGATTCTGATCGACGACGGTACCGAAGTAAAGGATCCAGCTGAAATTTTGCATGAGCTCGAAGGTCAGCCTTATCCACCGATGGCCGCCCACGAAATCAAAGAAGAAAAGAAACTTGAAAGCCAGCCATTCCCGCCGGTCATGGCTCACAAGGACCCTGAGCAGCCATCTTCTCAACCATATCCGCCGGTCAATAGCAGCGACTCCGAAAAACCTTCCTCACAGCCGTTTCCGCCAATTTCCGGCGACGACAAAGACAAAAACTGATCTGTTCGATTGCTGACGGCTGTGTTGTTGCCTGAATCTTTGCCGCTGAGAGTCCGCTCAGCTTATGAAGCTATGACAGGCTTTTCTCTCAGATGACTCTCAGCTGCGGCTGTTGCTGAACCTGGCTTTGGTTTTCGCGAATCTGGCGGTCATTATAGATCATATCGCGGTTTGGCGCAAAAGAGGGTACGATTTCCTGAAATCCTCTAATGATATTGCGAACCTTGCCGCTTCTGGCAGATATTTCGAGGCGTTCAACCTGGGCCATCAGCGCGGCTTCATCGACCTCTTCCGGGCGGGCGATAAAAATCTTGCGGTTACGTGTGGCGGTAATGCCCTCTGAGGCGGTGAGAAGCTCTTCATAAAGCTTTTCACCGGGTCTGATGCCGGTAAACCTGATTTCGATATCCTTGCCGACTTCGAGCCCCGAAAGCCTGATGAGATCTTCGGCGAGATCGACTATGCGCACCGGTTCGCCCATGTCGAGAATGAAAACTTCGCCGCCCTTACCATAGGAACCGGCCTGAATAACCAGTTTGCTGGCTTCTGGAATAGTCATGAAATAGCGGATCATCTTAGGATGAGTTATGGTGATCGGGCCGCCCTTTTCGATCTGTTCCTTGAAGAGGGGAATGACGCTGCCGCGACTGCCGAGAACATTGCCGAAGCGCACTGCGACAAACCTGGTCTGGCTGCGCCGGGCATAGCATTTGAGAATTTTTTCGGCGACACGCTTGCTCGCACCCATAACCGATGTCGGATTAACCGCCTTGTCGGTCGAAATCATGACGAATCTTTCTACTTTGGCGTTATGAGCGGCGTCTACCAGATTGCGGGTGCCCAGTACGTTGTTTTTGACAGCTTCTTCAGGATTGAGTTCCATCAGGGGCACGTGCTTGTGCGCGGCTGCATGAAAGACTATGTCAGGACGATAATTGCTGAACAGGCTGGCGATTTTTTCGCGATCCTGAATGTCGGCGATTATCGGAATAAGAGCGATATTGCCGAGATTTTCATTACCCTGCAGCTGCTGGTTCGTTCTAAAAATACTGTTTTCGCCATGACCGAGCAGGATCAGTCGTGAAGGTTGAAATGGCAGAATCTGTCGGCAGATCTCGCTGCCAATACTGCCGCCGGCGCCGGTTACCATTACTACCTTGCCGGTTACGTAAGCGGCAATTTCGGCAAGATTGATCTCAGCCGGTGGTCGGCGCAGCAGATCTTCGATCGCGATATCGCGCAGCTGCAGGCTGACCAGTTTGCCGGCGATGATATCCTGCAGGCCGGGCAGAGTTTTAAATCTTACTCTGGTGTCCTGGCAGAGTTTGATGATGCGTCTGAGTTCCTGACCCGAGGCGGATGGTATCGCAATGATGATTTCATCGACACTGTATGCTTTGGCTACGCTCGCGATTTTTTCGCTGCTGCCGAGAACCTGAACGCCGTGAATGATCTGGTTGTGCTTTTTCGGGCTGTCGTCGATCAGGCCGACAACATTGATCGGCAGATTCACGTTACGTCTGATTTCGCGCAGAATGCTTTCGCCTGCCTGGCCGGCTCCGATGATCAGAACTCGCTTCGCTTTCTGAGCGGTTTTGTTAAAGAGCCAGCCGCGGAAAGGGCTCGCTTCGAGCATACTCAGGGCGACTCGTGGTGCAATTCGGCTGCTTCCGATAAGGATGAGTGAGATCATCCAGTCAATGACAAACACTGCGCTGAAATTTGCAAAACTCTGAGTGAAAAAAATCGAAGCGATTTTCAGAATCGAATAAGTGGTGACTGCAGTGAAAACTGCGACCATATCTGGCAGAGAAGTGAAGCGCAGTGTGCGGTTATACAACCCCATGAACCAGAAGCAGGCAAGCCCTACTGGCGTGAGAACCGGAATAATGAACAGCAGGTATTGAACGTGCTGGGGTTGCAGACTGTCGAACTTGAGCCAGATGGCTGCAACCAGTGAAAAGGCGATGCAGATTATGTCTGTCAGAATGAAGAATATCTTGCGAAAAGGCGTCATCGGTTTGTTGTGTACCTCGTCAAATTCCCTGTCATGCTGTAATCTGAGAAAGTCTAGCACAGCCCATAAAAATAGTCGACAAAAACCTTCGGTATTTTGCGGTACCTTTTAAGTATTGCCGGAATATCTGTCGATAAATATTGAATGCAGATTGTCAAAAACAGATACGCAGGATATTTGCTTTTTGTTCTGGGCCTGTTGTTGTTTTCCAGCTCGATTACCTTTTTCGTTCTTGCCGGCAGCAAAAAAGTCATGGCGGCAGAAAGCCATTTCAGCGATGTGCCGCTTGACCATCCGGTCTACCATATGTGCCGGCAGCTGCTGCAAATCGGCGCTATAGAGCCGTATTACGGCACGAATCTGGCTCCTTTCGAGAAAATTTCCGCCGAAGCCTGGAATCGCGCCTTGAAACGGATTGGCGAATATCTTGGTCGAACCGTTCCCGAATCGTCGCTTTTCTATTCGGACGAAGAAATTAACGGGCGGGCGATGCTTCTGCGCCTGCAGAATCTGGTTGATGACTCATGCGAGTCTGTCGCGACCAGCAATGCCGATAATTCGCGCCTGACGGCGTTCTTCATGCTGGAGCGCTGCCTGCTGGCCTATGACAATGAATAATCTCAGCAAAACGACGCGACATCGCATTTATACTGTTTATCTGATCGTTCTGCTGCTCGCTCTGAGCTGGCGCCTGGCCAGTGCCGGTAGCGGACTCAGCGGTATCACCAGCATCGATGTGCATGAGCGCGAGAATGAAACCGAAGTGGTCGTGGCGTTGACCGGTGTGTATCGTCCCGCTGTATCATTCTCGGGCGAAGACCGCTGCCTTGTTCTAGACTTCAAAGATGTTGCCATTGCTGGAGAACTGACTGAAAAGGCCTATGCCAGCCGCGATCTGCGTCTTGGCTATATTACCACTCTACCACAGAAACCTGATACGGTACGTGTTCGTCTGTATCTTCGCGCGGGTTGCCTTGCCTCGATTCGGTATGCCAATAACGATGTCATGATCAGAATCGCCGAAAAATCGGCAATGGCGGTGCCAGCATCGATTGAACCTGGTTTTCTTCTAAGCCCCGCTGAAGAAAAATATGCGCCGGTGGTGATAAGTCTGCATGATGCTCCACTGCTGCCGGTGATAAATGAACTTGCTGACATATCTGGCCTTCAGATAGAGATTGCTGGAACTCTTCCCGAAAGGTTTACGCTCGAAGCACAGTCTGACAGCCCGATAGAGGCTATGAAGCGCATCGCTCAGACTTGTGATCTCGAACTGTTTCGTCGTGGGCAGGTATGGCATATTTCGCCACGAGATTCTGAAAGGCCAAAAATTTATGCATATTCAGGAGATCTGCTGCAATGAAACAGAATTTAACATCTGTGCTGGCAACTTTCCTGAGATTTTTGCGGTTTAAAACGAAGCGCGTACGCATCAGCCGCTCGGCCCTGAAAAGAAGAACCGGGCCGGCACTGATGACATTTGCTCTTCTGGCAACGCTTATCTTCGCGCCGGCCTACAGATTTGAAAGCGCTGATAATCGTCTGACCAGATTCGAACTTGCGCAGATGTTCGAGACGGTTCTCGAAAGCTGTCGTATTTCTGCACAGCCAGACGCCCTGCCCGAATATACCGATCTTGACGATGAGCAGCTGTTCGGTGTCTATCGAACTCTTTCCTGCGGCATAATGCGCGGCTATCCCGATCAGAAATTCAGGCCCGGCGAGGCTTTACGCAATATCGAAACCATAGGTTATCTGCAGAAGCTCATTCAGTTTTTGCGCCTGGTTAAGCCCGATTCAGACGCCGCGCAAAAACTTGTGCGGCTGATGGCATACCAGGATTCGCCGGCAGAAACCATGGCAGGAAGAATGTCGAGCTTCATGCCTGAAAGCTTACAAGTCCCTTCTGGTTTCACCGACAGAGAAACCATGGCCGAACTTATCAGCAGAGTCATCGGGCAGTATCGCCCGGGCGTTCTCGATGGCCGGGTCGTCGATGCTCTCACCGGAAAACCGGTAGCCCGGGCCTTTGTTGCCAGCGAAAAAATTGCGACGGTAACCGATAGTAATGGGTTTTTCAGAATTGAATACCCGTCTGGCGACAGAGAAGAAGTGACGATAATGGCCGCAGCTGAAGATTTTCAGCCGGTTGAGCTGAAAAAAAACATAAATTTCAACCCGACAGTTGTGCTCAGGCTTAAACCCTCGCGGGCTGCCGACAGAATTTTCTCAGTCGATTAGAGTCCAGTCACCGTTGCTGGTCTGCCTGACTTTTCCCTGGTGCATCAGTTCTGTCAGCATCACCGCTATTCGGTCAGGAGCTGAACTCAGTACCTGCTCGAGCTGCTTTTCGCTGCACGGGTGCCTGAGCAGCAGTTTTAAAATGTCTGAGGAAAGTGCCGGCCGGTTCCAGTTGCTGCTGCGTGGCGGAACAAAACTGTGCTCGAACGCTGTGGTTACCGGCACAGACAGGTTGAGTGCGCTTCGAAAACTATTGAGCAGTCCCTGATCGGCGGTGCTGACTGCGCTTTCAATCGGTACCCGCACTGCTGTGTTGAGATAGACTGCTTCGAGATTGGGCAGACTGCGCAGATAATCGCGCAATCCGGCGATTTCTTCGGCTGAATCGTTGATTCCCGGGCAGACGAATACTTCGACTTCGATCGCCCCGGTATAATCACGCGAAAAGATCTGCAGGCCTTCAAGAATGGCTTCGAGTCGCAAGTCGGCGGTTGGTCGGTGTATGCGCTCGAAACTGCGCTGATTAACCGTGGTTATCGTCGGCAGCAGGCGGTCGGCCAGCATCAGTTCCTGTCTCACTTCGGGCATATACATGAGAGATGAGTTGGTTATAACGCAGGATGGCGCGTTGTCGAGTTTTTTGATTTCGGCCAGAATGAAGCCGAGCCCGGTATGCAGCGTTGGTTCGCCGGTGCCTGAGATGGTGATCCAGTCGGGGCGCGCTATTTCACCGAGAACAGCCTTGAGTTCGCTGATTACATCTTCGGGATTGCAGAACTGCGAGCGTGTCGAAGTATGAAACCTGGTCTTCGAAAGCTGGCAGTAAAGACAGTCGAACGAACAGGTTTTGGTTGGCGTCAGATC
Source organism: Candidatus Rifleibacteriota bacterium (assembly GCA_022704885.1). The sequence continues at coordinate 19,036 of JAKJFO010000022.1, read as the reverse complement.
GACGCCCAACGAGATTCCCAGACGACGTGACGGCACCGGGCCGAAGATATAGGTTCGCATCGATCAGTTCTGGCTGAGGCTCAGCGGCACTCTTTTTTGAAAATTTTCGAAAAGTAGTAGATGCCTACCAGAGCGAAAATCAGAACGAACGGCAGTGCTACCACATAATGCCCGGTAAAGGGGCGCGCCGGGTTCATCTTTTCGCGCGCGCGCAGCAGGTTTTTGAGAGTCTTTTCGAGCTCTTTTTTTACTTCTGCGTCAGACACGTTGTCGATCGACTTCTTGAGTTCGGCAATAGCCGCGTCGAGGCTTTCGAGTGTGGTTTCTTTCGGGGTCATTGTTCAGTCTCCTCTGATTGTGAAGAAAGATTGGTGCCCAGTCTCAGGTCGAGCTTTTTCAACTGAGCCTGGTTGAGATTCATACCTTTGAGCTGTCCGAGAACTCTTTGTGCATCGATGTCGCGACCGATTTTGCGAAAGCGGTCGACGATTTCGAACATGCTGTCGGCATCGATGAAGCCAGCCTTGAGCGCCTTGTGATACTCGTCGGCAGCGCTGGTCAGCTGACCCGAAGCGACGAACAGGTCACCCATTCTTATATATGGTGCGGGGTTATGTGCTTCGCGACTGAGAGCCGTTTTGTATGCATTCAAAGCGGCTTCATACTGGCCCTGGCTTTTGTATACGTCACCCTGCAGCAGATGAAGCGTATTGAGGTCGCCCTGCTGGGCAATACCGGTGTTGATTACCGCCATCGCTTCATTGAACAGACCTTCGTCAATCATCGCTCCGGCCAGCGGCTCATAGGCGCGCGGGTTGCTTTTTGGGGTTTTCTGAGCGTATCTCGGAAAATTTTCGAGCTGGTCTGGATGCGACAGGCGAACTTGTTCGGTAATTTCGGCAGCGAGGCTGTGCATGCCGATTTCTGAATAACCGTTAGCCAGTGCGCGCAGTGCAAAGACATTGCGTGGATCGATTTTGAGGGCTTTCAGATAATTGGCACAGGCTTTTTCATGGCTGCCGGTTGCTGTGTAGACCTTGCCGAGATTCATCAGCGCATTGAAATTTTCAGGATTTTTCTGAAGAACCTGTTTGAACGATTCTATCGCTTCGCTGAAAAAACCTCCGCGGGCATATTCGAGGGCGCGGTCATAGTCTGCGTCAGCTGGCGATTCTTCGATCACACCCTGCGGAACATAAACCGGAGCCGTGGCCGGTGTCGTCGGGGCGCTGAGCGGAGGTGGCGGCGAAGACAGGCTGATGGCAGATGTCTGAGTATTTTCTTCGCCAAGTGCACGTAGAATTCTTGCGGCATAAGGGTCTTCCGGGTTCAGTGAGCTGCGCGAGGCAGACCAGAGCGAATACGCCTGATCCTTCAGGCCGCTCTGAATAAGGTTTATGCCGGCGAAGTAGCGGTATTTGTGGTTGAAAGGCTCTTTGCGAATCGCCTTCTCGAAATATTCCTGAGCTTCTTTATTTTTACCTGATTCCATTTCGAGCTGGGCGTAGTTGAACAGAGTCGCCACATGGTCGGGATCGGTGGTGAGGACCTGCTGCCAGACTTTGCGGGCTTCTTCAAAATTGCCGCTGCGGGCGAGAACCTGACCCTTTTCTGCCATGATTTCAAGCTTGTCAGGGTAGGTTGGCTCGATTGCTTCGATCAGGCTCATGGCGCGATCGTTCTGACCGAGTTGATAGAGACATCTTGCCATCTGCAGTTTGCCCTGAAGCGAGTCGGGGCTGGCATTTTGATATTGCTCGGCATATTTATAAGCTTCATCGATCATGCCGAGTTTTTCGCAGACGATACTGAGATTCAGCAGTGCAGCACTTTCGGCTGGATAAAGCGCGACCAGGTTTTCCAGCAGTTTTTTCTGCTCACTGAGATTGCCGGTGCGTTCGAGAGTCTTCAGGCGGGCATTGATAGTTTCGATACTCGTAGTGCTTTCGCTGGCAGCAGTCGCGCCAGCCGGCAGATCACGGGCAAAACTCGCGCGCAGTTCAACTGCTTCAGAATTTTCAGGATCGAGCTGAAGCGCCTTGTTGACCATGTCGCTGGCTTTGCGCACTTCACCCATGCGTTGCAGCAGAGCGGCGTAGGCTGTAAGACCGGGCGCGAAGTCGGCATGTGTTTCGGTGAGGCTGCGCAACATTCTTTCGCTTTCCATGAGGCGGTCGCCCTGCATCAGCAGTTGGGCCAGTCTGAGTCTGGTTTCGGGCTGATCAGGCAGCAGATTGACTGCTTCGCGCAGCATAGATTCAGCTTCTACCATATTTTCGGTGGCGATGAGCTTGTCGGCAGTTATGCTGTAGGCTTTTGCCAGTCTGGGTTCGACTTCTGCAGTTTTGTAGCCCGCCTGCAGCAGCTTTTTGCCGATTTCGATCGCTTCGCTGGCCATGTCATCGGCAAGAGCGGCATCTATCATCAGCGAAAGGCATTCGTTAAGTTCTCTTGCATAATTGCGATCGTTCGGAGCCAGCTCGGTTGCCGTTTCGAAGCTTTTGCGGGCGAGCTCGAGCTTGTTTTCGCCTTTCAGCGCCTGACCGAGCAGAAAATGGGCGCGTGCGTCATCCGGGCTCTCAGAAATGCGCGAAGAAGCCAGAGATCTGGCAGTGGCGTAGTCCTGAGAATCGATTGCAGCCCTGATTTTGGCATTATCAGCCCAGGTCGAGAATTTGCCGTCTTCGGCAGCTGCTGTTTCGCTGACAGGCGCTACCGGGTTTTTGCTCTTCTTCTTGCCGCCGCAGCCAGCCAGGTTGAGTGCCAGCATGGCGCCACAGGCGGGAACCAGAATCAACTTCGTATAAAAATGCATTGCAACACGTCTCCTCTGTCTTATAAGAACAGTTCGCTTACTGAACGTCTTTCAAAAATTCGTCTTATGGTTTCGCCGATGAGCGGGGCCAGAGAGAGAACGGTTAATCGGCATTTTTCGATTTTTTCAGGGCTGAGCGCCACAGAGTTCGTGCAGATTATCTCTCTGACCGGAGATTGCTCGATTCTTTCGACTGCCGGCGGCGACAGCAGCGCATGGGTACAGCAGGCCATTACCGATTTTGCGCCCTTCTCGATCAGGCTTTCGGCAACGTTGACCAGAGTTCCTGCTGTATCGATGATGTCGTCGATGATGATGCAGTGCTTGCCTTCGACATCGCCGATTACATTCATAACCACAGCCTTGTTCTTTTCGGGGCGGCGCTTGTCGATGATCGCCATTGGCAGTTCGAGCTTCTTGCCAAAGGTGCGTGCGCGCAGAACGCCGCCGGTATCGGGAGATACGACAACATGATCGGTGAGGTCACGCTTAAGAATGTGCTCAGACAGCAGCCTGACCGCAGAAAGGTGATCGACCGGAATGTCGAAAAAGCCCTGCAGGGCGGGGTCGTGCATATCGACTGTCATCATGCGGTTGGCGCCGGCAATGGTGATGATGTTGGCGACGAGCTTGGCGGTGACCGGTTCGCGACCGGTAGTTTTCTTTTCCTGGCGCGAATAGCCAAAGTAGGGAACCACTGCGGTCACGCTCGCAGCTGATGCGCGTCTGAGTGCATCCATGGTGATCAGCAGCTTCATCAGATTCTCGTTTACCGGCGTGCTGGTCGGTTGGATGATGAAGGTGTCGCAGCCGCGCACAGACTCTTCGATGCGGCAATAGAGTTCGCCGTCAGCAAAGTTGGTATGAAAGACGTTTCCTTCAGGAATCATCAGAAATCGGCAGACTTCAGAAAAAAGTTCGCGATTGCTGTCGCCTGAGAAAATTTTTACCCGTGAATTAGTATGCATGGCTGCTCCCTGTCTTCATTAATTAACCTTCTATCAAGGAAAACGGTTCAATTTTGCTGTTGTCGGTAACGCTGGCATTCTTGACCAGGCAGGCTTCGAGGCAGCAACCATTGCCGATCATTGCCTCGCTGATGTGGCAGTTTGGCCCGATTACGCAGTCTCTGCCAATATTGCAGCGACCGGAAATCATGGTGCCCGGATGAATAACGGTGTCGGGGCCAATGTCGACATCCGGCCCGATAAATGTGTTTAGCGGACTGGTGATGGTAACGCCGGCACTCATCAGCCGGTCGAGTATCTGCTGCTGCAGTATGGCACTGACTTCAGCCAGATGCTGGCGACTGTTGATGCCAAGTGTCGAAGACTCATCCTTTTCGATACAGCTGATGACGGGCAGACCTTGCTGTACCGCCATTTCGACCAGATCGGTGAGATAGTATTCCTTCTGCTGATTGCCGGCAGTCAGTTTGAAAATGTTGTTCTGCAAAAACTGCCCTTCGAACAGATATACCGCGAGGTTAACTTCTTTGACCTTCAGTTCTTCTTCAGTGCAGTCTCGGGCTTCTCTTATCGCGCAGACCTTGCCGTTTTTGCGCAGAATGCGGCCGTAGTTACCCGGAGTTTCCATGTTCAAGGTCATCATGGTGATCGCTGGTTTCTCTCTGTCATGCATTTCGATCATCTGGCGCAGGGTCGCAGTCGAAATCAGCGGCGTGTCGCCACAGACGACGAGCAGGCGCTCCGGCATGGCAGTAACTTCTCTGGCAAAGCACTGAACCGCGTGGCCGGTTCCCAGTTGTTGCGGCTGTTCAACGAAAGCGACGTTTTCGCCGGAAAGCATGTCACGCACAAGTTCGCTTTTATAGCCGGTGACCAGAGTAGCTTTATCACAGCCGACCGCTCTTACCGCTTCGATGACATAAGCGACCATCGGTTTGCCCAGAATCGGGTGTACTACTTTCGGCAACTCCGATTTCATCCGGGTGCCTTTGCCGGCGGCCAGAATCAGGGCCTGAAGCTTAGCAGTCATATTCCACCTCGCAGTTTTTTTCGCGGTCATTATACACAGATTTACCCCTTTCTGGCCATAAATACCACAAATTTTCCTGAACCCCGCCAGTATCGAGGTTAGCCGCCTGAATCAATAATTTTGCGGCGGTGAGACCAATTCGGATGCTTGTATTGGCAACATAAACGCAAAAGCCCGCCGGGGAGGCGGGCTTTTGAACAGGGGCGGGAGGATTCGAACCTACGAAATGCCTGCTCCAAAGGCAGGTGCCTTACCGCTTGGCTACGCCCCTTCGCCATTTTTGTGGCTCAAAGAAAATAACACATTTGGCCCGCCGGTGCAAGCGCCTTCTGATCCTCAAAATCGTGCTCGCGTTCGTAATCGTAATCGTAATTGTAGTTGCTTTCCGGATTGACTATATTGTGGCATCCGGCCGATTTTCCGGTCGACTGGCTTCATCTTCGTAGGCCCGCAGAATTGTCTGCTTGATCTGCTCAGCCAGTTCGGTGTTGATTGCAAAAATGGTTTCGCGCCAGGTGCCGTCGGGCATCTTGCGGCTTGGCATACCGACAAAGCAGCCGCGCGGCGACATGAAAATCTGAAAATCCTTGATTACCAGAGCATCGTCGAGCGTGATTTCGGCAAACGCCAGCAGCTTGCTGCGGGGTTCTTTGATCCGTTGAATGCGAACGTCGGTAATCTGCATCGGTCAGAATTTTAAAATGAATTCTGTCCAGACTTTGGTGTCTTTGCTCGATTTGGTGTCGGTCACTTCGGGTCTGACCTCGTTGTTGTAACCGGCCTTGATCTGTATGTTCTGGTTGGCATCGACTATGCCTTCGACCTGCAGTTTTTCTTCTGATTCGAAGGTGTCGATCATCGAGCGCCGAAATGAAACCTTACCCTTGAGGGTGGGCTTGAAGCTGTAGACGGCTTCGAGGTAGTAACGGGAAGCCAGCGCTGCGCTCGCTTCATGAGGTTCGGGCTTCTGCTGCCCGTCGTTGGCTTTGACGTTGACCGAGGCGCGAATGCCCGGAGTGCCACTGTTGCCGAATCCACCCGGATTTTGTGTGGCAAGTGCGTTTATGCGCTGCTGCTCGAGCTCGCCGTAGACGCGCAGCCTGCCGGATTCGCTGCGTATGGAAAGGCTCTCGGCGGAAGGGTCGTTTGGCCCGATCGCGTTGTCTTCGTATGAGCTGCTCAGGGTGATGGTCGGAGCGAATCTCTGTTGCTCGCCAGTTCGGCTTGAGCGCAATGTGAGCTGTGCCGGGGTGGCGGGTCTGATTCGATTGACATCGATACTGCCAAGGTCAGAGAAGTTTTCAGCAACCTCGATTCGGGTGATTTCGCTGTTGTTGCCGGTCGTCGGCAGGGTGGCCTCCGGTTCGTTGAAAAGCTGGCTGCCCAGCGAGAATTTGAACTCGCCATTGCGCGGCACTGCCGTGGATCGCCGCTGTCGGCCGGTTGCGTGGTTGAACTGCAGATCGAGGTTGTCGATTTTCTGGGCATAGAGAGGTTCTGCCGACAGCAGAAGCGTCAGCAATACACAAACCGTAACAATGTTAAATTTATTTAACATTTGCTCTCTCTGCCTTAATTATAGCAAATTTCACCTGCGAACAACCAATAAATGTACCGCAAATCACACTCTTTGACAAGCAGAATTTTAACCCTTTTCAGAAGTATTCCAATAGAGGCTGGAGTATCTGGTCCGGGCAAGTTCCTGGGCAGAGGCGAGCTCCGATTTGGTAAGTGGTTGCCGGGATATTTCAAGTTCCAGCACAGTCGAAAAGGCTCTGGCAATTATTTCCGGCAGCTTTTCGATTTCTCCGGCGCTGCAGAAGTCACTTAAAGCCGCCATATCGACATCGTGGCTGACTTTTTGGCCGTCGATAAAGCAGTCGTCAGGTGGGAACTCGACTGTAATCGGTATCGACCCGTGAATTACCAGGCTGCCGTTGCGGAAAACGCCGGCAGCGCCGATAAGCTTGCGGTCACCGGCATAGATAGAATGCCCGGCCGCAGTAGCATAACAATGAATTCCGTTAGAGCTGTGCCGCATTTCACGCGAGTCAGCGAAGCGGGCAGGAATTTGCATCTGTCTCAGGCCGGTCACCAGAGGTGAGACCGCCAGGGTGAACATCTCAAGAAAGGTTTTGCCTTTCCCGATTCTGCTTTCGATAAACTCGGCCGGCAGTCCGATGCAGAAAGTATGTTCGTTGTCGTGAAATACCATTTTCCCGCCCGTCATGCGCCTGACAATGCCGAAACCGGCTGCGCGCACCGCATCGGGGTTTATCAGACGCTCGATTCTCTGGTTGTATCCGAACGAAAGGGTCGCCGGTCGCCATCGGTAAAATCTCAGGTAAGACTGTCTGTCGTGCTGCGACAGGTTTTCTGCCAGCATCTGATCGAGGGCCATGTTCATGGCCCCGCTGAAAAACTGCGAATCGATAAACCTCAGTGTTGTCATGGCGTGATTGTACCGCTTTCGCTATGATTCTGCAAAAAATTCGTTAAAGAAACAGCAACTTTTGACGACAGGGTTCATGGATTTGTTTGCCTCCTTATTTTTCAGGACCGGGTTTCACCGGTCTTTTTTTTGCCCGGAATTTTGCAGTGGGTAACATAAAACCGGTTCGATAGCGACAACGATAGCGACAACGATAGCGACAACGACAACGACAACGATACAAAAAAATATGGCTGAATGATGAGAAAATCGGGTATAAATACTGTAACTTCACGACACGGACAGAAAAGTATGAAAATTGAAAGTTCACAGCTCGACAAGGTTTTTCACGATTTCCTGACCCTCAAAAAACTGCGGCGCACCGGCTGGCAGCTGCGTGGCATTCGCAACGGCGAATCGATCGCCGATCACTGTTTCGGGGTGATTCTGTTGACCCACATGCTGGCCGGTATAATGACCAGTGTTAAAATCGATCGCGCGCGCGCGGTTTCTATTGCCATAATACATGAACTCGGTGAAAGCCGGGTTGGCGATATTCCATACACGGCGCTCAAATACTTTCCTGATAAGAGTGCTATTGAGCAGCAGGCGGTCGAAGATGTTCTTGCGCCACTTGGTGCCGCGTTGACCGAAGAATCGCTGACTCTTTTCAAGGAGTTCGAAGAGGGAAGCAGTGTCGAAGCCAGGTTTGTGCGCGCTATCGACAAGATTGACATGCTGATTACCGCCGCTGAATACGAAAAAACCGGTTTTGCCGGCCTTTCTGACTTCTGGCATAACAATGCAACCTTCAAGCCGCTCGAAGAGTTTCCCGAACTTGCCAAATACGCAGAACATCTGAGACTGACGCGAGAACACAGAGTATCAGGTCACCATGATCAGCATTAAAGATCTCACCAAAAGCTACGATACAAAGCTGGCGGTGAACAATGTATCGCTCGAAGTTCCGCTTGGTGCCGTATTTGGCTTTCTCGGCCCGAATGGTGCCGGCAAAACCACGACTCTGCGAATTATGATGGGACTTCTTAAGCCAGATACCGGCAGGGTTGTCATTGACGGCATCGATGTTGCGTCTGACCCGATCGGAATTCGCGCACGGGTCGGTTATCTGCCTGACGAAATATTTCTTTACGACTATCTGACCGGTTACCAGTTTCTTGATTTTGTCGCCGATGTTCATCAACTGCCCCGCGATTCGCGAAAGCAGCGTATCGAAGAATTGCTTGGTCTGTTCGGTCTAACTGAAGCCGCCGACGAGTATACTGCCAACTACAGCTTCGGTATGAAGAAAAAGATCGCGCTCGCCTCGATCATCATACATTCGCCAAAACTGCTGATTCTCGACGAGCCCTTTAACGGTCTCGATCCGCAGGCGACCCGCGATTTCAGGCAATTGCTCGACAAAATGGTTGAAAACGACACCACTATCATTTTTTCGAGCCATGTTCTTGAGGTTGTCGAAAAGCTGGTTACCCACGTTGGAATCATTGCCGGCGGTCAGTTGCGTCTTGCCGAAAGCTTCGATAACGTTGTTAAAACCTGGGGCAGCCTCGAAAAAGCCTTTTTTGAACTCACTGCCTGATTGACCGCAGGTTACGCCGACCTGGCTGCCAGTATGGGCGCGCCGTGCCGTGCCCCTGCCAGTAGTCTTTATGGTTGTCTGCGCTTGCGCAGCCGTACGCGGCTGGCCTGCTCATAGTTGTTGTCTGAGAGACCGGTAATGGTGCGCGATTCAAAAAGCACTTCGAGATCGGGTTTGAGGTTTTCGAGCACTTCTTCTGTCAGTGCTGAAAAGGCAAAAAAGACTTCACGGCCGTCGTGTCCGCGAATGATGCCCATTTTCTTTTCGATGTCGTAGCGCTCGATCTTGCCTGGCATCGACTCGGACTCTTCGTTTTCACCGATTTTTTCGATCTGAACGGCTATCGGGCTTACAGAATCTTTGACAATACCGAACCTCACCCGGTCACCTTTTTTCAGGGTGGCTTCGTCGTCGGGCTTAACTGCCGAATAATGCAGCAGAACCTCAGGGTATTCGCTGCAGGTCAGCACGCCCATCCCGGTTTCCTGGCTATACCATTTGACGGTGCCTTCGACGTAAGCATCGGGAGCCGGGTCGTAGATGATCTCTTCAACGGTTCGCCCGATTTCGGCTCTGATGATTTCGATCTGCTCGATAAGTTGAGTGACTTCGGGCTGGTCAGGGCTGTTCTTCAGGCTGTCACGCAGTGTCTGCACGGCCATTCCCAGCAATCGGCGTTTGAAGTAGACCAGTCCGAGATATAACAGTGCGGCTGCATCGCCGGGTGTGATGCGTAAGGCCTCAAGAAGGTGTTGCTCGGCTTCTTCGACCATGTCGAGTTCATACATGACGGCACCGACATCGCGATGATAGGCGGCATTGTAGGGAAACCTCCTGATGAGCTGGTTGTAGAGGTCGAGTGACTCGTCGAAGAATTTCATGCGACTGTAGATGTCGGCCAGTTGCTCGATCGCGTCGACATTTTTGGGGTCGACCTGCAGAATGTTCTTGAAGGCTTCGGCCGCATCGAGATAATGCGTGTCGGAGTTGTCTTCGTCATGTTTGAGGCGATATACATCGCCAAGATTGCGATGAAAGAAGGCCTTGCGCTGCCCGGTCTTGAGGCCCTGCTGAAAACTGCGCAGGGCATTGTCAAAATCATTGGCCAGCCGGTAAGCCAGTCCGATGGTCTCGTAATAATCTGGTTCACCGGGGTCTCTGGTGATGCACCAGTTCAGCTTGTCGACTGCCTGCTGCAGTCGTCCGGCCGAAAGATCGGCTACTGCCTCGTCATATTTTTCGTGCAGTTCTTCGAGAAAGTCGGTCAGTTTTTCGTCGTAGGCCGCCCGCTTGTCATCGTCAGAAAGCAGGTCGAAAGCGTCTTTTAACTCACGCAGTTTCGGAATGTTGGCCAGGGGCGAATCAGAAGAGAACAGTTCGGCATATTTCTGCTTGTAGGCCGCCGCCAGTTCTTCAAGAGAGGCAAAATTCGATACACCAAAGAGCTGATAAAGGTTTTGCATCGGTGATTAATTTTCCCGGTCGCAGGATGATTGCCGTAAAATTGTAACCTTTAAGCCCGTCAGTTGACAAGCAAGAATCGAGAATTAAGGCAATACTCGATGCAAAAAGGAGAAAACGCGCATGGGCACGGACTCCGGTATAGGCACGGCGCGAGCATGGCACAGCGCAAGTATGGGCACAGCGCGCCGTGCCCACTACATTTTCTTTTTGAATACGTTTATATAACATTATACTTGATACCTCTTACTCTCATGGAGTAGTATACAGTCTCTATGATGAAAACGATCAAGACAGTTGATAAATATGTCTTAAAGGAACTGCTGGAGCCGTTTCTTTTTGGCATGGCTTTCTTTGTCGCGATCTGGCTGATCGATCTGATGATGGGGCTGATCAATCTGATTTTCGCCAAAGGCGTTCCACCCACGGTTGTCGGATTATTTTTCATTTACAGCCTGCCGCCGACTCTCGTTATCAGCTTTCCGATGGCTCTGTTGCTGGCAAATCTTGTTGCTTTTGGCCGGATGTCGTCAGATTCAGAGATCACAGCGTTAAAGGCCGGCGGTTACAGCTTCGCCCGGGTAGTGACGCCGGCTATTCTGGCCGGTCTATTCATCACTTTTCTGACGCTGCTGTTCAACGAAAAGCTGGTGCCGGTCGCCAACGAGAAGTTCACGCGCCTGTTCCGGCGTGAGGTTACGCTGAAGAGGCCGCTGCCCAAGATCGCCGAAAACCGCTTCTTCGAAGCCGGGCCGGGCCGCAAGTTCTTTGTGCGCAAATTCAACGAAGAGACCAAAGACATGTTCGGGGTTGTCATGTATGAAGGCCAGGCGCGCGGGTTTCCGAGAGTCATCGAGGCTGATCGCGCCCGCATCGAAGATGGTGTGTGCTATTTCTGGGATGGTCGCGTATCAGATATTCACATGAGCGGCGAAGATCGTAATTACACCTATTTCAGAGACATGGAATATCCGATCGACACGCATTACGTTAACCCCGACCATGTGCCTGATTCAAAAAATGCCAGTACCATGACGCTGGCTGAATTGTATGAATTCATCAAAGATTCTGAGAAAAAGGGCATTTCACCGACAGTGATCGCCCAGCACTGGATAGAATTCTGGTCAAAAACTTCGATTCCGTTCGCTGCGCTGATTTTCGTGCTGATCGGGGCGCCGCTCGGTTCGCAGACGACGCGTTCTGGCACCGGTATCGGTATCGGCATGTCGGTTGTCATCATTTTTCTGTATTATGTGCTGTTCGCCGCCGGCAAGGCGTTCGCGAAAGGTGCGGTCGTGTCGCCCTTTCTCGGCGTCTGGCTTCCCAACTTTTTGATCGGGGCGATCGGCGTGTGGCTTATCTTCAAATCAAAGGCCTGATCGTGGCCATGGCTAAGGAATATCTATGAAAAAGCGTTTAATCACTCTCATCCACCAGAATCTGGCCGGCCTGTTCGCGCGTTACGGCATCGAAGACTATAGCTTTATCGACGTTCAGGTGCCACCTGACAAGGCTAATGGCGATTTCTCACTGAATGCTGCAATGAAGCTGGCGAAAGCCGCCAAATGCGCGCCGCAGAAGCTGGCGGCTGAAATGGTTGCCAGTCTCGAAACCGAAAAAGACTGGTTTGCCCGCGTCGAAATGGCCGGCCCCGGCTTTATCAACCTTTATCTCGCCAACAAGGTCGTCGAAAGCAGCTTCAATGAACTGGCCGAAAGAAGTGATCTCGTCGAAAAAGCCTCTGCAGAAGGCGAAACTACGGTAGTTGATTATTCCAGCGTCAATATCGCCAAACAGATGCACGTTGGACACCTGCGTTCGACCATCATTGGCGACGTTCTGGCGCGGGTTATCGAAGAGCTTGGCAATCCGGTGATTCGCCAGAATCATCTTGGCGACTGGGGTCTGCCCATGGCCATGGTCATCTGGAAAGCTGGCCCTGAAATCGCAGCGATCGAGCAGCGCAATGGTGATCTCACCCGTGAACTGACGCTGGCCCGACTCGAAGAGCTTTATAAAAGCGCGGCGGCAGAGTGCAAGGAAAACCCGGCAACGGCGGCAGCCTGTGCCGAATGCCTGGTGCGCCTGCAGAATGGCGATCAGGCCATGCTCGATCTCTGGCACAAGATCATCAGAATTTCGATGGCCGAAGTTTATCGCATTTATCGCCTGCTCGATGTCAGGCTGGTCGAGGAGAACGAGCGCGGCGAAAGTTTTTATCGCGACATGCTCGCCGAAACCGTCGCCGAAATTGATAAAAGCGGTAAAATGGTCGAATCGCAGGGCGCTCAGTGTGTGTTCCTCGATGAATTCAAGGGTAAAGACGGTAGTCCGCTGCCGGTTATCGTGCAGAAATCTGACGGTGCTTTCAATTATGGAACTTTCGACCTCGCGGCCCTGCGCTATCGCACCGCAAAACTGGGAGCGCAGCGGATCATTTATGTCACTGACGCCCGTCAGGCTCTGCATTTTAAACAGATTTTCGCGGTGGCGCGTGCGGCCGGCATACTTGCTGTGCCCGATGTCAAGCTCGAGCACGTGCCTTTCGGCAGCATTCTCGGCGAAGACAACAAACCGCTCAAGACCCGCAGCGGCGAAAATGTTAAATTATCAGAGCTGCTTGACGAAGCAATCGAGCGGGCTTATCAGGTGGTCAACGAGAAAAACCCTGGACTGAGCGAAGAACGCAAAAAGGAAGTCGCCTGCATCGTCGGCGTTGGTGCGGTTAAATATGCTGACCTGTCGCAGAACCGCAATAACGATTATGTTTTTTCGTTCGACCGCATGCTGGCGCTTAACGGTAACACCGCGCCATATCTGCAGTATGCGCATGCGCGAATCTGCTCGATCTTTCGCAAGGCCGGGCTCGATATCGACGTTTTCACAGCGAAAGCCGTGATTTCGCAGGCCGAAGAGCGTGATCTGATCATGAAACTCATGGAATTTAATCAGGCGGTGACGGCGGTAGCGAGCGAACTGCGGCCGCATATACTATGTAATTACCTGTATGAGCTGGCAGCCTGTTTTTCTTCGTTCTACGACAAGTGCCCCGTGCTCAGCTGCGAAGATGAAAGAGTGAAGGCATCGCGCCTGATGATCAGCAGCTTTACCCGCCGGACTCTGGCAAAAGGCCTTGAACTGCTGGGAATTTCTGCCCCCAGGGAGATGTAAATATGGCGATCTGCCCGAAATGTTCTTTTGATTCTGTGACCGGGCGCTATTGCGGAAAATGCGGCGCTGTCGTCGACAAAAAACCGACTGCCAGAACAGCAGCAAAGCCGGTTGCCGAAAAGACGCCGCCGGCAGCGGCGCCCGTGGCAAAACCTGATATCGAAGCCCTCGAACAGGCTCTCAAAAAAAATCCGGCGGCCGCTGAGAATTATCTGAGCCTGATCAATGCGCTGAACCTTGTCGGGCGTTATGAACAGTCATATTCGACATTTCGGGCTGCCCGCGCACTGGCACCCGACAATCCCGACGTGCTCAAGGCCGGGGCCCGGGTTTACGAACTCATGAACCGACGCGAAGAGGCGATAGAATGTCTTGGGGTTGCGCTCGATCGTCGGCCCGATGACGCTGAAGCCGTTTTTCGCATTTCAGGTCTGCTTTATGACAGTGGCAAAAAAGAAGAGGCTCTGCGCCAGATCGAGAGCCTGCATCGCAAGAATCCGCGCAATCAGGATGTGCTGATTCGCATGGCACAAATTCATCTTAGCCTCGGCAACGCTTCTGAAGCACAGAAGTATCTGGCTGCCTACAAGGAACTCGCCGGCGCAACCGCCGAGATGTACCTGCTGCTGGGTGAAACAATGCTGGCGCGCAAGTTTTATGACGGTGCGGTCAAGAATTTTCGCGAGGCGATCAGAACATTTCCAGATGATCCGCAGATGCGCTTCGGCCTCGGCCGCGCCTATCTTGGCATGAATGAAAAGGGCCAGGCCCTGCTCGAGTTCGAGCAGGCGCTTAACAGAAAAGCTGACAACCCCGATATTCTGATCGAGCTCGGTAAGCTGCAGAATTCGATGGGCATGGAAGAGCAGGCCGATCAGACTTTTGCCCGTGTCGAGAAGAGCAAAAACTCGAATGGCGAATGTTTTTTGAATATTGCCCGGCATTTTGCCGAGCGCAGTGATCTGGTGCGGGCGGTTAAATATCTTGAAATGGCGCATGAATTGAGCCCATACCATCCCGAAGTCCAGAAAACCCTTGGGCAGACCCTGGCGCGCCAGAAACGGCATGCCGAGGCGCTTGCGATCTTTCAGCAGGCGGTTGAGACTTATCCCAACTGCGAATGGGGGCATGAGGGCATTATCGGCAGTGCTGAAGCTACGGGTGTCTTTGCTCTCAAGGCCAGTTCGCAGAAAAAGCTTCTCGAAATCAGAAAATCCGGAGCCGAAGACTGGTGTGACTATGGCGAAACCCTGATCAGGCTTGGGCGATTCGATGAAGCCCAGGACGCCTTCGAAGCCGCTGCCCGCCTCGACCCGACCTGTGTGCGGGCGTATCAGGCGCCCGAGTTGATAAAAATCGAAAAGGCACGCGCCGAAGGCGAAAAGATGGCAACCCAGGGCATCGAAGCCCTGCAGAAAAAATTCTATCTGACTGCAGCCGAACGACTCGAACGTGCGCTGGAGCTGGTTCCCAATCAACCTGAATGGATCAAACTGCTGGCTGAAGTATCTCTGAAGACCGCTGAAGTAGACCGTGCATCTGGTTTGCTGGCGCGGGCCCGCTCTTTCGATTCGACTGATTTCAAGACCAGCTTCAATCTTGCCCGCGTTTATGAGTTCGAAAATAAGGTTCCGCTGGCGATAGAGTTGCTGACTACCATTACACGCGATCACCCGACCGAGCTGGCGGCCCATCTGATGCTTTTGCGGCTTAAGCGCAGTCAGATTCGTGGTTCGCGCGTCGAGCCCGAGATGCTCGAAGCGCTGGTCAAGAATCTCGAACTCGAACTGGCACATATCCGCCGCGATTCGCCAGTGCCTCTTATGGTGCGGGCTTATGCCAGATATATCTTTGGCAGTCGTTCCAAATTTCAGGCCGAGAGCTTTGCCAGCGCCGAAAAGACTTTTAGCGAGGTACTGAAAAAATTTGGCGAGACCGATGCAGCGATTCGCGGTATGGCGCTGATCGAGCGAGCACGCGGCAACGTCGAAAAAGCGGTGGAGTATACGCACGCTCTGGTCAAGCTGTCGTCAGACCCGCAGCGACTTTACGAACTGGCCCGGCTGCATGAAAACTTTCAGCAGCACGGCGAGGCGCGCAAGTGCTACTCGTCATTGCGCAATCTTTTCCCTGAAAATGGTTATTATCGACGCAAAAATATTGAGATGACCGCCGAACTGTCGAAGAGCGGCAGCAAAAATGAGTTGATGAACATGCTTTCTGAGCATCATCAGGCGTTGCAGAGCAAGTCTGACCAGATCTGGCTGCTTTATGAAACTGCGCTGGGACAGGAACTGCTGGCCGAATACACGGCGCAGAAAGACGAATGGGTTAAAAAGTCTCTACTGAACTGGCACAAAGCGGCTGGCCACGATGACAGCAATCACTGGGTGCGCTGGGGCATGCTGCGCTGCCAGTTTAAGCATCTTAAAGGCGCCGACCGCCAACGCGCCGCCGCGACCAATCTCAAGGCCTGCGAAAAAATTCTGCGCGAAATGCCCGACAGCGCCATGGCTTTGCAGGCGGTTGCCAGATGTTACCTGGCCTATGGTGACCTGACCAACTCTGACAAAGCCCTGGGGTATCTCGAAAAATCATGGTTTTTGTCGACCGAATACAGTGAGACGGCGGAGTTGCTGGCGAAAACTGCCAAAGAACTTGGTAAGTCGGTTATAGTAGACGCGATTGGTTATAACATGATACTATTGGAACCTGAGCTGGCGACGACTGTGTTTCAGCTCTGATGTTTGCGTATTTCCAGAAAATTAATTCAGAAAACTACGGAAGCAGACGTATATTGCAGGATAGAATAAGACAATTGATCGAGGAGCTGCCGGCCGATGCCACGTACATGAAGATGCATGTACAGGGCAGTTCTGAAACACTGGCTCTGATTCGTCGAGTGCTTGCCGCCTGTGTTCAGCATCTGAACCTCGGAGCGGCCATGCTCAACGATATCAAACTGGCGACGACAGAGGCCTGTACGAACGTTATCAAGCATGCTTACAAGTTCGATGACCGGATGTCTTTCGATCTGGAAATTACGACAAGCGAGGAAGTGTTTGTGGTAGATGTTTATTATCATGATCCTGAGTTTGTTCCGGCCAGTATCCCGGTTCCGAACCTGAACGAAATCAAGGAGGGCGGTCTCGGCGTCTTCATCATCAGGAACATCATGGATCACGTTGATTATATTACTGACAGTGACAGCGGCCGGGTCAGGCTGCAGATGGTTAAGATCCTGAAACAGCAGGACAGGAGTGGAGGCCAATGTGCTTAAGATAGATTGCCAGATAGATGCCGAAAAAAAGATCAAGGTATTCTACGTCGATGGTGAACTCGACATTCAGAGTGCCAAGGCGCTCAAGTCGGAGGTCATGGATTCGATCGAATCTACCGGCTGGACCTACGAGCTGAACATGGATCGCGTTGGCTATCTTGACAGCTCAGGGCTTGGCATGCTTGTCTATCTCAAAAAAGAGATCGTCAGGCATAACGGTAAGCTCAGAATAGTTAAGCTGAATGAACCCGTTCTCAACGTGTTCAAGCTCACCAAACTCGATGATTTTTTTGAAATTGGCTGAAAAACGGGAACAGTAGAATGACAAAGGGTTGGTTCATAACTTTCGAGGGTCCTGAAGGCAGCGGCAAAACGACACAGATCGCTTTGCTGCGCGACTACCTTGCTGGCCTGGGGCTCGAAGTAATTACCACCCGTGAACCCGGCGGCACTCCGGCTGGTGACCGTATTCGTTCTGTTCTGCTCGGCAACGAAACCGGCAGCCTCGAGCCAGAGACAGAACTCTTTTTGATGCTGGCTCAGCGCACCGAACACCTGCGCAAAGTCATATTGCCGGCAGTTGCAGCCGGAAAGGTTGTGCTCTGCGACCGCTATTTCGATTCAAGTATGGCTTACCAGGGCTATGCTCGCGGCCTTGATCCGCAGAAGGTGCGCGAGATTCACTCCCGGTTCTTACCGGGATTTTTGCCAGGCTGTACTGTGCTTTTGCAGATTGCGCCGGAGCAGGGTCTCGAACGCGCCCGTCACGGCGGCCGCAAACAGCACGACCGCATCGAATCCGAAGCACTCGAATTTCATCGTCGGGTTTTCGATGGCTATAATTCACTGGCACAGCAGGAACCAGAGCGGTTTGTCGTGGTGCACGCCGATGGCGACCCGCAGGCGATTTCCGCGCGCATCATCGAAGGTCTCAGGCAGCGCCTCACTCTTCCGGCAGGTGGCAATAAATGAGCAAACTTAAAGCCAATATAGCCCTCAAACTCGATCTGTTGCTGGTAGTTTTCTGGGGCGTGGTTTATCTGGCTTTCCGGTTCATGGGGCGCGATGTCGATCTCATTTCGTTCGTCGCTGCCGGTATCGGCACTCTGCTTTTTGTGCATCTGAGCATCATGCAGAAGGTTCTCAAACCGCTGCAGGATTTTATCGAAATCGCCGACAAGGTCGCTGACGGCGATGTTCACGAAGGTCTCAAAGATCTGCGGTTGAGCGATCTGGAAGAGGTGCAGGGAAGCTTTACCAAGATAGTTGGCAGCATGATCGAGTCGCGCGCGGCCATCGAAGATTACATGCAGAAGATCAGCGATATCAACCGCGAACTCGAGCAGAAGGTCGATTCGCTGTCGGCGATATATTATGCCAGTCAGGCCATGGGCGGCAGCCTCAACGTCGATACACTGGTGCGTAACTTCATCACCATTTTCACTGAACGCCTTAATTTTGCCGGCGCCGGCGTCATGCTTTACAACGATAAAACCGATCTGGTAAGCGTCAAAGACCTGATTGGCGTGGCGCCTGAGCTGTTCGCCAAGTTCAGGTTCTATTCTGACAATCAGATTCTTGCGAACATTTTCTCAGAAAAAGGCTACTGGGAGCCTTCCGAGCAGGAAAAAAATCTGATGGTCGCCGAGTTCGAAAGCGACGAGGTTCGCTCGCTCAGGCTGATTTTTCCGATGCGTATCAAAGATCACCTTGTCGGTCTGCTTATTCTTACCGATCGCAAGAACGGCAACGGTCTCGAAGAATCAGATTATCTGATGATCCAGGCGATCGTCGGGCTTGCCAGCACATCGATCAACAATGCGATGCTGTTCGAGAATTCCGAGACCACCAAGAATGAGCTCGATCATAAGGTTTTCAACCTGATGACCCTGCAGCAGTCTGGTAAAGTGCTGAGTTCGACTCTCGACCTGAATGAGCTGATCAAGATTTCTATCGATATGTTTCTTGAGACGGTCTGGGCCAATAAAGGCGTGCTTATGCTGTTTTCCGATGACCGGCCCGAGCTCGAGGTCAAGGCTTACAAGGGCCTGACCAGCGAAGAGATCGATGCGCTCAAGAAAGATTCAGCCGAAGCCTGGGCGATGACGACTCTCGAGAAGGAGAGAAAGCCGATTTTTGCCCAGGATCTTTCTGGCAAAGTTTCTTATCAGACCTATTCTGCTACCAATCGTAATCTGCCGTTCGCTATCTATGTTCCGATGCTCAAGGAAGGCGAGCTCTACGGTGTTGTCAAGGTCGGCCCGAAGATCAATGGCG
>JAKJFO010000229.1 GCA_022704885.1 Candidatus Rifleibacteriota bacterium | reverse complement strand
CCCTCACCCAGATCCTGCAATATCTCGGCAGCAATGCCGCGCCGGTCGCTGTGCCAGCGCCTGCGGCAGCAGCCAGTGGACATGCCGCCGCCAGCATCAAACCGGTTCTTCTTGAAGTCGTCAGTGACAAGACCGGCTATCCTGCAGAAATGCTCAATCTCGACATGGATATGGAAGCCGACCTCGGCATCGACTCGATCAAACGCGTCGAAATCATGTCGGCCATGCAGGAACGCCTGCCTGACGCGCCGGTAGTGCAGCCCGACCAGCTCGGCAAACTGCGCACCCTCGCCCAGATTCTTGAATATCTCGGTTCGGGCAGCCCGGCAACTCAACCGGCAGCGGCAGCCGTCGCACCAGCCGGAGCACCGGCAAACGCAGCAATAAACGGCGTTCTGCTCGAAGTAATTGCCGACAAAACCGGTTACCCGACCGAAATGCTCAACCCTGAAATGGATATGGAAGCCGATCTTGGTATCGACTCGATCAAACGTGTCGAAATTCTGTCGGCCTTCCAGGAACGCGTTCCAGACGCTCCGGTAGTGCAGCCTGGCGATCTTGGAAAATTCAGAACCATAGCTCAGATTCTCGAATACCTGAATGCCGGAAGTGCTCCCGCACCGGCTCAGACAAAGCCTGCAGCAGCCAGCCCGGTGCCGGCAGCCAAAAACGAACAACCCGCATCTGAACCCGAGTTCTTTCCGCTCAGGCGCACAGTGCTGCGCGCTTACGAAACCGGCAGTGAACCGGCAGCTCCGATAAAGAACTTCAAAAAGGGCGACAGCCTGATCGTCGTCGATGACGGTTTTGGCCTCGCCGAGGCTGTCTGCAACCAGTTCGCGTCAGCCGGATTCAAGCCCTGCCGCGTAAAAATGGCTGACGTCGGTAACGCCAAGTTTCTTAAGGATATCAAAGGGTTTATTCTGATCGCCCCTCTGCCAGAGAAAGCCTCTCACAACCTCTGGGATAAATCATCAGAAGAATGGCTGAAAGACTGCTTCATGGCGACTCAGAAGGCCGGCATGGCGATACGTGCCAACGGCAACGGTCTTATCGTTACGGTTTCGCGCATGGATGGTGCGTTCGGGCTTGAGTCGCCTACCCGCACCTTCGATCCAGTTCAGGGCGGTCTTGCCGGCCTGAGTAAAACGATCAAACATGAATGGCCTGAGATGACAGTTCGTGCTATCGACCTCGACTATCGCTTCAAAGACGCCAGTGGTGCGGCTGAAAAGCTGGTCAGAGAAATCCTGCAGGAAGGCCCGATCGAAACCGGTCTGACCCGCTCGTGTCGCTATGGCCTGCGGGAAGTCGAAGAACCTGTAGATATGCAGGCTCAGACGACCATACTGCACCCGGGCGAAACTGTAGTTGTTACCGGTGGCGCCCGCGGCGTCACCGCAGAAACAGCAATCGCCATTGCACAGCGCTACAAAACCAACATGGTTCTCATCGGACGCTCACCTGAGCCGAAACCAGAACCTGCCTGGCTGGCCGGCGTTACCGCCGAAGCCGCGGTCAAACAGGCCATCATGGCCAATATCGGCCGCAAAATCACACCAAAGGAACTCGAGGGCGAATTCCGCTCAGCCATGGCCAACCGCGAAGTTCTCAACAACCTTGAGCGCATCAGAAATTGCGGCGTAAAAGCCTTCTACTATTCCGCTGACATTCGTGATGCAGATGACACGGCAAAAGTTATCGACCGCGCCCGCAGCGAATCAGGTGCAATCAGTGCTCTGATGCACGGTGCCGGCGTGCTGCGCGACCGCCGCATCGAAGACAAGACCCGTGACCAGCTTGACGATGTAATCGACACCAAGGTTTCAGGGCTGCGCAATCTTCTGCTGGCAACAGTGAAAGACGAAATCAAAGCGGTTATTCTGTTCTCTTCGTTCTCGGGCCGCTTTGGCCGCACCGGCCAGGTCGATTACTCGATGGCCAACGAAGTGCTCAACAAGGCCGCACACAAACTGCGCATCATCAGACCCGACGCCCGTGTTCACTCATTCAACTGGGGTCCGTGGGACGGTGGCATGGTGACACCCGCTCTGCGCAATGTATTCCTTGCCGAAGGCATCGGTCTGATACCGCTGCGCGAAGGCGCTCAGCAACCCGTGATCGAGCTCAGCCAGTCTGCTTCAAATGCTGTTGAAATCAGCATTATTGGCCAGATCACCAGCGTGGAGGCTCCGCCGCCCGGAAAAAAATTCGACCGGGTGTTTGACTTTGAGTTGAATCTCAAAGAAAACACCTGGATCAAAGACCATGTAATCAACGGTGACCCGGTACTGCCAATGGCAGTCGCAGCTGAACTGCTCGCCAATGCTGCCACACTGCGCAACCCCGGTCTGCAGTTCGCCGGCTATGACGACCTGCGCGTGCTCAAAGGCGTTGTGCTCAAGAGTGAAAGTCTCTCGCTTTCACTCTACGCATCGGGATCACAGAAAAATAACGAAGGCTACAGTGTCACCTGCGAAATTCGCAGCAAAGTCGACGGCCGCGAACTGACGAATATAAGAGCTGAAGTTCTGCTGACTGAGGTTCTGCCGACGAAAGCTCCGACAATTCAGCCTGCTGATGCTCATCTGGTTTATCCAGACTCGATCAATGAAGCCTATCAGAATCATCTGTTCCATGGTGAATTCCTCAAGGCCATACAGTCAGTCGAAGGCTGGTCGGAAAACGGAATTGTAGCGAAATCTGCCACCGCTCTCGACCCGGCGGCCTGGTTCGCACGACCGCCTATGCTGCGCTGGCACACTGACCCGTTGGTGGTCGATGCCGCTTATCAGCTGATGATCCTGTGGACAGAACAGGCCTGCGGAGCACCATCTCTGCCCAGTTTTGCCCGTCGTTACCGTCAGTATTCCGCCAGTTACGGGTCCAAACCGGTAACTATTTCGGCCCACACCAGACGCAGCGGTGCTGCCATGGCGGCGGCCGATATCGACTTCATCGGGGCTGATGGCAAGCTGGTTGCCAGAATCGAAGGTTATGAATGCACGATGAATGAAAACCTGCGCAATGCCTTCAAGCTGCGATCAGTAGCTGGAGCCGAAAAATGAGCAGCGATACCCGCCCGGTCAAGCCTTTTGCCATAGCAATAACGGGTGTCGGCGGAATTTTCCCCGGCGCCGAAAGCCTGGAAGAATTCTGGCAGATGATCGCCGAGGCGCGTAGCGCTGCGGCTGAAGTTCCGGCCGACCGCTGGCCGCAGCCAGCAACGAAGTATCATGATCCACGGCCGGGTACGCCAGATTGTGTGCTGTCACCGCGGAACTGCGCGATAAAAAAGATTCCGCAGAATTATGCAAACCTTTCAATCAGCCAGCAGCTGATTGAAAAACTCGATCCGCTTCTGTCTATAACACTGCAGGCCGGACGTGATGCCTTCTTCGACAGCAGAACTGCCGGTCTCGATCGCAATCGCGTTCAGGTAATCCTTGCCAATATAGTTCTGCCAACCGATACGGCCAGCGCAATAACCCGCCAGGTTAATCTCGAAGCTCTGCGCCGGCATCTCGGCAAAAGCCGCGCAGACGAGGCTCTGAACGTTCATCCGCTCAATCGTCTCGCAGCCGAACTGCCGGCGACGCTGCTGGCTTCCGCTCTCGGTCTTGGCGGCGGCGGTTACACGCTCGATGCCGCCTGCGCCTCTTCTTTATATGCGATCAAGCTTGCCTGCGAGGAACTTACTGCCGGCCGCGCCGATGCGGTGCTGAGCGGCGGCGTGTCACGCCCGTCGTCACAGTTTACCCAGATGGGCTTTTCGCAACTGCATGCCCTCTCGAAAACCGGTATCTGCCGACCATTCGATCGCTCCGCTGACGGCCTCGTCGTTGGCGAAGGCGCCGGCATCTTCATGCTCAAACGCCTCGAAGACGCTGAGCGCGACGGAGACCGCATTTATGCAGTAATCCGTGGCATCGGCCTTGCCAACGATGTCGGCGGCAGCCTGCTGGCGCCCGACACTGAGGGGCAGATGCGCGCGATGACCCAGGCCTATCGTCAGGCCGGCTGGCAACCAGGCGATGTTCAGCTGGTTGAATGCCATGGCACCGGCACACCCAAAGGCGATGCCGTCGAGTTGTCAAGTCTCAGCCAGCTCTGGCAGAGCGAAAAAACGCAAAGCTCGAAGTGCGTTATCGGATCGGTAAAGTCAAACGTCGGTCATCTGCTGACCGGAGCCGGAGCCGCCGGCCTGATGAAGCTGCTGATGGCGCTGAAGAACAGACAACTGCCGCCGATGGCTAATTTCAGCGAAGCCGACCCTGCGCTTAACACTGAACATTTTGAAATTCTCAAACAGCCCCGGGTCTGGGAACCAGCTGCAGGTGGTCTGCCACGTCGCTGCGCTCTGAGCGCCTTCGGCTTTGGTGGCATCGACGGTCACGTGCTGCTCGAAGAATACCTTGAATCTGCCGAAAACCCTGCCGACAAAAAGAAGAAAAAGGACAAAGCGAAAGATCCGGCGGCTGAGCCGATTCCGGAAATCGTAATTGTCGCCATGGAAACCAGGGTCGGCACGCTTGCTGACGCTGAAGCGTTCAAAAACGCCTCTCTCAGATGCGAACCGGCTGTCACTGATCTGCCGCCGCATCGCCACCCGCTGGTCTCTCAGGAAAGCTGGTTCAAAAAAGGCGCTTATATCGACAAAATCGAAGTAAGACCTGGTGAATTCAAGATCAGTCCGAAAGAAATTCCAGAAATACTCCCACAACAGCTGCTTATGCTGCAGACGGCAGAACGCGCCCTGCGTTCGTTCTCTTACAGCCGCGAAGAAACCCGTAACTGGGGAGTATTCATGGGCATCAATCTCGATTTTTCGGCCACCAACTTCGCCAGTCGCTGGGCTATCGAAAATGACGCTGCTCAGGCTGAACTCGGCGAATACGATCGCGCCAGCCTGGCTGACGCAATAACACCACCGCTCAACAACCCGCGTACAGTTGGGGCTCTCGGCGGCATCGTCGCCAGCCGCATAGCGCGCGAATACAATATTGGCGGGCCATCACACACTTTTTCGAGTGGCGAGAACTCAGGTCTCTCAGCTCTTGAAGCCGGTATGCGTGCGCTGCAGCGCGGCGAGATTTCTGCCGCTCTTGTCGGTGCCGTCGATCTGGCTGGTGATCTGCGTAATCTGCGAACTGTCGATGCACTCAGACCTTTTTCGCGCAAAAACGGTTCAGTCCCTTTCGATACTTCAGCTGACGGTGCGTTTCCGGGAGAGGGTGCTGTTGCCCTGGTTCTCAAGCGCAAAGAAGACGCTCTGCGCGACGGCAATCGCATCATCGCAGTCGTCAAGAGTGTTGGCCGTGCGACGCTGACAACTCCGGGCGATAAGAATGCTGCCATCGATGCTTATCGCCGCGCCATGCAGTCGGCATGGAGCGAATCAGGTCTCAATATGTCTGACATGGGTCTGCTCGAAGCCAATGGCAGCGGCAATCCCGAAGAAGACAGCATAGAAGCCGCCGCCCTGGCAGTCACTCTGCCCGCCAAAGAAATCTCTGCCGAGAACCTTTTTCAGAGCAACGATCAGCTTTGTGCTCTGACCAGCAGCAAAAGCTTTATCGGTCACACCGGTTGTGCTGCCGGTCTGTTCAGTCTGGCACGAGCTGCTGTCAGCCTTTATCAGCAGATCCTGCCGCGCCAGCACGCTCTGAAAAATCCGCTGCCAGAACTGCAAAAACGTGAAGACTTCTTCTTTACGCCATCTGAGCCGCAATACTGGTTGCGCAATCGCATTCAGGGCACGAGAACAGCCGGAGTCAGCAGCTTCACCATAGACGGCAACTACTATCACGTAGTTCTGCAGGCTTTTGAGAACGAAGAACAGCTATCGGCAGACACCCGCAAACTGGTCGAGCAGAGTCGCGTTTACCCGGCGGGTGGCCCAGACGAAAGCCTTTTCATCGTTGGCGGCATCAATGCCTGCGACACCCGCGAACGTCTGGCCGCCCTGCGCAACATGGCAGACCGCCCGACCCGCGAACTTGCACGCGAATACTGGCAACACTATGCGCCCGGAACTGATGCAACATCTATTGCCGGCATAGTTGCCGATTCACCGGCAACTTTGCGCCGCCGCATCGAAATAGCGCTCAATCACCTTTACAATAACGAAAGCCAGCCCCTGCCTGCCAACCCGGACATTCAGGATCGCGTATTCTACAATCCGCGCCCTAATGCAGCGCAAGGCAAGATTACCTTCGCCTTTCCCGGCTCAGGCAACCACTTTCTCGGCATGGGTACAGCTCTTGGCCTCACCTGGCCCGAACATCTGCGACGGCTCGACGAGCAGTATGAACTGCTGGCAGCCCAGTTTGCGCCGCGCCTGACCGTGCCCTGGCGCCTCAGTTACGCTGAAGGCTGGCAGGAAGACGCCATGCGCCGTCTGCTCGCCGATCATAACTCGCTGGTATTCAGCCACGTATCATGTTGTGCACTGGTA
>JAKJFO010000228.1 GCA_022704885.1 Candidatus Rifleibacteriota bacterium | reverse complement strand
CGCCCAGTTGCCGATAAGTGATGCGCCAGTACTGGATCCGCCATAAAGAGACGCCAGACATGAGTAAAACCCGATATTGGCGCCCACATCGACAAACACTTCGGCATTCTCTAACAGGTTCTGAAACAGCGCTATTTCCTCTGGTTCAAAAGTCCCTTCCTGCATGCTGATGTGGTGGATAGAATTGCTGCCGATCAACTTAAAGCCAAAAGGTGTCAACTTCATTTTTGTCTTTTTGGCCAGGAGTGCAGAAGAGACATCTCTGAGCCATAATCTTGTGCGATTTTTAAAGCGCAGAAATTTGTTGATAAGCGGTATTTGTTTCAAATACTGCTTAATCTTGTTGTCAGCATTCATTTAACAGATCTCCCATATGTACTCACTTCTGCACAGGTTTCCGACTGCACGATTTTTTGTCGGCTCGACCAATTTCTGAATATTCTGCGAGCCTGATGTGACACAATCCATAATGCATTTTGCTGAGTCGTCACCTGTCTATTTGACATTCGAAAATTTTGAAAACAACCACTCTCTGGTTGCGGCAGTGTTAATTGCCGCAAAAACTAATGTCAGCAGTGAGATAATTGCCAGGCTGAATAATATCATAAACTGAGAGGCATCGCCAGGAAAAAAGGCTCTACCTGCCCCGGCAACCAGCAGCACAGTCAAAAGTGGAACAAAAACGTCCTGCCAGTACCATTTCCACATCTCGTGCCGCAGAATTCGATTGTGCATAATGGGAACTTCAAACAAAAATATGCCCAGGTTTAAAACCAGCCAGGAGATGGCCGCTCCAATTGCGCCATAGTTTATGGTCATATAGATGATCAACGGAACGAGTAAAAGTACTGCAATCATGGTTTTATATATGGATAATCTTGTCCAGCCAAAAGACAGCTGAAGTATATAGGGCATACCCATAAGGGAATTCAAGGCAGTGCCACAAATCAAAATGCTGGCCAGAAGATGAACTTCCTGAGCCGTTTTCAAGTTCTGGGTCCAGAGCAGCACAACTTCATAGGAAAACATGGAAAGGATGGCAGCAATCGAAAGAACCAGCACCGCAACGAACTGGCAACTTTTATGATAAAGCTGAATCAGCCCCTGCTGGTCATCAATGGAGACCAACTGGGTTAATCGCGGATAGATACTTAATATAATTGGCGAAATGATACGCCCCAGGCCCATTGCTATCATGCTGGCGAGCATATAATACCCAAAGACTTCCAACGAAAGAAGTCTGCTCAATATAAGCTTGTCCAGCTGCGTAAGAATTACTACTGCTACGGAGATGCCACTCAGCCCTGCAGCAAATTTCCAGACTCCGAGAAGCAATCGTCGGTTGAATACCGCTTTTTTACTCGAGCAAGGAAGACTACGCCAGAATAATGAGTGAAGCAGAACAACGTTTGTCAGACTGACTAGAATCTGCCAGATAAAATACGCCTGGATTGTCGGTGAAATCAGCCATAAGACAAGAACAGTAGCAGCACCGCGTATTGTGCTCATACTCGCATTGAGTGCATTCATCTTAACATGTTGCTGGAGCCCGATCAAACCTCCAGAATAAAAGGCAACAGGCATCTGCAGCGCCATTACAAATCCCATTAACAGAACAGACTGCTCTATGGCACTGATCGATATTCCTTTTGCATTTACCCAGTGATGCGCAACAAAAGATGATAATGAGATGACCGCAAGGCCAACCAGAACGGCAAGACTCCAATAAATTACTTCAAGAGTGCGAACAAGATCACGCATTTCCTCTTCTTTGCCCGGCAGAACAGAAAGTCTCGCCATTTCACGATTCAACGTTCCACTCAAGCCCATATCCAGAAGGCTGAACAATGACTGAAGAGTCGCATAAATACCAATGATACCCCATGACTCAACCCCTAAGAACTTTATATACAGGGGGATAAACAACAACCCCATCATTGAGCCCCAAAAACTGCCTGCAAAATTTGCAATAATATTTTTTTTAAGGGGAGTCATTTTTATTTAAAGAGATGTAATAAAACACCTCATAAAATCTACCTTTTCATTGATTTTTTCATGAAAACTTATTTTTCATTAATTGCAATAAATATTCTTTTATGAAAATTCTGAAGAAAACCAGCGATCTGGTTCGCAACATCAGGGCAAGCATACGCTTTAATACTATATAAAAATAGTACAATCGATCATGCAGGCCAATTATATCACAGTTTGCAGCAGACTCACAGAACATAACGAACCTGACCGACAGCTTATTAAGATCTGTTTCTTCATTCGATGAGTCCTGAACACATTCCATTGCCATAAGAAAAAAATCATGATGATTTTGCTGAAAACGCTCAATGAACTGGTGGTCTGCAAAATCCAGTCTAACTCTGTCATTATAGCCACCACAGGCAATAAAATCTGTAACAGAAATCAACATTCCAGAATTAACCGGAGAAAAATAACGAAAACTGTTAGTTCCTGGTCGCAAAAATTTCAGGTTTCCACGCCGTTTGAAAGTGTAAGGTGAGAAATGCGAGCCATCTGCCTGCTTGAGAAGCGGTGCAAACAGCTTTATTTCCGGATTGCGTTCTACCGCATCCTGGTAGAAATTAATAGCATTTAATGGAAACGCAGTATCCTGATCGAGAAGCAGAATCCAGGTCTTGCCCTTGCTCATGGCGTAAGACGCGGCCAGATTATATGCCTTTGACAAGCCGCCATTTCTGGGGTCATGAACGTACACAATGTCGGGGCCAAACTCGCTTGCGGCGTGCTGAGGCAAAGGTGAATTATCATAAACAAAAAGGCTTATCGGCAAATTCTTCAATAAGGACAAATAAGTGCGAGACTGGTTTAATGGCACTTTGTAAAGCACAATAACCGCTAAAACCTTGTCGGTAAAAAGTGATTCACTTTGCATTATTCTGCAGAGTCCTGACTCGATTGGATGCAATAAAATACTGCCGAAGTTGATTCAGCCTGGTATTGAAGACCAGCGCCAGGCTTCGGCGCTGTGTTGGTGATAAATTCTGCCTGTGAATTCTATGCAATACGGTAATGTCGTTCAAAAGCACCCATGGACCCCAGGCCAATGCACAGAGCACGACCCAGTGATCATGAGCTTCGACTACATCAGGAAAAGGCAGTATTACGCTCAGCAGTTCCCGTTTAAAAGCCATAGCGCAACCATAAGCAGGAAGTTGAGATTCCCCAATCATGAATTTGAGAAGAGATATCAAATGCGGATAATACCTGCACTTTTCGGCAACCCGATCAGGAAACAGCGACACAGATGGAGGCTGGTCTGAAAAGTGTTCATAGTGACTCAACACAAAGCTGCTGTTCGAATGCTGCAGGGCGTTGATCATCATATCTACACGTTTGTCTACCCAGATATCATCCTGGTCGCTCAAGAAAATAATCTGGTTTTTCGCATATCCTAAAACTTTGGCAAAAGTTTTAACATGCCCCATGTTCTTATCATTGACATACAAACGTAAACCCGGAAAAGAAATTTCACTGATTATTTCCCGCGTATTGTCGGTCGAACAGTCATCCAGGATAATCAATTCATCATCATGACGAAGTTCACTGATTATTGAGTTGATCTGCTGCTTTATGAAGCTTGCTCCATTATAAGCAGCCATGCAAACACTTACAGAAGGTCTCATGCGCTGGCCTCGATTTTTCCAACAGACAGATTATAATTATTACAGCGATATTCGATCATCAGCAGACTGGATCAGAAATTATATCAAATGGTTGCAATACTCGATCGAGAATACCGTGGATGTGGGCGATCAGAACGCCGTAGTTCACGATCGGAATATTTTTGCCGGTGGCTGAAATGATGCGGTGCTGCATTTCGCGGCGGTTGAGCATGCAGGCGCCACAATGCACTATCAGTTTGTATTCCTGCAGGTTGGAAGGGTAAGAAAAGCCGGCTGAGTGCTCGAAAACCAGCTGTTTTCCGGTATATTCGCGCAGCCAGCGGGGGATTTTGACGGTGCCGATATCGTCGCACTGGCGGTGATGTGTGCAGCCTTCAGCAATAAGAACTTTGTCGCCGTCCTGCAGAGTGTCAACTGTTCGCGCGCCTTTGACCAGTTCAGCGAGATCGCCTTTGTGTCTGGCGAACAATATCGAGAATGAAGTCAGCTGAATATCAGCGGGCGTTTCGGCTGAGACTCTGGCGAAAGCCTGAGAGTCGGTGATTACCAGGCGCGGCCTGCGGCCGACACTGGCCAGAGCAGCTGAATATTCACTCTCTTTGGTAACAACCGCAATGGCGTCGCCATCGAGAATGTCGCGCAGAACCTGCTGCTGCGGCAGAATCATGCGACCCTTTGGTGCGGCTGAATCGATCGGAGTGACCAGCACAACGAGATCGCCAGGTTTGATGATATCGCGAACCAGAAAGGACTTTCCCTCTTCTTCAGGCAGCTTCTTTATCAGAGCCTGTTTAATGTTGTCTATTCCAGTGTTGCCAGTCGCCGATACGGCAATTACAGTGTGGCCCAGCTCAGCCTTGAGCTTTTCGACATCAATTGAGTTCTGATCGAGCTGGTCGATCTTGTTCAAAGCGATGACGACCGGCAGCTTCTTCGCTTCGATGCGCTGTAAAAGATCTTTTTCAAAGCTGTAGTCAGGACTGGCTCCATCGATTACAACTATCGCCACATCAGTTTTATTGAGAACCTCGATCGTTTTTTGTATGCGCAGCTCCCCGAGCCCGCCAACGTCATCGAGACCGGCGGTATCGATAATCACGACCGGGCCGATCGGCAGGATTTCCATGGCCTTGTAGACCGGGTCGGTGGTTGTGCCCGGCACATCGGAAACCAGAGCGATCTGCTGCCCGGTAATCGCATTGATCAAGCTCGATTTGCCGGCATTTCTGCGCCCAAAAAGACTGATATGAACCCTGTCTCCACGTGGTGTCTGGTTTAAACTCACTTGTGACTCCTGTTATGTATTCGGCAGTAAAACGCGATAATGGCGGCGCCAGAGCTCGAACATCGTCAGCGCGAAAAGGCGGTCGGCATTGTTGATGCCAAGAGATGGCCCACTTAGAAGCTTTTTGACCTCATGGTGGTCGAACACGCTGTCGGTCGACAGCAGAATATCGCCGATCGCTGACTTCCATTCAGACTGCCGCAGCCATTGCGGCAGGGGAATACTGAAGCCCTGCTTGCGCTGAATATCGAGTTTTTCGGGCAAAAGTCGGCTGGCAGCCTTTTTGAGAAAGATTTTTTTCTGCCGTGTGTCTGCCTTGAGGGCCGCCGGCACTTTGCCGTAAGCAAACTCGATCATGCGATAATCGAGAAATGGCGCGCGCATCTCGATCGAATTCAACATGCTGGCGCGATCGACCTTGACCAGAATGTCTTCTGGCATGTAATTGACAAAATCGGTGCGGGTGAAGCGCTCGACCAGATTATCATGACGTGCTGTGTGCTCGTTCCAATGGCGTTCGGCAAAACCAGCATGCAGCCCTGGCAATAAACGGTTACGGGCAGATTTCTCAAAAAGCAGCAGAGATTTTGGCACTTCTGTTGAAAAGTCGATATCTGCCGACATGAACCAGTTGCGCCCCTTGAGGCCCGTCGGCAGCAGCTTTTCGCTGAAGCTGGCACCAAACCGGCGCAAAAACCTCGGCAACCGCCCAACCAGATCGTGCATGCGGCTGAAATGACTGTAATGGGCATAGCCACCAAACAGCTCGTCGCCGCCATCGCCGCCAAGCGCAACCGTGCAGTGCTGTCGCACCAGCTGACAGACGAGAAAGGTCGGTATCATCGACGAATCGTTGATCGGCTCGTCATACTGCGCGGCCAGTTTCGGCAGCAAATCTGGCGAAACGCTTCCCGCCTCGAGTTCGATATGCTCAGTGCCAAAATGACCGGCAACCAGCCTTGCATGTTCAGTCTCGTCATAGCCGCCATAACCGGGAAAGCGCACATTGAAGGTCTTTACCCGCTGCGAACTGCGCACAGCCATCGCTGTGACCAGACTCGAATCGATACCGCCGCTGAGAAGCACACCAACCGGAACATCGGCTACCAGCTGCCTTTTTACCGAGTCGCAGAGAATCTCTTCGAATTCCTCCAGCAGGGCCTGCTCATCAACCATAGAAACGGCGGGAACTTCAGGCGGCGACCAGTAGCGCCATACACGGCACAGACCGTCAGAGCGTCGATAGAGCATGGCATGCGCCGGCGGCAGTTTGCTGACGTTTTTCAAGATACAGAGCTCGCCCGGAACATAACCAAAATTCAAATAGCAGTCGAGGGCGTTCATATCTATTTCGCGGGCAAAATCCGGACGGGCCATGATTGCCTTAAGTTCTGAAGCGAAACAGAAGACGCCAGCATCATTGCTGTAATACAGAGGCTTTTCGCCGGCACGATCGCGGGCCAGAAAGATTTCCTGGCGGTTGCAGTCATATATTGCAAATGCGAACATACCATTGAAGCGACTGACGCAATCGCGTCCCCACTGCCTATATGACTGTAAC
>JAKJFO010000227.1 GCA_022704885.1 Candidatus Rifleibacteriota bacterium | reverse complement strand
GCCAATGAAAGAGGTGCGCGTTTTGTTTTCCGGCATCGGCGCCATGCCCCAGGCATTCTTGAGTCGATGCTGGTTCTTCTTGAGGTCTGCGGCCATCCAGGGGCCGGAGATCGCTACCTCATAGCGACCCAGATCGAATTCAGTTATGTAATCGATGCCAGAATCATGAGGTTTGCCGAGGAACCCGGCCTGGCGCAGGCTGCGCTCGTAACCGATCGCTTCGGCCATCTTCGCCGCATCAAAAGGCGGCGCTCCATTCTGCAGGGGCATAAAATCGCCGCCGGCCTGCCAGTAGAACATTTCGAAGGTGAACCCCTGCAGGCTGCAGAAATAGCCGATTTCGTCGCCGGCCGCGCGTTTTGCCGCAGTAACCTGCTGCCCCAGCTTGAAAAATTCTTCCCAGGTCTGCGGAAACTGCTGCCAGCCGAAGCGGTCGAGATACTCGCGTCTAAAATAAACCACTCTGGTGTCGACATACCAGGGCATGCCGTAATACTGGCCGTCATAGGTGCAGGTCTTGAGCGATTCGCTGAAAAAATCTTCCGCCCGCAGGTCGCCCGAGTCGAACATCGGCTGCAGGCTTTCGAGCGCACCCATTGCATGAAAATCTCGCATCATGGTCGTGCCCATCTGGCAGACGTCCGGCGGAGTGCCGCCGAGAAAGGCTGTCACCAGTTTCTCGTAAGAACCGCCCCATGAAAGAGCCTGTATGCGTACTTTGACGCCGGGGTTTTCGTATTCGAAGCGCCGCGCCATTTTGGGCAGCTTTTCAGCCTCGCCGCCCATGCCCCATACGCGCAGGGTAACCTCTTCGGCATGACCGGCATGGCCGATCAGCAGCATGATCAGCAGAAAAACGCAAAGCGCGATATTTCCTGTCCGCAATTCACGGTCAAAAACCTTTGTCACCAGCTGGCACCGCCGCCGCCACCGGAAGACCTCCCGCCCCCGCCTCCGCCCCCGCCAAACCCGCGCGAACGGCTTGAACTCGAGCTTTTTGTTTTTCGCGGAATCGTGTAGGTGCTGACCCGGTGATACCCGCAATGGTCGCAATGTTCTGTCTTTTCGCCGAGCCCTGATGAAGAGTAAGTTGCGTAATGCAGCGTTCTGGTGTGAACATTCATATACTTGTTGCAGCGCGGGCAGATATGGGAAAACAGCCAGAGGAAACTGATCAGTGACACGCCGCCACTGCCCGAAGCCACCTGGTCAAGCGGATCGTCGACTATATTGAAGGCTTTGCTGGCTACAAATGCAATAATAAAACCTGTCAGCAGCATGAAGAGAATGAACAGCCAGGGACTTACCAGCAGCTTGCCGCTGCTGAAAGTCGTGTAGTAATAAAAAATGCCGGCGGCGATCCACAATCCCATGCAGACGTAGATGACAAAGCGAACCGCCGGGCTTTTGAGCGGACTGCTGTAACTGGAAGACCCTCTGTAAGAGGATGACCCTGAACTGCCAGATGACCCTGAGCTGCTGCCAGAGGTTGTTGAGCTGCTCCGGTAGTTATTGCTGCCCTGGCTTGAACTGCTTTGGCTCTGGCCTGGCAGCGCTTCACCAGTAGAAGAGCTGCTTGAAGCCCCCCCGGCTTCTTCAAAGCGCCTGATTTCGGCGGCGACTTCGCGCGCTGCCATGAAGACGCCCTGCGCCGGTCTGCCGGCACGCATTTCCGGCACGACATTGATCGTCAGCAGGTCTGTGCAGAAAGCTTCTGAAAACTTGTGTTTATATCGGGTGCCGGGTTTGATCTCGACGCGGCGGTCGTCGATGGCGAACATGATGAGAACAGCCAGTTCGCTCTTGAAATCGCGATAGAGCAGCTGGCTTATGCGTTTGACTTCGAGCGCCATCTGATCGTCGAGCAGGCCCATTTCATCATTGAGCGGAACCCGTCTAACCGGCATGCTGCGGGCAAGGCAGCTGCTACCGACAAGCGTCAGTATCATGAAAACGAGAACGCTGTATAATAGCGCGTTAGTTCGCTGCCGCATTGGCTTTCTCCTCGCTCACGCCATGCTCGATAATGCGTGCCAGCATGTCGAGCGAGTGATACAGGCCGTTGTCGTAATCGCTTTTTTTAAAAAACGGCACGGCATGATGTTCGAGAACGCCTGCGGCCTCGTCATCGGTGATGTATTTTTCGAGCTCGTTGCCGACTTCTACTTCGATGCGGCGTTCGGCCAGCGACAGCAGAACCAGCACGCCAAGGTGTCTGTCGCCACCAATCTGCCAGCGGTTGAACAGCCAGAATACGAATTCGCGAGGCGAACGCGGCGCTGCTGATTCGAGCGTAACCAGGCAGCAGTCCATGCCGGTCTGTTCGCAGAAAGCCTGCAGCCGATCCTTGATCCGGCTGCAGGCTTCTTCGCTCAAGGAGCCAGCCCAGTCGTTGATCAGGCCGTCACGCTCTGCCGGTATCGTCAGAACCTTGTCGAATTCGTGTATGTCGAATCCGCAGCTCTCACAGACCGGAGTATCGTCATTCAAAAAACCTTCGCAATTTGGGCATTTCATAACCGTTTCCTCTTAAAAGCTCGAATGCATATATTGCCGCTGCCTTCGCAGGCATCGACATACAGCGTACAATGTGTACTGAGCTTAGTCAACTTTTGGTGTTAATACACGTGCTCTCGGCGGGATCTCAACGCTCCAGCGATTCGCCTCCTCCGCTTCTCGATTGCTGGAGCCTTTACGTCAAGAGTGCTCGGCTCACAAGCTTACGCTTATGAGATGCCCGCCTACGCACTTAGTTGATGGATACTCAAATTTCTAAAGTTGCTCTTGTCAGCAGCCTTTGAGTTGTTTTTTTACTTTGAGAACCTCGCGCACCATTTTGCCGAAGCTGCGCTCGCTGCGGCGCTTTTCGTTGATTTTTTTCTCAAACCTGGCAGATTCGCGCAGAAGTTTTTTATAACTGTTAAGTGTCTCGTAATCAAGCTCTCCGCGCTCAATTGCTTCGATTACTGCACAACCGGGTTCATCGACATGACGGCAATCGGTGAAGCGGCACTTTAAAGCGATTTCTTCGATAAAGGCAAACGCTTCGCCGACCCCACTGCTGGCGTCTGGCATGGCGATTTCGCGCATGCCAGGCGTGTCGAGCAGCAGCATGCCGGAAGGCAGCAGGTGCAGATTCCGGCTGGTCGTTGTGTGCCGGCCGCGTTGGTTGGCTTCGCTGATTTCTGAGGTGGTTATCAGTTCTTCGCCGGCAAAATAATTGATCAGTGAAGATTTGCCGACGCCCGATGAACCGACGAAGCAGCAGGTCTGCGCCGGCGCAACCGCAGCTTTGAGGAGATCAAGCCCTAGACCGCTGATCAGACTGGTCGCGATGACTTCAACACCAGGATGTCTTTTATACAGCTGGTTTTGCTGAGATTTCCAGGTGTCTTCGTCGATCAGGTCACATTTATTGAGCAGAACTGCCGGAATAGCACCACTCTCAAGAATCAGTGCGAGGTAGCGGTCGATACGGTTGATGCTGAAATCGCGATCGACAGCGATAACGATGAAGACCAGGT
This sequence comes from Candidatus Rifleibacteriota bacterium, assembly GCA_022704885.1. The sequence continues at coordinate 3,037 of JAKJFO010000227.1, read as the reverse complement.
CAACGTTTGCCGCGATGATCTGAACGTCGGCCTGGGTGCTGCTTGATTTTGCCAGCACGGCGGAGCGGCACAGGCTGGTGCGCCGTGGAAACACTTCTTCGATTACTGCGCTGTGCGCATCGGGTTTTGAGATGACGACCCAGTCGCCGACTGCCGGCAGGTCATGCCGGTTTTCTGCGCTGAAGCGCATTTTGCCGGTCATCGAACCGCGACAGACACCACTGCTGGTTTGCAGCAGATAAATCTCATGCGAGTCTGAGAGAACCCGCGCGATGTTTTCCATTTTTATATCGTTTTCGCTGCGGAACTGCTCCTGAAAGAAGCCGAAACCGTAGTTTTTAAGTTCACAATGCATTTGTTGATTGTTCCTGTTTTGTATTGTCAGGGTGTCGCATGTCAGTCAGAGGGCTGGCAGAACACCGGGAACGTCGCGGTGCATGAAACAAATATCGGGTGCAGCATAACAGCTTATGGGTCTGCTTTGAGCATTCTCTCACACAACCGGAAGACGCACGGAAACGGGCTGTTAAAAAATCAGCTTTTGTTTATTCCTGCAGTCATAAATTTGTACCTCCCGGTGTCGAGGCTGCACACACAACCATAAGTTGCGTGATGAATCAAGAATATTCATAAACCAGCGTTTTGTCAATACGGCAAATTTCAGCAAACCTCGAAAAAACAGCAGGAACCGCTGATTATCCAGATTGCCGCAGATTTTTTGAGAGAGTTACCTGGACATCGCAAATTGGATTCACATCGAGAATCGCTGTCAGAAACACTGCAAAGCATGCGGTTGTAGCGGTATTAACGGTTGAGCCAGGTGATGGTGAGCTGCAATAAGGTGGCGAAGCTGACCCAGAGCAGGTAGGGGATATTCACAACTGCTACCCAGCGCAGGTGTTTCCAAGCTGTCAGAATGCTCCAGATGAGCGTTGCCAGAATAAATAGAATGTCTATGGCAGCCAGCAGGTTGTTTTTCAACCCGAACTGCAGAGGTGTGAAGGCAAAGTTGAACACAAGGTTCAGAGCAAAGGGCACGGCAGCGCTGCGCGGGATCTGGCGCTTATACGCACGATAAAATATAGTGCCGAACGATACTGCGATGATAGCGTAAAGCACCGACCAGACCGGCCCAAACACCCAGGCCGGCGGCGACCAGCTCGGCTTGATCAGCTGCGAATACCAGTTAAACGTATCACTCGCCATTTATAAGCTCCTTGTCAGTCTTCGACGCCGGCGTAGCGGCTGAATATTTTCATGAAGGCTGTCGCGATGATGAGAACCGGGGCGACGAATATCGTCAGCGAATAGAGAATAAAGTAAGTGACGCCGAGCAGGTCGCCGAAGCTGCCTGAAGTGGTGCCGCTGATAAAGCTCGTGTATTCTCGCAGACCGAGCAGATGCAGCAGTACGAAGACGGCAATGATCAGCAGGCCACGCGACAGAAAACCCCAGCCCGAAAAGAGTTTTGCCTTGAACGGATTGAATTTGCTGTTACTCATCTGCTGGCCTGCCTTTCATGATTTTTTCCCAGGCTGGGCCGAGTGCCATCGAGTAGAGCAGCACGGCATCGCCGACGGTATTGCTGGCGCAGTATCTGACGCCAAGAGAGTCGTAAACCGGAAAAGCGCCAAGTTCGAGTGAACGGTAGAGTGCTGCGAGATATTCACGATCGCCGAAGGTTGCCGCGCCGACAAAAGCCAGACCGGTAGAGCCGGCTGACAGGTTCAGCAGCGGAATGATCGGCCCCGAATCGACGTCGTCATGCCCGGTGCCGCCCGGCCATTCGTAGGCGTAGCCAAAATAGCCCATGCTGGTTCTCAGGTGTTTTGTTGCCAGGTTGTACTGCTCGGCGGCAAATTCAGGGTAGAGCAGCTTGAGGCAGTGCGCCACCAGCCAGATCGTGCTGCCTTCCGGGCCATCTGAAATTCTTTTGCCTTCGAAATCGAAAGAAGATACGAGCAGTCCGGTTTCTTTGTCGATCAGGTTTGCTTTGGCACTTTCCAGCCAGCGCGCGAAGAATTCAGAGTGGTCAGTGCCGTCAAGGTAGTCGCCGACCTTGATCGAGGCCAGCGCAATGCTGTTGCAGAAAAGCCATGACTCATCCGGGTAGCTTTAGGCGCAGAGCACCGGGCTTTTCTGCATGCGTTCGAGCATGATATCGATGCGGTCGCGGTGCAGCTTTTTGTATTCTTCCTTTTCTTCGAGCAGGCGGCGCAGGCCGAGCATCAGGGCGATTTCACCATCGATGAAGATCGAGCGTTCCGGCTGCAGCTTGAATTCAGATATGCGCGAATAGGGCATCAGAAAAAAATGAATGCCGTGCTGTTGTTCAAGTTTGATCGTTTCGTCGATGATGCTGTCCATGACCGGCAACACTGTGGCAGTAAGCGAAGGATCGCGCAATCCCATGTTCGCGAGCGACCATACGAAAAAGCAGCGAGCCATGAAGTCCCATTCGGCATTACGCGACCGCATTTTTTCGAGTTCGAGCTTGCGCAGTTCAGGATCGGTCCAGAGTCTGATGTGGCGGCCGGCTATTGCCATGGCCTTGGGAGGCGCCTTGGCGCCCGCTATGTAATTGCTTGCGGGCTGATCGAAAAAGCGGTGCGCGTTGGGCAGCCAGATGACGGCAGCCAGCAGCAGCGAAGTGATTCCACGACAGACCCGGCAGCTGAAGAATTTTTTTAACATATGAATTCTCGACAACTCCTCACTTATACACAAAAGCTTCGGCCTTCAGCCGGGATGCTTTTTCTTCAGCGATTCGCTTCGCTCACAAGCTTACGAAAAAGCAAACCCGTCTTCAGGCCTCGCAGTAGTCCAATGTTCTGATCCAGTAACTATTTTAGCAAAAGCTTCAGCCTTGAACAGGATGCATTTTATTCAAAATGCCATCATCAGCAGGGCGAAGCCGGCAGCACCGAAGATGGCCCAGCCCAGTGTCAGAAAGCTCATCTCGCGCTGGCCTTCACCAACAAGCGCTTCTTCGGTCTTGAGTGAAATGAAGAACGTTTTGTCTTTTGCCGGGGAGCCG
>JAKJFO010000226.1 GCA_022704885.1 Candidatus Rifleibacteriota bacterium | reverse complement strand
CTGTATCTCAAGGCCAACCGCTGGGAAGACGCAATCAGACAGTTCGAAGAGGGTTTCAAATATCAGGAGCCAAATGCCCGCAACCTCACCAATCTGGCATTTGCCTGCCAGAAGAATGGTGATTTCGAGAAGGCGGCCCAGGCATACACACGGGCTCTCGAACTCGACGGCCGTGATGCCGGAATTTATTACAACCTCGCGTTGATACTGGTCAAGAGCGGAAAGCAGGCAGATGCAATTCAGCTGCTGCAGCGTTCGCTCAACGAAGTTCCCGAGAATTCGCCCGGCTTGAAGAATCTTCGCGACCTGCTCGAGCGATTGAAGGTGTGACGACGATCAAGGAGCTGTTATGGAAAACCGCCTGATGACAATCGTTTTTATCGATATGCAGGGCTATACCAAACGCTCGGCTTCGCAGACTATCGAAGAAATGAAGCTTTTTCACGATCAGATGTTCAAATTCGTTTCAGACATCGTGGAGAGGCGCGGCGGCGTGATGGTCAAAACCATGGGCGATGGTTTCATGGTGCGTTTCGATTCGCCAACCAGCGCTGTGCAGACCGGTATCGAGATTCAGCGCAAGCTTGAGGGGCGCAATGCCCAGATGATGAACCCGGACAGCATCGTTCGCTTCAGAATTGGTATAAACACTGGTGAAGTTGGTATAGATGAAAACGGCGATCTTTTTGGTGACCCGGTCAATATTGCGGCGCGCATACAGACTTTTGCCGATACCAATGATGTTTTTATCTCTGAATCCACTTATCTGGCGATGAACCGCAACGAATTCGGCGCTGTCGATCTCGGAGCACAGGAACTCAAAAACGCGACGCGTGAAATCAAAATTTACAAGGTGCTCAAGAATGGTTCGCCGGGTGTCACCCTGCCTGCAGCCAAAAAGCCGACGGTTGCCAGGGCAGAAACAACTCTTTCTGATACCCACAAAAAGCTTATTGCTGGCGGTGTTGTTGTCGGGCTGATTTTCTTCACTCTGGTAGCCGGTTATTTTATCGGTGCGCGGCGCAATCGCCAGTCGGTGCAACCGCAGCCGACTCCACCGGTGGTTTCGCATGACCCACATCAGCCGATTCTGCCGGTTCCGCCTGGTTCTCAGCAGGGTGCTGCGCCTGGAACCAACCAGCTGCCGCCCGGTCATCCTCAGGCTTTCCCGGATCCAATGCCCTCGGCGCATCCGCCCACGCCGGGTATGAATCCACCTTCCCCGATTCCTCATGGCACCGGAAACACTCTGTTGACTATAGATCCCTTTAAGCTCCCGTTGAATCTCAATGAGCACGAACGTCGCATTATCGGCGACGTTCAGAGACTCGTGCAAGAGGGGCAGCATAACCGCGCAGAAATCGTCTGCGGTGAAATGGTTTACCGGGTTGGTGATCAACAGAAACCGGTATTTGCCCTGTTGTTGTCGGAAGTATTCTGGATGCAGAATAAAACGAAAGACGCAGAACAGGTTTTTGCCAATCTGCGTAATTTGAATGTCCCGGAACAGGGCAAAAAAATGCTTGAAACCGCGATTACCAACATCAAAAATCGTCGCAGCAACTGAGTTTGTAAGCATATAAAAAAGAGCCGGCTGACTGCCGGCTCTTTTTTTGCAAAAATCAGGCGAGTTCCCAGCCGGTTCTGAAGGCCTTCAGGTTGAGTTCCTGCAGGCGCTGCGGCACCATTTTCTTGATCATTTCGGGCCAGACTTCAGGTTTAATCTCGGTGATGCGGCGGGCGAGCACGCCAAGCAGAACCACGTTGAGACACTTCTGATTGCCGAGTTCGCGGGCTTTGCCAATTGCATCGACCGAGATAACATCGGCAGAAATTTTGGCGAGAGTTTCGGTGATATGCTGTGGATATCTGGCGTTACCGGCTGATACCGACATGGGCAGAATATTCTGCGCGTTGCTGATAACGAGTCCGCCGGGTTTGAGGAATTCGGTCCAGCGCAGGGCTTCGAGTTCTTCGAAGGCCAGCAGAATGTCGCATTCGCCTTTTCGGATGATCGGTGAGCAGATGCGCTCGCCGAAACGAACGTGACTGACTACGCTGCCACCACGCTGTGCCATTCCGTGAATTTCTGATTTTTTGACATCAAAGCCTGCTTCCATGGCACATTCAGCCAGCAGGTTGCTGGCGAGAAGGGTTCCCTGACCGCCGACGCCACAGAGTAGAATATTTCTGGCCATAGTTTATGCCTCCTCTTTCGCCTGGGTAATGGCACCGGGGCGGCAGACTGCCGCGCAAAGCCCGCAATGTACGCAGAGGGCTTTATTGATCTGAGTTTTGCCGTCCTGCTGGTTGACTTCGATTGCCGGGCAGCCGAGTTTCCAGCAGATGCCGCATTTAACGCATTTGTCGCGGTTGATCGATACCAGGCGCACTTTGGGTTTGTAACTCTTGAGCAGAAAGCAGGGGCGGCGCGCGATGATAACCGAGGGCTCGCTGTCGGCAAGTGCGGTTTTCATCGTCGATTCAACGGCTTTGAGGTCGAAAGGATCGACGCTATGAACATTGGTGACGCCGCAGGCATGGCAGATCGCTTCGAAATCGAGAACTTTTGCCGGTTCGCCTTTGAGCGTATGCCCGCTGGCCGGGTTTTCCTGATGCCCGGTCATGGCAGTGATCGAGTTGTCGAGAATGATGGTTACGTGTCGGCCTTTGTTGTAAACGGTATCGATGAGGCCGGTAATCCCGGAGTGCATGAAGGTCGATTCCCCGAGTACGGCGACGAGCTTGCCATGGATTTTGTCTTTCATGGCTTTTTCGATGCCAAGCGAATTGGTGATCGAGGCGCCCATGCAGACTATGGTATGCATGGCATTGTGCGGTGCGAAGGCGCCAAGGCTGTAGCAGCCGATATCGCCGGTGACAGTGCAGTCGAGCTTGCGCAGTATGAAGAAAATGCCGCGATGCGGGCAACCAGGGCAGAGAACCGGCGGTCGCACGGGAATTTCGACGTCTGGCATTTTTGTCAGTTGCGGCATTGGCTTTTCGACGAATTCTTTCAGCGACTCGTGAATTATATCGGGGTTGAATTCGCCGCAGACCGGCAGGCGGTCTTTGCCGATACAGTTTATACCGAGTGCGCGAACTGCAGTTTCGATGAAAGGTTCGTTTTCTTCGATGACGATCAGGGTTTCAACGCTTTCGGCAAACTTTTTGAGCAGACCGGTCGGCATTGGGAAAGTCAGGCCAAGCTTGAGGTATGATGCGCTGGGGAAGATTTCGCGCGCATGACAGTAGCTGATACCCGAAGAAATGATGCCGATCCTGGTGTCGCCTGCTTCGATGCGGTTGAATTCGCAATTGTTACCGTATTCAGCGACCTTTTTGAGGCGTTCTTCGACCTTTACATGCAGTCGTCTGGCATTGTTGGGCAGCACGCAGTATTTGGCCATATCACGCACGAACTCACGCTCCGGCGCCGTTTCGCGTTCGCCGAGGGTAACGATGCTTTCTGAATGCGAGATTCGCGTCGTCGTTCGCAGCATGACCGGCGTGTCGTATTCTTCTGACATTTTGATGGCGGCTTTGGTCATGTCTTTCGCTTCCTGGCTGTTGGAAGGCTCGAACATCGGAATCTTGGCCATCATTGCGTAGTAGCGGTTGTCCTGCTCGTTCTGCGAACTGTGCATGCCGGGATCATCGGCAGAAACTATGACGAGTCCGGCGTTTACCCCGGTATAACCGACGGTAAAAAACGGGTCGGCCGCCACGTTTAGGCCGACGTGCTTCTGGGCACACAGCGATCTTGCCCCGCCATAGCAGGCCCCGATGACCGTTTCCATGGCCGTCTTCTCGTTAACTGCCCACTGGGCGTCTATCTCGTTGTATGTACCACAATACTCGAGAATTTCGGTCGACGGGGTACCCGGATAAGCTGAGGCGAATCTGACGCCGGCTTCCCAGGCCCCACGGGCGATAGCAGCATTTCCTGAGAGAAATGCCCGGTTTGATGATTGCATCATTCCTGTCTCCTTTTCGGTAATTTCTGCTTGCCGGAAGTATAGCATAAAAATCAGAATCGAACTTGCAGCGCAGGCAAAAAGAAGATACTATCAAAAAAAAACGCAGGAGCAGTTAACATGAAGATTCTGGTCACGGGTGCCGCCGGTTTTATCGGTTTTCATCTCAGTATTTACCTTCTTAAACGCGGTGACGACGTTGTTGGCCTCGACAATCTCAATGACTACTATGATGTAAAGCTGAAGACCGACCGCCTCGACATATTGCGTAACCACCAGAACTTCGTTTTTATCAAGGCCGATCTTAGCGACCGCGCTGCTGTCGAAAAGGCTTTTGCCGAACATCGTTTCGATCGCGTGATCAACCTCGCTGCCCAGGCCGGTGTCAGATACAGTATCGAAAACCCGCGCGCCTACATCGATGCCAATATTGCCGGCTTCATGAACATTCTCGAAGCCTGCCGCCACAACAGGGTCGAGCACCTGGTTTATGCCTCATCGAGCTCGGTTTATGGCTCGAACACCCGCATGCCGTTCTCGGTTCATCACAACGTCGACCACCCGGTGTCGCTCTATGCTGCTACCAAAAAGGCAAACGAGCTGATGGCCCATACATATTCACATCTCTATGGCCTGCCGGTGACCGGGTTGCGCTTTTTCACGGTATATGGTCCCTGGGGCCGACCCGACATGGCTCTGTTCATGTTTACCAAAGCGATTATCGAGGGACAGCCGATCAAGGTGTTCAATAACGGCAAGATGCAGCGCGACTTTACCTATATCGATGACATCGTCGAAGGTGTTGTCAGAGTCTGTGACCGGGTTGCGACACCAGATGAAAACTGGAATGGCGATGCACCTGATCCGGCCAGCAGCCGTTCGCCTTATCGCCTTTACAACATCGGCAACCACAAGCCGGTAGAATTGCTGAAATTCATCGAAATCATCGAAAAGAAGGTCGGCAAAAAGGCGGTTATGGAAATGCTGCCGATGCAGCCCGGTGACGTGCCGGCCACCTGCGCCGATGTCGAAGATCTGATGCGCGACATCGGATTCGCCCCGAACACCTCTCTTGAGATCGGAGTGTCGAGGTTCATCGACTGGTACAGAGGCTACTACAAAGTCTGACCGGTCTCAGCGACCTTATCTATCTGGTTTTATACGGCGACAGCCTGATTATCAGGCTGACAGATTGTCGTGGTAAAAGGTTTCCCAGATTTCTTTTTCTTCGTTGAGGGTGAAGAGCGCCAGTCGGTCACGCAGAAGTCTGACACAGAATTCGATAATGGTTTCGTTGGGCATGCTGGCTTCGCTGGCATGATATAACATTACCACTCCGAACAGCCGGTTTTCGTGTTGCAGCGGGTAGGCGGCGCAGACAGTTTCGTCTTCGGCCATTTCCAGTGTGGCTTTGTGCCGCGGGTTCTTTTGAATGGTCTGGGCGAGTTCCAGTTCATGCTGATTGAGGCCGAGCTGGCGTGAACGATCGACGCGGGAGCAGGTTTCGCTGCTGCCATCGTTGCTGAAGCGCACCATCATGATGTCTTTTGCCTGAGTGATCTTGGCAAATTCGCAAAGAAACTTGAAAAATGGCTGTTCTTCTTCATTCGGCCGCGAAAACACCATTGCTTTGATACTGTCGAGCTGCGTATACAGCCGGGTAATGCTTTTGTGCATGCGGTCATTCTTGTTTTGCGATTCGCGAAATGAGACAGCGTTTTTGATGGCGGCAGAGGCATGTTTGAGATAGTAGCTGACCATGTTGATGGTCGTTTCTGAGCTTTCTTCTCTGCCAAATTTTTCGAGCATCATCATGCCAAGAACCTTGCCCTGATGCCGCACCGGAATATAAGCGGTAAGGCGATGCATCGAACCATTGGTGATTTCCATCGAGGCTGACTTTTCAGGGGTTATCTGGGCGTTGATCATTACCGGCCGGCCTTCGTTGAGCACTGGATTGAGAGCTTCCGGGTTATTGCGGGGTATATCGAGAAGCCGCGGTGAGGCGGTTCTGATGTCGAGAATTTCGTTGCGGCGATTCTGGCTGTCTTCTGTCTTGAAGATGTGCAGGCAGGTATTGTCGAGCTTGAACAGTTCCTGGGCTTTCTTTTCGATCAGAGTGGTAAGTGCATCCAGTTCAGTGCAGACATTCACCAGTTCAGAAATCTCGTCGAGGATTATCTGCTTGTATTCAAGCTCGGAAGTAAGCTGGTCATTGGTTGATTTGAGCGCGGCCAGTTCGTTCATCAGGCTGGCAATCTGATTGCTGGCGTTACTTTCTTCGGCTTTCAGGGCTTTGATCTTGTGGCTGAGCAGCTCGATTTCTACGGCGCGATCATTTGCCAGTTTCTGCATTTCTTCGAACATCCGGTGATTTTCGCGATTTTCGAGCGATACTTTTTCAAAGCTGGTTTGCAGTTCGGCGAGTTCTTTCTTGATGGCTTCAAGGTGGGTCTTGATGAAAATCTCTTCAGTTCTGTCTTCGAACATCGCCATGATACGGGTCTGGTTGTCGCAATCCTTGAACGAACTCAATCTGGCGTTGAAGATGTGCTCGGTTCCTTCACGCGAGCGGATCTTGATCTTTTCGAGAGAGCGGCGGC